>NZ_JBBMQY010000022.1:0-65016 GCF_038900255.1 Pseudoalteromonas sp. AS84 | reverse complement strand
GGGTTATGATGGATTTGAACCATCGACCAATTGATTAAAAGTCAACTGCTCTACCAACTGAGCTAATAACCCGCTCTTTTTGTCGCATTTCGAGTGGGGTAACCATTCGTTTGCTGCGGGCGCTTATAATACTTATTTATAAAATGAGTGCAACCGAAATTGTCTCTTTTTTTAAGTTTTTATGTCTAGATGCACAAAATTAAACCGTTTGTGCTCAAACTACATGCAAATCCAAGATTCTTCGAGAGTTTCCATGTAGTTTGCTCGCCTTAACTAAAAATTTAGTCGCTAGTTACCTAAACGATCAGTCGCTAGTTTTGCAGCGGTTGTACTTGGGTATTGATTGATAAGATCACTCAATATTTTTTGTGCTTGCTCCGCCGAACCTTGATCTTGTAAAAGTGTACCTAACTTTAGCATTGCATCTGGACGTTTGTTAGAATTTGGAAATTCGTTAACAACGACTTTAAAGTGCTCTACCGCTTTTACACCATCATTCTTAATTGTAAGCAACTGCCCTAACCAATAATGCGCATTAGATGCATATACAGAGTTTGGGTACGTAGTTAAAAACGTTTGAAATTCAGGGATCGCTTGATCGTAGCGTTTATCTTTCATTATTAACGCAACAGCGCGCTCATACGCTTCGTTTTCAGATAAGTCACTGCTATAGGTCTGTGCGTCGTTTGGCTGTGCCTGATCGGCTACCGGAGCTGCTGGCTGTGTATAAGCTTGGCTCACGCGGTTTTCGATTTCTTGGTACAACTCACGCTGACGCTGCAGTACTTTTTCAAGCTTGTAGCTTTGCTCTTCTGTTACACCTCGAATTTGGCTTACTTCGTCTTGTAATAAGTTGAGCTGTTGTTGTAACTCTACTTGCAAAAAGTTACGCGACTGCATCATATTTTCAAGTGACGCTAATCGCTTCTCAATACTTGATTGTGAACTCGCAGCTTCTGAAACAGGAGCGGGAGCAGCCATTAACTGGGTGCTCCCGCTCAATATCATGGCTGCCAAAATAATTTTCGGCTTCATAATATCTCTTATCTTAGTAAACTAGTACCGCACGGCGGTTTTTAGCGAAAGCTGATTCAGTGCGAGACTTAACCATTGGCTTCTCTTCACCGTAGCTTACCACTGACATTTGGCTAGCTGAAACACCTAAGCTTAATAAGTATTTTTCAACTGCTTGGCCACGGTGCTCACCTAGTGCAATATTGTACTCTGGAGTACCGCGTTCATCTGCGTGGCCTTCAATTAGTACTTTAACTGATGAGTTTTGAACTAAAAACTCAGCATGTGCACGAAGTAAATCAGCGTATTTGCCTTCAACTGTCGCTTTATCAAAATCAAAGTAGATTACTTGCTCTTGGCGAAGTGCTTCGTACTTTTGACGAAGTTGCTCTTCTGCTTGTTGCTCAGGAGAGATTGTAGCTACTTCAACTGTATCAGTGTTAGTTGATTGCTCAACAACGCCTTGATTTGATTGGTTTGCAGCACCTTCATCGATATCTGAAGATGAGCTACAAGCTGCTAATGTCATTACTGGCACAGCAATTAGCAGGCCTTTAAGTATTTTGTTAAGTTGCATTGAGTAGATTCCTATTTTGAGTAAACCAGTAATATTACTGTAAGTATGGCGACCAAGCTGGTGCCTTTACTTGTCCGTCTAGCACAGGTAACCGTGCTTTAAAGCGGCCGTCCATCGATACTAGCGCAAGTACCTGTTTATTATTATGAAGCGTGCTATATATAATCATCGAACCGTTTGGCGCTATGCTCGGTGATTCATCTAGGCGTGTTCTCGTTAATACTTGGAACGCACCTGTAGCCAGCTCTTTCTTAGCAAGATGGTACTGCCCGTTGGTACGGTTAACCATCACTAATTCTTTTCCATCTGGTGTTATAGAACCAGCAAGATTCATATCACCATCAAAGGTGAGTCGTTGTGACCTACCTGTTTTTAAATTTAACTTATAAATCTGAGCATTACCACCCCTTTCAGATGTAAACACAATATCTTGACCATTAGGATGCCAAGATGGTTCAGTATCTATGCTACGGTGATTTGTTAAGCGCGTTTCTTTGCGTGTAGCCAGGTCAAGCAAGTAAACTTCTGTTGCACCCGTCTTGTCTTTAGAAAGTACTAATAATAGCTTTTTGCCATCTGGCGAAAACTGCGGTGCGCCATTAATACCACGGTAGCTTGCGATTATTTCGCGCTTACCCGTGTAAATATCTTGAATATAAATTTGGCTTTGGCGGTTTTCAAACGTTACATACGCTAGCTTAGTACCATCTGGTGACCACGCTGGCGACATTAATGGCTCTTTTGAGCGAAGCAATACTTGCTCATTAAATCCATCATAGTCTGCAACAACTAATTGGTAAGGCTTTTCATCATTATCGCGCACTATTACATAAGCAATTTTAGTCAAAAATGCGCCTTTCTCACCAGTAAGTTTTTCATATATAACGTCACTGATTCGATGAGAGTAACGGCGAAAACCGCTTTCACCAATAACACTTTCACGCGCTTCTAAAATATGATCTTGGCTTTTGATTAACTTACCATTACTCATCATTTGTGTGTTGCCACCAGTAATTTGGCCACGAATCACGTCAACTAACTCATAACGCACTAAGTAACGCCCATCAGTTTGCTGCTCAACTTCGCCCACTAATACAGCCTCCACACCTTTATTAACCCAAGATGCGTAATCAATTTCGCTATCTTTGGTCGGCTGTTGTGGCATTTGCGCTACATCTACAGGTTTAAACTTACCACTGCGCATTAAGTCGGCAGCAATAACACTGCTTAATTTTTCAGGGATTGGACCAACACCTTGGTATTTAAAAGGCACTATAGCAATAGGCCTTGCACCATCTACACCCTCAGTTATTACAATTTCAAGCGCTGCATTAGCAACACCCACAAACCCAAACAGTAAAACTAAACAGGCTATTTTTATTTTGTTGAACATATCATTCCTTTAAAACTCTGGCTTGATTGTTAAATTAATATTCTTAAGTTGTTCGAATACGTCTTTATCTTTAGATACCGGTAATGTGTCAGCCATGCGCACTGCTCTTAATGCAGCTTCACACACTAACTTATCGCCACCTAATGATTTAACTTGCGTTACTAAACCATTAAAGCCTAAACGAATATTGACTCGGCACTGCTGGTTTTTCATTTTTTCATCAATCAATAAGTTTTGTTGAATACGCGCCATAATTAATGCACGGTACTTATCAACTTCGCTCACCACTTGTTGCTGACGTATTTTACTACGGGCAGCCTGCTCTTTTGCAAGTTGCTCTTGTAGCATTTGCTCTTGCATCGCTTGCTGGCGTTTACGTTCTGCCTCGGCTGCACGCTCTTTTGCCTCGATTTCACGTTTTTTACGTTCAGCTTCTGCTTTTTTAAGTGCGTCTTCTTCGGTTTTACGTTTATCAGCAGCAGCTTTAGCTGCACTTTCAGCTTCTTGCTTTTGTTTTTCAGCTTGCTTAGCTTTAGCGCGCTCTTTTTGCTCAATAGCACGTGCTTTTTTAGCTTGTGCTTGAGCCTCGGCTGTTTCTTTTTCTTTAGCTTTGCGTTCTTGCTCTAGCTTTTTAATATGCCTAGATTCAGATTCGCGTTGCTCACGTGCATTTGCCGCCCTGCGTTCTAAATCACGAATACGTTTGTCTTCAGCACTTTTTTTATCTTTTTCTTTCTTTTGAAGCTCAGCAATTTTTTGCTCAACTTGCTTTTGATCAACTGTAACAGCCGATACCGCATTATCTGGGGTGGGTATAGCCGAATTAAGCGTTACTTCCATTACCTTAGGCGCAGGTGGGTGAATGTTTGCAGACGCATACAAAAAACCACCTATGCCTAAATGAAGTACTATCGATTTTACTACTGAACTATTCATACAGCTACTTCCCCTCGAAGGATTCAGTCATTAATCCTACTGATGGTACGCCTGCATTTTTCAAAAAATCCATTAGTAATAATACTTCTTGATACGACACCTTACCAGAACCTTTGATCATTACTGGTACGTCAGGGTTTTTCATTAATTGTAATTTTATAACCGCAGCAACATCAAGTGCTTCCATAGGCTCTTCAGGATCAGTACCTACGCTCACATAATATTTACCCTCTGCATCAATTGAAGCAATAATAGGCGGAGTATCTTTAGTATCAACTAAATCAGACTCTTCCATTTTAGGTAAATCAACTTTTACACCGTGTGTAATAAGCGGTGCTGTTGCCATAAATATAATAAGTAGTACCAACATTACATCAATGTAAGGTACTACATTAATTTCTGCGACCGGGCGGCGCTTTTTACGCTGATACATTCGCTTGTGCCTCTATTTGTGTAGCTGCTTGACGGTGTAAAATATTAGCAAACTCTTCCATAAAGTTAATATAGTGAGACTCAAGCTTTTCAACACTGTTTGAAAAGCGGTTATAAGCAATAACGGCCGGAATTGCCGCAAATAAACCCATAGCAGTCGCAATAAGTGCCTCTGCAATACCTGGAGCTACCATTTGTAATGTAGCTTGTTTCACTTCACCAAGTGCAATAAAGGCATTCATAATACCCCACACTGTACCAAACAAACCGATGTACGGACTTATAGAACCTACTGTTGCTAAAAACGATAAGCTAGATTCAATTTTTTCAATTTCACGAGAAAGTGCAACACGCATTGAACGGTGCGTACCCTCCATAACAATACTCGCACTTTGAAATGTATTCTTTTTATGGCGAGCAAACTCTTTAAAGCCTGAAGTGAATAGTGCTTCGATACCTTGAGACTGACCGCTGCGTGATGATATTTCGTTATACAATTTGCTTAAATCAATACCAGACCAAAACTTTTGCTCAAATTTCTTAGCATTTGATAGTGCATCTGATATTGCTTTTTTACGCTGAAATATAATTGTCCACGACATTACAGACATGGCAACTAGCCCTAACATTACTAATTGAACAAGCAAACTTGCTTCTAAAATTAGGTCTAAAAAATTAAGCCCTGATCCCACGTTAAACTCCTAAGTAATTTCAAAATACGGCAAATTGATTAATTTGTATAAATATGACCGCTTACAAGGTCAAAAGTTGCATCTAGTGTATCTAGTCCATTTCAAGCTGACAACGGTATTGCTATGAATAGGCAACAAAAAACGTTAAAAAAACAGCTTTAGTTGGCATTTCCCTCTGCCTCAGTATTTTATTTAATCTTTTAACTAAACTTGCTGACTACAAATATGCGTAAATATATAGGTAAAACGTCATAAAATGCGCCGTTTATTCAAAATAAGAGCATAAACACTCAAAACTTATGAGCCTGATCTTCACGTAATAGTAAAACTAATACCGAGTCACAACGAAACTCATTACTTAAGCTATAAATTTCATTAACTTATAAATTTAACGATTAATTAACGCACAAGATTCAAACAACAATAAAATTCACAGAATTAGTTTTTCTAATCTGAAAATACAAATTTTCTAGTTTGAACAAAAAAGTAAACTTACGTATTATTCTCCCATACCGAACTAGCGCACTGAATGAGATAGCTTCATTAAGCCAAGTTCTTAGTAATAGGATATTTTATCGTATTACATTGTTTTACTCTTTCTGGATAAAACCAAATTAAGTAAAACGTAGTTCCCTGGATTACTTCCTTCAACTTGTTGTTTGCCCGCATTTTTTGCGGGCTTTTTTTTGCCTGCAATTTGGTGCGCTACATACTTTATTTATAAACTAATAATTGCCCTACCTATTTTACAATAAGTAATTCGGTTACTAGTTTTAATGGTACGCAGGATAGCTTCGCGAGTCTTAACGCCCTGTGAATTAACAGTTAACTATAAAGCATATAGGTATTTTGAAATAACATTTGCAACAGTGTGTTGAGGTTTTGGGTAAAATACCTGCCGGATAAATATGTCAAAGCAAGGGATAACAAGTCAGTTACCTGCTGTGCAATAAACCACAGCAAGTAATGTGTATAGGCTAGTCTTTTTTAGGAAGTAAACCGAAATGATGGTATGCGCTATCAGAGACTATTCGCCCGCGTGGAGTGCGCTGAATAAATCCTTGCTGGATCAAAAATGGTTCTATCACATCTTCAATTGTTTCACGCTCTTCACCAATAGCAGCCGCTACATTGTCGAGCCCGACAGGGCCGCCCATAAATTTTTCAATTATGGCGAGTAAATATTTGCGATCCATATAGTCAAAACCACTTTTATCTACGTCAATCATGTCAAGCGCTTGCTTAGCTACTTCGGCGTTTACTGTACCGTCAGATTTTACCTGTGTGTAATCACGTACACGGCGCAATAAGCGGTTAGCTATACGTGGTGTACCGCGCGAACGCTGTGCAATTTCGGTTGCGCCATCGTCACACATTTCTAAACCTAGATAATGTGCAGAGCGCCCTACTATGTGCGACAAATCTTCTACA
Organism: Pseudoalteromonas sp. AS84; assembly: GCF_038900255.1. Lineage (NCBI taxonomy): Bacteria > Pseudomonadati > Pseudomonadota > Gammaproteobacteria > Alteromonadales > Pseudoalteromonadaceae > Pseudoalteromonas > Pseudoalteromonas sp. AS84. The sequence continues at coordinate 58,541 of NZ_JBBMQY010000022.1, read as the reverse complement.
GAATAAAACTCTAATCGCTGCACAATACCAAAACGGTCTCGTAGTGGCGATGTAAGCGAGCCTGCTCGGGTGGTTGCTCCAATAAGTGTAAATGCAGGTAGGTCTAATTTAATAGAACGCGCAGCTGGGCCTTCACCAATCATTATATCAAGCTGGTAGTCTTCCATTGCGGGGTAGAGTATTTCTTCAACTTGCGGGCTGAGTCTGTGTATTTCATCAATAAACAGTACATCGCCTTCCTCTAAATTTGTGAGCAGCGCAGCTAAATCGCCTGCTTTTTCAAGTACAGGGCCTGATGTTGTTTTAATACTTACGTGTAATTCGTTGGCGACAATATTTGCAAGCGTGGTTTTACCAAGCCCTGGTGGGCCAAATATTAATAAATGATCGAGCGCTTCACCACGGGTACGAGCAGCTTCAATAAAAATTTCCATTTGCTGCTTAACATGAGGCTGGCCCCTGTAGTCAGCTAAAAGTTTTGGCCTTATAGCACGATCTATAGAGTCTTCATTTGTTTTTTCAGTCGCGTCAATTAAGCGATCCGCTTCAATCATGGGTTACTCACAACATAGATTTTAAAGATTCTCTAATAAGAACCTCAGTGGACATATCGGGTTTGCTTATCGATTTTACTGCTTTTTGAGCTTGTGGCAATTTATAACCTAATGCAAGCAGTGCTGATACGGCATCATCGGCTGCGTTATTAGCTATTGTCGCATCGCTCATTGGCTCTATTACTGCGCTGTCGCTAAATGGCGTAAATAAATCATTACCCCAATCTTTTAGTCTGTCTTTCATTTCGAGTACCAAACGCTCGGCTGTTTTTTTACCGACACCCGGTAATTTAACTAGCGACGTTGAGTCTTCGTTATTTACACAACTTACAAATTGCTTTGCCGACATGCCCGATAAAATAGCTAAGCCAAGTTTTGGCCCTACGCCATTTGCTTTTAATAGCTCTCTAAACAAGGCACGTTCAACTTTATTATTAAAACCAAATAACAGTTGAGCATCTTCACGCACTACAAAGTGAGTGTAAACAATCGCGTTTTCACCAATCTTTGGTAAATCGTAAAAACAGGTCATTGGCATTTGTACTTCGTAACCGACACCACTTACTTCGAGTAATATCTCTGGTGGCTGTTTTTCGACTAAAATACCATTTAAGCGGCCTATCATAGTTATTTCCTTAGACGTCCTCTAACGGTTTTGCTTGCGCTACCCGCTAGTTTAATTAAATTTTGTTCTGAGTGAGCGTGGCAAATCGCAATAGCGAGTGCATCAGCTGCATCGGCTTGTGGCGTGCCAGGCAACTTTAAAATATTTTTTACCATGTGTTGCACTTGTGTTTTATCAGCGCCGCCGTTACCTACTACTGCTTGCTTAATTTGTCTAGCTGAGTATTCAAATACGGGTAAGTCGGCCATTGCTGCACCTACAATCGCAGCGCCTCTAGCTTGGCCTAGTTTTAGAGCTGAATCGGGGTTATGCGCCATAAATACTTTTTCAATGGCAAAGGTTTCTGGCGAAAATTGCTCAATAAGTTGTGTAATGCCTTGGTAGATCATTTTAAGTCTAACCGGAAAAGGATGATCGGCTAACTTAATACAGCCACTGCCTAAGTATGTAAATTTAGAACCTTGGTGGGCAACAACGCCATACCCGGTCAAACGTGAACCAGGATCAATCCCTAAAATAATGGCCAAACTGCATTCTCATTATTGTTATTTTTAAATTACGCTAATAATGCCAGAGCACTGTATAAATTACCAGTACAAAGAAAACAAAAATGCCCACGTGTTAGGTGGGCATTTAATACTTAATCCAATACGTGTTAAGTTAGTTTAAGCTTACCCTAGGGCGCGCACTAACCCTTGGGTGTTTTGTTTTAGTGTTCGGGCAATCATTAAATAACCTAAACCCGCTACAAATACACCGCCAGCTACCGGCCCAATAATCCATATGTGCGGGTGTAGCTTACCGGCTAAATCAAACATTTGTTGTTGCACAATTAAAAGCGCTATATCACTAAAAAATGCAGCAACTAAACCAGCTAAACCGCCTAGTAATAAAAACTCATAAAGGGTCGCGTTTTTGATTAATCGGCTTTTAGCCCCTAGCGTTCTGAGTATTACAATTTCTTGCATACGCTCACCTAAACTAGCTTGCACTTGCGATATAAGTACAAGTGCGCCACACAACACAACAATTGCAAGTACAAAGCCGATGGCGAGTGATACTTGCGAAATAGTTGTTTGTATTTGCTTAACAAAGTTATCAATGTCAATTGCTGTAATAGTAGGGTAAGTACGCAATAACTGGCTAAAATCACGCTTTTGCTCTGGGTTTATACGAACCGACGAAATATACGTTGCAGGAAAATCTGCAAGTACATCTGGGCTTAAAATAATAAAAAAGTTAGGTTTAAGCGTGGCCCAATTAACTTTGCGCACACTGGTGATTTTAGCGTCAAACGACTGCGAACCAATTAAGAATGTAAGCGTATCGCCTATCTCAACATCTAAACGCTCAAGCATCGACTCCTCTACTGAGGCTTCAGCCATCGCATTTTCACCAAACCACGTGCCTTGTGTTACTTCATTTTGGTCAGGCACATCTTTAAGCCATGTAAGGTTTAGCTCACGGCCAATACCTGCACGGGCTTCTTCGTCTTTTTTCTCATTGTCTTGCAGCGATACAGAACGTGCTACCAACTCGCCGTTTACCGCATTTACGCGCCCACGAATAGTTGGATAAAACTCTGATACCTGAATATCTTTTTGAGCTAAATATTCATTAATTGGCTCAAGTTCATTTTGCGTAATATTCACTAAAAACGCATTAGGTGCGTCGCTTGGTAACTGCGATTGCCAATCAGATATCATGTCGTTTTTAAGTACCACTAAAAACAGCAGTAATTTAATCGCTAACGAAAAACTAATTAACTGTACCGCGTTCACATTTGCACGCTTTTGAATAGACGCAATTGCAAGCGACCAACTGTTACCTGGCTTTAACCCTAGTTTTCGACCACCACCAAATATTAATTTAGATACTAAAAACAGCACACCAATTAGCGCGAGTGTTGAGATAAACAAAATAAGCGTTATTTTTATGTTGTTACTAAATAACCACATTAATAAAAACACGGTTAGCGCACTCATACCTAAATGCACACGGCTCACTGCCAATTTGTCACCTAAGTTACGGCGCAGTACTCTAAGTGGTGGAATATCAAATAAATCAAACAACGGCTTAATAGAAAACATAACGGCACAAATTACGCCAGTGCTAATAGCCACCAGCCAAGGTTTAAAACCACCTAAAGGTAGCTCTGTGCCCATACTTTTTGATAAGTAACTTGTTGCTATTTCTTGCAAGCCGTAACCAATTAACAATCCAATACTTACCGCCATTGCACACACAAGCAATAAATGAAGCATGTATATTTTTCGGATCATCGAACGACTACCGCCTAACGTTTTCATCATCGCTACTGGGTCGTATTGGCGTTCACAATAACGTTTTGCTGAAACAGCTATAGCCACTGCGGCTAAAATAATACCTAATAGACCGGCTAGTAATAAAAAGCTCTCTGCGCGGTTTAAACTATTTGAAATAGGTGATTGGCGGTCTTTAACGCCGTACCATTGTTGGTTTTCTTTCATTTGTGGTTTAAGCCACTCATAAAAGCTATTTATATCGGCCTCACTACCGGCATAAAGTTGGCGGTAATAAACACGACTACCCGGCTGCACAACTTCGGTTTTTGCTACATCGTCAATATTAATAAGCACACGACGGCTGCTTGAAAACACATTAAATGGCGCATCGGGCTCTTCTACAATAACTTTTGAAACATTAAATAATGCAGCGCCAAGCTCTACTTGCGCGCCTATATCAATATTTAAACTGTAAAATACAGATTCACTTAGCCACACATTACCAGGCGTTGGTCCGCTATTAGCAACCTTAGTTTCACCTGTAAGGGTATCTTTAACTTTTAACTGCCCTTTTAGCGGGTACGCATTAGATGCCGCTTTTACTGAGCTAAACTGCATTTCATCATTAGCAAACAACATAGTGTCGAAGTACACCATCTGCGCCGTTTTTAAATTTTGGCTCTGTGCTTGAGTAATAAAAGCGGTGTCGAGAACATGATCGCTTGCAAGTACACGGTCTGCTGCAATAAAAGCACTGCTTTTTTGCGCAATACTTTGCCCTATTCGCTCAGTAACCATAGACAGTGTAAGCACGGTTAAAACTGCAAGCGCGATAGCCGCACTTATAACAGTTAGCTCACCACGACGAAATTCTCGCGAAAATAACTTAAGCGCTAACTTAACCCACATCAGCAACGTCCTCTACTTGGCTTTTTACCAGTAAACCCGCTTCTATTTGAATAATGTGCTCACATTTTTGTGCAAGCCCTTCATCGTGAGTAACCAAAATAAGCGTAGTACCGTGCTGAGTATTTAAATCAAATAATAACGACTCAATCATTTTACCATTTTTACTATCTAAGTTAGCCGAAGGCTCATCAGCAAACAGTATTTTAGGTGTACCAATAAATGCTCGCGCAATAGCAACACGCTGTTGCTCACCGCCAGAAAGTTGCGACGGGTAATGATCAATTCGATGGCTCAAACCTACTTTTTCAAGCAAAGCAATTGCTTGCTCTTTCGCATCACTCTCGCCAGCAAGCTCTGCTGGTAGCATAACGTTTTCAAGTGCCGTTAAGCTTTGTACTAACATGAACGATTGAAACACAAACCCAATTTTAGCGGCGCGCAGTGCAGCGCGCTCTTCTTCGTCTAAATTGTGTAATGGTTCACCATCTAAAAATATTTCACCGCTGCTGGCGGTGTCCAGCCCTGCCAATAAACTGAGTAACGTAGATTTACCAGATCCCGATGTGCCAACAATAGCAACAGACTCGCCATGCTTGACATTAAAGCTGATGTCGCTGAGGATGGGCAGCTCACCTTCAAAGGTAGAGACTACTTTAGACAAACCATTAACCTGAATTATATTTAATTGAGAAAGCGCTGACATATGACTCATTCAATCCTTCGTTTAGTATTCATTTTATTTTTAGTTATCAAACCGCTGAGCGCAGCAGCCGACAACACGATTTTAATACTCGGTGACAGTTTAAGCGCAGCCTACGGACTTCAACAAGAAGAAGGCTGGGTAAAATTGTTACAAGATAAATACGATGACGAACAAGCCGACATTGAACTTATCAACGCCAGTATTAGTGGCGAAACATCTGGTGGAGCCCTACGCCGTTTAGATGCATTGCTTGAGCAATACGAACCCACTCATGTACTTATTGAGCTAGGTGCTAATGACGGTTTACGTGGTTTTCCAGTCAAAAAAATGCAAACTAACTTAACGTCTCTTATTCAAAAAAGCCAAGCAGCTAATGCGATGACCGCCTTAATGGAGATTTACATTCCCCCTAATTACGGTCCGCGTTACAGTAAAATGTTTACAGACACTTTTACACATGTTAGCGAAGAAACAAACGCGCATTTAATGAACTTTTTTATGCTAGATATTGCCAGCCAACCTGAGCTGATGCAAAACGATAGTTTACACCCTAACAAAAAAGCTCAGCCATTAATACGAGATGAGATGTATGACTCGATCAAAAAGTGGTTAAATAAAGACTAGCCAATTAATACACCGCAAGAGTGCCTTTTTAGGTCTCTTGCGTAATAAACACCCAAACAAACAATCGCTTATTGATTTTTAAAAAAATACACGTACTATTGCATACAAAGTCGGTATGTGGCGCAGCTTGGTAGCGCACTGTCATGGGGTGGCAGGGGTCGAGAGTTCGAATCTCTCCATACCGACCATTTAAATTCTATTTGTTTCAACTTGTTATAAATTAAACTCTCTTCTTTATCGCACTATTAACTTAGCATTTTTAAATATATGTCGCACATTTATCGCACGATACTTCCCTTAAATTATTTTATACTTTTAAGGTATAAAAGGGGGGGATATATAGGAAGACAGCTAATGGCACTCTACTGAACAAGTTTTTATTCTTCTTTTGAATTGTATTTTAAAGCTCAAAGTACAATAGAAAACAATTATGCAAACCAACGAAAAACAAAACCGCTTCACACTTACTCTTTGACGAAATTATTTGTGCAATTGTATTTGGCTCAATTCCCTGCCTTTTAGTCTTACTCTTTTCAGGCGTAGAAGGCCCGGTTAGCTTTTTCTAAGGGATTACGCCACCAGACCATCTGATATACTATTTTAATTTACTAACTCTTTTGCATAGTGTTGTTTGGGCTATTTCTAAATACAGTTTGTCTTTACCCGATTCTAGTAGAACATTTAAATACAGATTACATACACCTTCATACCAAATTGGTTTTAACCTAGTAGGTCTGTATCGAGCTGTAGCAGGTTCACTCCCTTTCATTGCAATACCTCTATTAATTTATGATTCGACTAGAGGTAGCATCCTTAAAGCTATATTTATGCTTTTACTTTCAATTGCTAGTTTACTAGCCGCCTACTGGCTAACATATTGGCAGCAAAAGACCGTACCAAGAATTAAAGAGTTTTGATTTATACTTCAGCCAACGAAAAGTTTGAAACTTAAGGCAACAACTAACTTGAAAAACGCCGGACACCTGTGAATTGGAAATTAAAAGAAAATAGGCAGCTTTGAGCGATCAACGGACATTCGACCTACCTCAGTCGAACGACTGCTTAGCCCAAAAATGCGAACATAGCTATTTATTGTGTATTGGTTACTTTATCTAATATCAATTAGCGAACCATGTACAATTATGAAACCTTAGGCAAACGTAAACTACAAGACTTGTAGATATAAGTATCACTCTTCAAGCAACTGCAATACCCCACATTCTTTAACTTTTCTATCATCTGTGCATGCCGAGGCCATCTCAGATAGGGTAGCCTTTAGCTCCTCAAGCTCTGCAATGCGATGCGTGACGTCAACCATATGTTGATGGATCAAATTGTTCACACTAGAACAACTTTTATCGGGATTATTTTTTGTATCCAACAGCTGTTTAATTTCTATTATGGTCAAATCTAATGAGCGACATTGTTTAATGAATCGCAGTGCTCTCAACGATGATGCGTCGTAAATTCTGTAGTTGCCTTCACTGCGATTGCAAGCCTCAAACAAATCCTGTTTTTCATAAAAACGGATCGTCTGAATAGAACACCCACTTTTTTTTGATAGCTCACCTATTTTCATAAACGTGCCTTTGTGTTGTTGACTCTATACTAGGTATAGACTTTACACTGTACCTATAGTTTTGGGAATAAGAGTTGAACAATGAGTGGTTGCGGCTGTGAAGTGGAAATCAAAGATGCCTCACAAAAACGGGTTCTGTATTGGCTGCTCGGCATCAATGCGACGATGTTTTTCGTTGAGATGACCGTGGGTATTTTGGCTGACTCTACTGCTTTAATAGCAGACTCTATGGACATGCTAGCGGATGCAGTTGTATACGGCATAGGTATTTATGCTGTGGGCAAATCTATACTTCACAAAGCCAAAGCTGCGAAAATCAGTGGTTACTTTCAGCTATTGCTGGGCGTAATTATTCTTATTGATATTACCAGAAGGTTATTCTTGGGCAGTGAGCCTATCTCATCACTAATGATAGGAATGGGGTTCATTGCACTAATTGCAAACGTCGTTTGCTTGGTGATCATTCGTAATCATAAAAACGACGAAGTACATATGCGAGCCAGCTGGATTTTTTCGGCCAACGATGTCATCGCCAACATGGGTGTCATTATCGCCGGAGTTTTAGTGGTATGGCTTGATAGCAGAGTACCGGATTTGGTTATCGGCTGTATTGTGTCGATTGTCGTGCTGCGCGGAGCGTGGATGATCCTCAAAGGTGCCAAGCAGGAAGTACTTAATAGCGAAGTACAGAAAGGTAAAGCGGGTGATCCACTATGACATACAACAAAGCGGTTAAGCCACATATCGATTCCAAATTAACAGATTACTCAGATGCAATGTCTAACAATAATGAGAGGCAGGCATTTGCAGCGCTGGAGGATGCGCATGTAATTGGTCAGCACTCTACTTATTATCATTGTTTAATTCATTGTAAAATGCTGCGACACGGTCTTCTAAACAAAGATTGGAGAGCCGTTTTTGGACAAGTAATAAGAATAGTTGGTGCTGCAACCAAAACAGCTATCGGCCTTGTACCTAAAGGGAATACAGGTGGCACTGACATCAGCCCCTTTAAGCGACTGCCAATCAGTGCTGAAAATCAAGCGATATTGGACAAAATCAACCATGCATAATCATAACCACAGTCACAGTGATAACAGCGCATCAAAACGTATTGGCTGGGCATTTTTCTTGAATGTCGTGTTCACTATCATTGAATTTATCGGCGGGTGGCTGACAAACAGCACGGCTATTATGGCCGACGCAGTGCATGATTTGGGCGATAGTTTATCCATTGGCACCGCTTGGGGCTTAAATAAACTCAGTGATAAACAAGCAACCAATACATTTTCCTATGGCTATAAACGCTTTTCACTTCTTGGTGCATTGATTAACGGGTTAGTGTTAACGACTGGCTCAATATGGATCTTATTCGAAGCTATCCCAAGGCTTTCTGCACCCGAAATGCCGCAAGTCGAAGGCATGATACTCCTGTCAATTTTTGGCATCGCCGTTAATGGATTTGCTGCGTATAAACTTAGCGAAGGGAATTCCTTAAACGAACGTATCTTAAACTGGCATTTACTTGAAGATGTATTGGGTTGGGTGGCAGTGCTGATCGTATCGATTGTGCTGATGTTTAAGCCATGGCCAATTTTAGATCCTATCTTATCCATTGGCTTCACGTTATTCATTTTATTCAATGTAGTTAGAAATCTAAAAGAAACCTTATTGTTATTCCTGCAAGCCACGCCCGATGCTAAGCAGATGGAGGAAGTGCGTAAAGTACTCATGTCATTTGATGATGTGGCGGATATACATCATTTTCATATCTGGTCTTTGGACGGTGAACATAGCGTCATGACGGCACATGTGGAGTTGAAACAAGATGTTTCGGTTTCTCAATTGAGAACACTTAAAGACGAACTTCGCCAAGGTCTTGATGAGTTTGATTTTGTGCACACTACCATTGAAATTGAATTTGCCAATGAAGATTGTCGTGATGAGTAATGTAATGATTGAAATACTTTGTTTCGGTTGGTCGATTGGTCTTAGTTCGATTACCTGTTAATATGAAAAAGATGAGAGTAGATAGATATGTTTAGTGTAAGGGTGACAAGTTACCTGCTGATTTCGCTGATTTTGTTTCAGTCGTTTTCTGCTGTCGCCAAGTCCTTGGATTTTCATGCTATCGACTCGCAACATCTAAGCGAAATACATGAACATCAGGCGGGAGATAACACCGCTTCTGTGAAGACGCATGCTCAACTGCAATCTAACGAACAACTTGATACTGATAACGCCCCCGTAGATATTTCTCACAATCCTGCTGATTGCCACCATTGTGGTCACTGTCATGGAACCCATGCCCAATGGCTTGGAAATAACACCGCAATTGAACTGGCTTCGGTTGCCACCCATCACGGTTTCTATTACTTATCAAAAGTAATAGATGCACCTGTCACGCAATTACTACGCCCACCTAAAGCATAACCCTGAACTAATCAAACACCGTTCGCCAACTGCTTGGCGATATATATTTTTGATAATTTAGGAATAAAACAATGATGCATATTTCATTGAGTCGCCCTATGCGTTTGCACGCTTGGGTGGTTTCCACGATGCTTGTTCTTTTGACAACACACACCGTGGTAGTAGCACAAACAAACAGTATCACCAATCGCGAAATGACCTTGCAAAGCGCCATACAGCGAACATTAGCGAATTCGCCCGAATTGCATGAGTTCACATACAAGCAACAAGCAATTGAGGGAGAAATTAAAACTGCTTCTCTCAAACCAGCCCTCAACGTAGGCATTGAAGTGGAAAACTTCTTAGGAACAGGCGAGGTATCGGGCATTAAGGACACCGAGCTGACTCTCACATTGTCGTCGGTCATTGAATTGGGCAATAAACTCAATTCACGTAAGGCGTTTGCTAAGGCGCAATCCACCTTAGTCGAAGCGCAAAAACAAGTGCACACCTTGGATGTACTGGCTGAAGTGACACGTCGTTACATCGATGTATTGGCGCAACAAGCGTTAATTGACGCGCAAAAAGATGCAGAAACACTTGCTCGATATACCTATCAAGCAGTCACAAAACGGGTGGATGCAGGTGCTTCCCCTGCATTTGAACAGAAACGCGCTGAAGCGGCTTTAGCAAGAGCTAGACTGGATGTGGTGACGGCACAGCAAACTAAGCAAGCCATGATAAATAGTCTGGCTATTCTGTGGGGGGAAAAAGATCCCTCTTTTACTGATGTGGAGGGTGACTTATTTGCGCTGCAATCGTCTCCTTCGTTAACCGCGCTTTTCACCACTCTATTGGACAGTCCCAATCTTGAGGTCTATACGCAAGGTTCGAGATTGCAGGCTTCCCAAGTCCGCCTTACTCAAGCAGCTAATCAATCGGATTTAAGCTGGACGGCCGGTATCAGGCGCATGAATGGCATAGATGAAACAGCCTTTGTAGCAGGCGTGAGTATGCCTCTGTTTGCCGGTGACCGAAATCTTGGCGAGTACGAAAAACAGCGAGCAATTCAGGCACAGCTGGAACAACAAAAAGAGTCAGCGACGCAAAGCCTATACCATCAGCTAAATATGGCCTTGATGGTCAGAAACAATGCGCTGCTCAATGTACAGACACTGCAAAACTCTATTATCCCACCCTTAGTTCAAGCGCTGGAATTAGTAGAACAAGCCTATATCAACGGTCGATTCAGCTACCTTGAATGGGTGAGTACACGTCAAGAACTACTCAATGCCAAACAAGCCTTAATTCAATCAGCGAAGCAAGCTCATCAGCGTGGTGCCGATATCGAATCACTGACTGCACAGCCTCTTGTGGATACGATCAACACCTCTTTTTCGAGAAAAACAAAATGAACAAAAATATATTAATTAAGAAGCAAAACACGCTGTTAGTTTTCATTGTTTGCAGTGCGTTGGGATTTTTTTCAAGCACCACAATACAAGCATCAGAAGGCGAGCATGGTAAAGAGGAAGCCCATAAGGATGAACGCGTATTCATGGCAGATAGCATGGCGCAAAAAATGGGCGTAATGACGCAAAGTGTGCAAACGGGTAGTCTCAATATTACCACCACTGTTTACGGAAATATAGTGACCGACCCTGCTTCACTGAGTCATGTGCGTGCACGATTCGACGGTATGGTGACTAAGGTCAATGCAAACTTAGGTAACAAGGTAAAAAAAGGCGAGACACTGGCGGTAGTTGAATCCAACGAAAGCCTGAAAAGTTATCCCGTTGCCGCGCCGTTTTCAGGCACCGTGATTGCCAGACATGCCAATGAAGGCGAGTTATCTAATGGCCAAGTGTTATTTTCAATCGCAAACTATGATGACGTGTGGGCACAGCTTAAAGTCTTCCCACAACAGCTCTCTGATATTGCAGAGCAGCAAAGTGTTCAACTTAGTGTGGCAGGCTCATCGTTAGAAACCACTATCCAGCATATCTTACCCTCGCCAGATGAAAAACCGTATGTATTGGCGTATGCCAAAATAGCTAATACCTCAGGTCAGTGGCCGGTTGGCGCGGCTATCAAAGGGCTTGTCACAATCAACAAACTTGATGTCGCCATGATGGTTCCTAAAGCTTCGATTCAAGAGTTTGAAGGGGCTTCTGTCGTGTTTGTCAAAGAAGGTGATGAATACCGTCCCGTGCCCGTTACCTTAGGTCAACAAGATAACTACAATATTGAAGCGTTATCAGGTCTGCACATTGCAGATGTGATTGTCAGCCAGAACAGCTACCTGTTTAAAGCCGATTTAGAAAAGTCGGAGGCCGGTCATGACCACTAATAACTCAATGCTATTTACTTGGTCATGCGTCTCAGTTATTGGGGGACGAACATATGATTGAATCCATATTACGTTTATCCATAGAGCGACGAGGGATAATGCTGATGTTGATCTTCCTTGTGCTGGGCATGGGGATATTCAGTTATCAAAAATTACCTATCGATGCGGTACCCGATATCACTAACGTGCAAGTGCAAATCAATACACAAGCACCGGGCTATTCGCCTTTGGAAACCGAGCAGCGGATCACATTCGTAGTAGAAACAGCACTGGCGGGATTACCTGACCTGTCCTACACCCGCTCTTTATCACGCTACGGCCTGTCTCAGGTAACAGCGGTATTTGATGAAGGCACTGATCTGTATTTTGCGCGTAATCTCATCAATACGCGATTAGGCGCAATCAAAAGTCAGCTACCAGAAGGGTTAGAGCCTGAAATGGGACCTATCGCTACTGGGTTGGGCGAAATCTACATGTATACCTTGCGAGCCAAGCAAAATGCGATGCAAAAAAATGGTGAGCCTTACAATGCAATGGCGCTTCGCGAGATACACGACTGGATTGTAAAACCGCAGCTCGCACTGGTTAAGGGGATCACTGAAGTCAACGCCATTGGAGGCTATGTTAAGCAATACCATGTGAATCCTGAACCACAGCTTATGCTGAATTTTGACATTAGTCTAAGCGATATCCATCGTGCTCTGGAGCGAAACAACACCAATCAGGGGGCGGGGTTTGTTGAGCGAAATGGGCAACAAATACTGGTGCGCTCACAAGGTCAACTTCAAACACTTAGCGATATCGAAAATGTGGTAATAAAACGCATTAATACTGTCCCCGTTGCGGTGAAAGACATTGGCAGTGTGGCTATTGGTAAGGAGCTGAGAACTGGTGCGGCAACGCAGGAGGGTGAAGAGACCGTTTTAGGTACGGCAATGATGCTAGTCGGCGAAAACTCACGAGCCGTTGCTCAATCCGTTGCCAAAAAGGTGAAGGACATTCAATCCAGCTTACCTGATGGTATTGTCATTGAGCCAGTCTATGACCGTACCCTATTGGTCGATAAAGCTATCGAAACGGTTCAGAAGAATTTAGTAGAAGGTGCGTTATTAGTCATAGTGATCTTGTTCATATTGCTTGGCAATATTCGCGCCGCGCTCATCACTGCGGCAGTTATACCGCTGGCGATGTTGGCGACCATTACAGGGATGGTTAATACAGGTGTGTCTGCCAACCTAATGAGCCTTGGCGCATTGGACTTTGGATTAATTGTCGATGGTGCGGTGATCATCGTAGAGAACTGTATCAGGCGGTTATCCGAGTCTCAGAAACGCACAGGCACAGTCTTGCCACTTAAAGAGCGGCTAGAACTGGTTTTTCAAGCGACCAACGAAGTCATTCGTCCTAGCTTATTCGGTGTATTGATTATTACTGTCGTGTATATCCCGCTGTTCTCATTGACAGGCGTTGAGGGCAAGATGTTCCAACCAATGGCGGCAACGGTCATCATGGCGCTGATAGCAGCGATGCTGTTCTCCATTACCATTGTACCGGCGGCAGTCGCGATGTTTATGGCAGGTAAAGTCAGTGAGAAAGAAAGCTTCATTATTGTTGCAGCTAAATCCGCCTATCGTCCTATCATTAATCTTGCACTGAAATTACGCTGGATAGTGCTTTTCGGCTCAGTCGTGCTGGTAGTGGGCAGCTTATGGTTGGCAACGCGATTAGGCTCTGAGTTTGTTCCCCAGCTTGACGAAGGAGACATCGCACTGCACGCCATGCGAATACCGGGCACAGGTATTGAACAAGCCGTCGCAATGCAAAAAACACTTGAATCTACCTTGATGGAATACGAACAGGTACTCACAGTGTTTGCGAAAACCGGTACCGCAGAAGTAGCTACCGATGCGATGCCGCCCAACGTAACCGATACCTTTGTGATGCTAAAACCACGAGCGCAGTGGCCTGATCCTAACCTATCAAAAGCTGATTTCGTGGAAACCCTTGAGCGAGATTTACAAGCGGTGACAGGCAATAACTATGAGTTTACCCAACCTATCCAAATGCGTTTTAACGAGTTGATAAGTGGGGTAAGGGCTGACCTTGGTATAAAAGTCTTCGGAGATGATTTAACCACGCTGGTTGCTTCTGCAAACGACATCTTAACGGTTTTACAATCAATTGACGGCGTGGCGGATGCACGACTTGAACAGGTCGATGATATCCCTATCTTCACTATCAACCCTAAGCTAGTCGAGTTGGCACGTTATGGATTGGACGTGGCCGATTTGCAGGAGTGGTTGGCGTCAGCTATCGGTGGTAATACTGCTGGCTTAATTTTTGAGGGAGATAGACGCTTTGAGTTGCTTGTGCGATTTGGTGAAGGTATCCGCACAGATTTAGATGCCATTGGCAGCACTCCTATCATTACATCGGATGGGGAATTTGTGCCGTTATCAGAAGTCGCTACGCTGGGGTACTCGTCTGTTCCCAATCAAATCAGTCGAGAAAACGGTAAGCGCAGAGTCGTGGTTACCGCCAATGTCAGAGAGCGCGACTTGGGGAGTTTTGTTGACGAAGCCAAAATCAAAATAACCGAACAGGTAGCTCTACCAGCAGGCTACTGGCTGGATTATGGCGGCACGTTTGAACAGCTTGAAAGTGCCAGTCAGCGACTGTCTATCGTGGTGCCGGCCACGCTTTTCCTGATACTTGTGTTACTAGTGGTGGTGTTTGGCTCATTTCGTGATGCCTTGATCATCTTCACTGGTGTGCCTTTAGCCTTAACAGGAGGTGTTTTCGCACTCTGGATGCGTGACATGCCACTGTCTATATCTGCCGGAGTCGGGTTTATTGCGCTCTCTGGTATTGCGGTACTAAACGGCTTAGTGATGTTGTCATTTATTAAACAGCGAGTACTAGAAACAGGTGACTTGATTAACTCAATCGTTGATGGAGCTATCACAAGATTGCGTCCGGTTCTGATGACGGCACTGGTAGCAAGTTTAGGTTTCATCCCCATGGCACTGAATGTCGGGACTGGCGCTGAAGTGCAAAGACCGCTTGCAACGGTAGTGATTGGCGGGATCATCTCGTCCACCATCCTAACATTGGTCGTTTTGCCTATTTTATATCGGATGATGCACTCGAAATTAACTAAGGAGTGAATGTTGGGCACCGTATTGCAGAAAATACGGTGCTCTTCGTCTGGAAATTTAAAACAACTGAAAATGATTACTGAACTGTATATTCACCAATAAGAAGCTGATTGTCCGGAATACTACAATTACCACCAATTCAATCAAGGTCGAATGATGATCTGCAAATGACACAAATTTAACAGTCAGGTCTAACGTTCGACTGTCCGCTTTTAGGCTCAAAGCAGACCGTTAGAGAATTTCTGCTCAACAACTGCAATTGGCACTAAGCGGTCGGGGCAACTAGTCCAGAAAGTTCTAAGCTGTATTGCCACTGTTGCATATTTTGCTGTTTAATTTCAATCTAAGTGCCCTGTCACATTATGTTATCCAATATCTTTTAACTGTTCTTAAACTAAGATTAGTAAAAAGTGCAACAGCCTGTTGAGTTGGTTTGTTGCCCGTTTCTTTGGTTATTTTTTTAACAGTTTTTTTAACAAGCTGCTGCGAATTACTTCGCTTTTTAATCGCAGTGTCTGTAGCTGCTTTTTTCTGCCTCTCCTTAATTTCATCGCTTGATAACTTCACTTTTGACTTAACATTTAAGTATTCAGGGCAAAAGCCGAACAAGTCTTCCAGGTAATCAGCTAGAGTCTCTTTTCTGTACTTATAGTGTGTTGTTTTTGCTGTTCTAGTTAAACTAACAAGCTCTTCTAATGATAAACCAATTAGTTCATCATTTATTTTTGTTAGCTTTTCAAATGCGGTGTTTTTATTCAGATGTTGAAACGCAACAAACAGGATAAACGCTGTTTTATCTCGCTTACCCTTTGGCACCCCACCCTGCTTATAAAAGTGGTTTTGAATACTGTTAATACATTTTAGCCACCATTCTTTAATGCTATGACCGTAGCGTTGGTGACCTGGTTGCTTTGGTTGCTTTGGTTGCTTTGGTTGCTTTGCTATCTTATCTCTGGGGCTTGAAGCTAAACTAGTTTTGAATTCTAGTTGTGATTTCTCTATATCCTTCCGTAAATGACATAGATCTAAACACATCAACAGTTCATCAAATGTATATTTAGTACCAGAGCCAAAATACCTGGCATGCAATCCTGTTCTGCTGTGAACAGACCCTGGGACGCGCAAAAAGCCGCTAATTCTTTTTGTAGCCATAAGATCTATATGCCAAAAACTCTCTGACGTTCCAAAACTCTCAATTAGACTTTTAGCGATTTGTTGCCATATCAACTTGTTAATTGCGACTGCATCTACAGGATTGTAAATCCAATAAAGATGTATTCCACCTGAGCCAGAAAGGACATAGCCTGTTGGCGGCGGTAGCTTACTCAGTTTTAACCTATTGAATACTTCAGGAACAATTTTAGCCTCTGTCCTTCTAACATCAAATGGATCACATTTATGATTAAGATCAATTTCAATCCAATTCGCTGACAGTAGAGCAAGGTTGCTTTCCCTAGGCCAACTAAAAAATTCGTTTGGAGTGTAATAGCAGTCTACTGATTCACTTGTACTATACAATACTCCTCGAACAAACTTACTAGTGTCCCGTCTAAAAGCTCGAAAATCGGTTAAGCTTTTTGATTTACTGTTCCCAAGTAAATGAATAAATTTTTTAGACTTATGGCATTTACTTAGTAACCCTCGAACATATTTAGGTGTCTTAAATTCAATTAGAGAATAAAACTGACTCGGATAGGCAATAGTATATTCTGGCCACTCGAATTGTGGCCTTATTTTAAAGGCAAGCATATAATATGAAAATGCAAAGTGCGTTTGGGGTGTCGCCGGTCAAGCAGCCCCTTTCGCCTTCCTTACACCTCCACTCCTTCAAAGCGAGCAAGCCATTGCTCAACTGTTTCGCGTTTAAACAGGCGAACTCGTCCCAATTTAATAGAAGGTGGAGCTAAACGTTGAACTTGATAAAGGTTGGCATCTTTTCCAGACTCAATAGCCTTGCGCTGGGCGCTCAGACGATTATTAATTGTGCCTGTAGATAGGTGTAAAAGCTCTGACAGCTCTTTTACTGATAAGATCTCTGATGACTGCATATTCGCTCTCCAATACGTAAATTAGAGCAAAGAGATGCCACATTGCTCTGTGAGCCGTGGACTTGCTAGTACATATAATTAATATATGCGTACCCTAGTAACCTCTTTTCTACGTATTGAAAGCAGCCCCGAACATTGGGCGCCTGTTTTTTATTAACTTTACTATGTTCTGTGGTAAATCTTTTTATCTCTTTGCATTATAAGTAAGCATAATGACTATGCTTAAGATGAATTTAAATGAGATATAATGATAAATCAAGTGAACTTGAGGAATTAAATTGCTCTAAGGCTCTGCTAATGAATTACCGAGCGCTGGATTTTTAAACTATCACTGCAATCATCACAAAGCATAAGCATCCACTTAAACACTGATTGAACATGTGCCTCAGGGTAGTAATTATCAAACTTCTTCACTTTTTCTGATCGATTATAAAACGATGAAAAAGACTCTAGTTGTATATCCCAAACCTCTGATTGCTCGTTACTATAATCGTAAAACATGAAGTCTAAGGTAAGTAACTCACTAAGTACTTGTGCTTCATTAAGCTTACTTAGGTTATTTCTAATCGATAATAACTTATCACGGCTATTATCCTGACCTTGCAGTCTGATAAATAAAAAATCAATCGCGGGTAAAAATGAATAAACGTTAAAATTAATCATAAAAAACTACGCAGCTTTTCAACTGCGTAGCCTGTATTTTGTGTAAAAACCCACTTAACAATTGCACTTAACAAAGCAACTGTCAAAACTATTTGTAGAACTCACCACGACTATGAACGTCACGCGCTTCTTGCTCTGTGTAGCTATCACCACAATGATCGACATTTCCTGTTCCATCATTGTATTCATCAATGAACTTATCTTGCTCAGACTTATCATCAACATCCAGCAAAATATCAACCGTCACGGCTCCTATAAACTTAACTGCTTTCCACAACATTTGCTTCACCCGCCTCTATCTAAGTATTCCTTAGTATCGTGAATGCATTAAAGCTAAGAAACTCTTAGTTTTCAAGTTAAGAATTAAATATAATGAAAACGAATGATGGTTCACCGTTTCCAAAACGGCTAAAAGAGGCAAGACTAGCAAAAGGACTTTCGCAAAAAAAACTAGGAATACTGGCGGGAATGGATCAGTTTGCGGCTTCGCCTAGAATGAATCAGTACGAAAAAGGCGTTCACTCACCCGACTTTCAAACAGTGCGGGCACTAGCTAAAGTATTAGAAGTGCCAACAGCATTTTTTTACTGCGAAGAAGATAATTTAGCCGCTATAATTCTTAATCATAAATCTTATAACGTTAATTGATAACATAAGGCTCTAGGTGTAGAATTAAATGTAGATGATTTATTCGAGGTGGTAATAATGAGTAAAGATAAGAAAAAAATCACAAAAAGTATGATTTTGAGATCTGTTGCTAGTTCAACTGCCATTGAAACTGGCGCAACAGTAAAAACAATAGAAAAAAGGTTAAAAGCAAATAAACTTAAATATGAGTCTCTTTCACTCGCTATTTAATTATACCTCTCACGAGCTTTTCAATGTGTTGGTAATCTCTGTTTACACCCGCTTGAATTGACTTAATGTAAAAATCCTTATACTCATCCCATAAGCTATAATCAAGCGTTCCTTTTCCAGCTTTGCTACACAAAAAATCCATTAACAGACGGCTTACCCTGCCGTTACCCTCACGAAATGGATGAATTAGAATAAACTCAACATGGCTCTGAGCTAAAAATGACACAAGCTCTTCATCGGTCATTTCTGGTAAGTTATTAAATCGAGATAAATACTCATCTTCAAATACGCTAATATGCCTTTCAATTTGCAGAGGTGACATAAACTGAAATCCACCTTTGCCCATATCAACGCTTCTTATTTTACCTGCCCACTCGTATACATTACCTAGCCATTGTCTGTGCCAATTAGCAACATTTTGAAAAGAAAAAACGTCATCTTCTGGCTCTGGCGTTGTAAATATTTTTTCATATAGTTTAACTAAAAGAATAGCCTCAACATCATCCACCTCTGCTGCATCAACAATCGCTAACTTGTTCGCTAAAACTAGTTTTTCAGATCCTAGTTGATATTGCGCTTCAATAGAATCAGTTTCGTATTTAGTCATTTAATTACGCCAGTAAAATGATTAGTGTAAAAGTGCTTAACAACCAATGCAAGTAACCTTGGTGTAATAAACTTGTCAATTTATGCTGTTGTTGAGTAATTAATTTAAAACCAATTTTAATAGAGGCATCATGAGCAATAGCCTCTCTTTAAACATTGGGGCTTCGCCCCTGTCCCCCGCTATGTCGAAGCCGAAAATCGGCTTACACATAGCGGGGGACAACACATTCATACTCTTATACGCAGGTTTTATTTGCAGATTGAAAAATATTTCTAAAGTGGTAATCTTATTGTTACTGAAGCTCTAACGAGCCAGAAAAAAACAGGCGCTATTCTGCTGCCTTCAACACGTAGTAACGAGGTAAATACTATCTTTTCAAAGGTAGTAACCAACCAAAAACGGCGCACTCCAGCTGCTGACAACACGTAGAAATGAGGTTAATTATCAGGCGAGATCAGTCCGAGCCTTTCGCATATGCGAAAAACAGGGGCGAATAGGCTTAAGTGCCGCTGAGCTTTATTGCCAGTCAATCTTACAACCTTAATACGACTGGAGTCATACCATGAAATTCGATGCCCTAATCGAAGTCCAAAAACTAAAATTTGAAAGTAAGTTAATCGCAGGAAGCCGTAAAAAAACATCTAAGCTTGATAAACATAAATTCGAGCTAATAGAAATTTACAAGCAAGGGTCAAACATTGTCGAGCTTCAGCGCTGGCTAAAGCGTAAAGGTATCAATGCTCATTGGTCAACAATTCAAAGATGGATTAAAAAACATGGCTAAATTTGCGAAACCAAAAACTCAAGCACACAATGTCATAAAAGGGCTTACAAAAAGTAAGCTTATAAAGTCTCTTGGAACTGCCAGAAACTACGAGCAATCACTTAACACCGTTGCCTCTTGGGCTAAAGATATTGGCATAAACGGTATTCAGGCAATGACCATCGATCAAGCACTCAATTATTTAGATTACCGTAAAGAAATAGTGGGTCAAAAGTCACTGGATATGGAGCGCCAAGCTATACAAGCAATGATGAGGCTAAACGGCAAACTTAAAGATAAGCAAACCCTCCCCGTTATTAAATCAATTAATCAGCAAATTCTTAAATCACGCGCCTACACCACAGAGCAAGCACAAATAATAAGTAAGCACCAAACATCTAAATATTCATTATCAACACAAATAGCACTCTCTTCGGGGCTTCGTGCGCATGAATTATTGACCATAGCCAAAGTTGAAGAGCGCAAAGCAGATAAACGGCCAGCTTTTGATTCAAAGTGGTCTGGTAGAAA
This sequence comes from Pseudoalteromonas sp. AS84, assembly GCF_038900255.1. NCBI lineage: Bacteria > Pseudomonadati > Pseudomonadota > Gammaproteobacteria > Alteromonadales > Pseudoalteromonadaceae > Pseudoalteromonas > Pseudoalteromonas sp. AS84. Next base: position 37,893 of record NZ_JBBMQY010000022.1, on the reverse strand, counting down.
CGGTGTGCTATATACCGTGACAGGCAAAGGAGGCTTAACACGCGAAGTACTAATACCTCACGATTTATCAGCTAAATTAGAACTTCGTAAATTTAAACAACCGGTCACCGTTGTTGACAGAAAAATAAACTACTTACAGCGCTACGATATAGGAGGCGGTAAAAAGTGGTCTGATTCATTTAATAAAGCATCAAACCGTACTCTTTCATTTTCCAATGGCGCTCACGGCCTAAGGCATAGCTACGCACAAGAAAGGCTATTAGAGCTGATACTCAACCAATATCCATATCAAATAGCATTAGAAACCGTTTCGCAAGAAATGGGACATTTTAGGCCAGAAATCACTGAGGTATATTTACGTTAGATTAAAGCTACCGTGAAGATAGCTTTAATTTCAAGTCTTATCTATTTCTTTGAAGATTTACTAGGTTTTAATCCTGGGGTGTTCCCCGGAGTATTTTTGTTATCACGTCTACGTTTATCAGGTTTGCCAGTTGAATCAGCAATTGGTTTTGGTCCAGGTTTAAGAGCCATAATCGTTATCCTTTCAATTAAGAGGAAGTCCCTCAATTATGAGTATAGCTTTAAACAAAAATTTGGAGGTTGTTATTGATAAATAATTAATTTTTCATTAAATCGAAAAGGTACAATTTTGAATGAAACCTAAAAGTAACGTGTTAGGGGTGCGTTGACTTAAAAAATTTCAAAACTTAATTTGGCGCACTGAGATTAGGAAATTTCAATTAAAGTATCAATTGTACATCTTAAACGCCCTACTCTTTTCAACAGGCGCACACGAAAAGTAGGTACGGCTATGCTCAAGAAAAATTATTTAGCTTAATGCGTTAGGTCTTAAATATGAAAGGGCTTTAGAAAAGGTTTACCTTCTTATAGCTCGGGCTATTGGACTATATTCTAACCAAACATCACATTAGACTAAGTTAGGCCAAAAAAAATTGCTTTATATAAAAAAAGAATTAACCCCGTCATTGCTAAACACTTTAAGTCATAATTATAGGAAGAATAAAACCTTTTCAAAGGGGCTTTATTAATAAGCTCAAAATACTTACTTTCTAACTCCACCGTTTGAGTGTGAATGATTTCAATTATGCGAGGAATTTCAAGCTTTAGTTCCTCGTAAGTATTAGCTTCCAAATCGCGAATTTTTGATAATTCGCGCATGTCAATTATAGAGATATTCATATATTTGTTCAGCATCATGCACGATAGCTCAGCAATAGTAACTTTAGTCGCTAACTCATCTTCAAAGTATTCAAACTCATAATCTTTATCAATTTCTTTTAGCCACTTGTAGACCTTTTCTAACTCTTTAGCAGCCTTGTCTTTAAGCCTATTTGATTCCGTTTTTTTCAAGGTTCTAATATGAACGATTATAACAATCAACCAGCTAACGAAGCTGGCTATTATTGTCCAATTATTAACTAATCCGTTCATTTTCAGCCGCTTCAAGTCTTTCTTTAATCAGTTCCTCAACACTCTTAAGTAAATCATGCTTATAAGTAAGCTTTTCATTTAATTCAGTTAAGGTAAAGTTTTCAGAACGAATTAGACCTCCAAAGGTTTCGTCTATAAACGACCGACCGTATCGATTATATCCAGTAAGGTCTACCATTACCTTTTCATTTTCTAATAAGGCAGGTACTAATATATCTTCTCTATAAGCTTCGCCACACCACTCATAACGATCTCGTGACCTAAATTTTGGTTTAGCGTGCCATTTAACTACACTAAGAGTTATCATGTTTTGATTTGTCATCAATTTTTATATTCCATTGAATCAAAGTTCCAGGAAAAAAACGTGGTAATTTTTTTATATCAGGCTCAATTTCTCCTGATTTATTGTCAGCTGTTTTAAGCTGCATGAGTCTGTACACTGCATTATTACTTACAATCCATAGACGTCCATTGCTATTTTCTTTGACTAAAGATTTAATACTTTTTGAACCCTGTCCACGACCTTGTGCCATAGTACCAGAGACATCACCAGACATTGCTAAGTTTAACAAGTGGATATCATTAAGACTAACGCTAGCCAGCCGGAGTATAGTACTAATAATACTTTCACCACCTTTTTGTTTGGCTACAATATTACTATATATGTCCGGATATGCACTTTTTAAAGCTTTAGGTAACCATTTATGACCTAAAATAGATTTCGGCATACCAATACCTTTATCATAAATAGTCAAAAATAATTGCCCTGCAATTACCTCTGTAAACATCCACCAAGTCCGATTTTCATTTGCTTCATCAGGGTATGCATGATTGCCAACATTTTCTACAGCTTCTATTATTGCGCTGCCGAGAACTTGCTCCTGCTCAGGTTCCATTTTATTTTTATAAATCTTAAATTTAATAAAATCTATAACCTCTTCAGTATACTCCTCATTAACTCCTTTAAGCACAGGTAGGCGATGATAATTTACTATATCCGCTGCGTTATTGTGACTCTCATTCCCTATTTTTCTTATTCCAGTGGCATTGATTAGTCTATTTACACTTTTTTCCTTACTCAAACGGATTTTGCAAGTTAGGTTTTTTTCGCTTATTAGGTCATCAACAGCCGCAAAAAGAAAAACCATCGCAGCAACTTTGGTATCCTTTGTATTGTAGAAGTCCAAAGTGAAGTCTGACTTAATATTCTTTTTCAAACGTTCTACAAATTTTACTGTCTCAATAAAATTATGTTCATCATCGTAACCATAAACATTTAAGACACTTGGTACTGAAATAATAACTCTCCCACTCCCTGGACTTTTTGTACCTTTTGGTCGATTGTAAACCTTGCCTTGCCTAGCTAGTTGCTTTTCAAATCTTTTTTTACCAACTTGAGTTTGGCTTCTATATCTCTCAATAGTTTTCTGCAATTAGATCTTTCCTTAAATGCCTTTTGCATTTTTTTAACAGCATTTTCTGAAGTAGTTATCTCTTAATTGATAAAAACAAATCCCAACTTTATCAAACAACTAAGGTATATTCTAAGTATATAATTCATGAGGTAGTTTGAATAGTTTTTCAGCCCATTTACATAAAACTTCTCTGCGCTTGTCCATATACTCTTGCATATTATAAACGCCCTGCACTCCTTGTAATTGGTGATTCAGTATTTTTTCAATCACTATTGGATCTGTTCCAATATCAGTATCACCTAAGCGAGTAGCGACTGTTCTTCTTAAATCGTGAGGTACAAATTTTGGGACTCCCAACTGCTCTTGTTTACGACTTATGGAGCGTGATAGTGAGTGCCTGTCAATCGGTTGCTCACCTGGGCCTGATTTGTTAGTTGTTGTACTAGGAAATACATATTTAGAATTGAGATAGCCAAATGCTGCACGTAACTCATCAAGCAAAATAACCATATTTTGAGTAATCGGGACTTTATGGGTTCTTTCGCCATCTTTGTTTTGCTTTACTCGCTCGGCTGGGATTGTCCATATCATTTTGTCAAAATCAAATTCTTGCCATTGTGCGCCTGTGACCTCTATTGGCCTACAACCGGTTAAAGTAATACATTTCAATGCGTAAATAACTTGCTGGCTGATACCTAGCTTTGGTAAGCGTTCGAAAACTTGAATCACTTCGTCAAACTCCAGTGCTCTGGTTCGAGACTTTTCAAGGCCGCCTACGCTTTTCTTTTTAACTGTGCTTATCGGGTTACCTTGAATTAAATCTCGCTCAACACCAAAGTTAAACATTTGCTTAAGGATTGATAGCGTTTTATTCGCCTGCGTTTTAGCACCTCTGTCAGTTATTGGATCAAGCACTTTTTTAAAAATTTCACGGCGGGTTATCTCTTTAAGTTTATAATTACCAATAAATGGCAGAATGTCTTTTTCGAACATTCTAATAACTGGATGTACATCTTTCCGGTTAGCTTTAATATCTCTTTCAATAAACTCATTCGCAAGTACTGCGATTGTCGGTGAGGTGATTTCTTGCTTTTCAATCAGTGCTGCTTTCTTTTTTTGTAAAAAAACATCAATACCGCGCGACACATCACCAATATATTGCTTAGCAAGCTGCCTAGCCTCACTAACTGTTATTACCGATGAGTTGCCTAAGGCTAACCTTCTTTCTTTCGAACCTCGGCCTCCTAGGCGGTAATACAAATAATATACCTGTGAGCGTTTACCCTCTTTATTTGGTTTTCCAAGATTTAAATAAAAACCAGAGATCTCAGTGTCATTGATTTTGGTAATTTCCAAAGGGGTATTTTTGAGTATAGATTCAGTTAATTTTACTTTGATTGACGCCATTTTTCGCACACCTAGAGTTAAATCAAAAATTTTGTCGCACACTTATCGCACGAGCTGATTTGAGTTCACTAAACTTCACGTTTGTTCACTAGGTATAATTTAAAAGCTTAATCCTTTCAATAGCAATAACTTACAATTACTTTGAATACTTCACTGTAGAACACTTTTAGCCACTTTTGTACACGATAAAGCACAGGTAATTTTTATGGGGTGGCAGGGGTCGAGAGTTCGAATCTCTCCATACCGACCATTTAATTACCCCTGTATTAATAAGTTAAACTTCTCTACAAAATGTAGCCAAAATTTACCTGTATTAATTCTACAATTTATCTGTAGCACTACCTTATTTATCAAAGCACACTTAATAAAACAGAATTTACCTAGTAAGTCTTGTAGTTTTTGAGTGGGTTGTATTTAAATGTTATTACCTTGAAGTGGCCTTTGTGGAATCTATATAAAGCCATTTGATTTCAATTTTATTGAAATTAAAATAAAAAAGCGCTCTAAGCGCTTTTTTTATTAAAGTACTAGTGCTTGCGCCCTACACCATTTCGTACCATGTCTTGCCCTGTTTGGAATACGTCTTCTGTAATCATGCGTGCTAAAAGTAGCTTTTGATTATCGTCAAACACAGCAACAAAACGGCTGCCATCTTTGTTATTAGTAGCCATGCCAACACCAGCAACACCTTTAAGTCCAAAGCCACCGTTTTCGACATCTATTAAAAAGCTTTCTAGTGCGGCTAAAGTATCAATTACGTCATTTTCATTATTCATTTTAAAACTCTTTTAGTAAGGCTTTTAAATCATTATGGTGGCTATTTTATAGAGAAGAGCCAAAAACTTAAACCCTTGGCTCAGGTTAGTCACTAAATCGACTTTATAACTAACTCTAAATTGCTTAGCGCACAACCAAACTCTTTGGCATTTACGCGATGATACTGTGTGTCACTCGTTGCTGTAAGGCTAATTATAAACTCGTCTTGTTGAGCGACCGCACTTTGCTCTTGGCTTAGGCACATAGCTTGAGTAAGTGAGCGAAGCTTTGAATTTGTTAAAATTGAGCTAAAACGCTGCACAGGCAGTGGAGGTATTTTTATAGCCGGTAACGCTTGCTCTATGGTGCGCTCGCTTAGAGTAAACGTGTTATTGGTAATATCAATTACGCTACTAGCAGGCCAGTACGAATAACGATAGTTATTACTATCAGCTAGAGGCTTACCTTGCTCAGTTAAGTGCACAACACCACTTTTACCTATTACGGTCATTAAACTACCTTCTGGCGATTTAATAACAACCAAAGCTGTATTTTCATCAATACCAAAACCATGTTTAATCTCTGTTTTAGTATTTTTCACTTCGTTTTTATTTAGCGTTGCTGCAAGCCTAAATGTACGGTTTTGTTCGCTAAATTGAGTATCTATAACACCAAAATTAAAGCTAGCAAGTCCACCAGCGTTAGCATTAGCGTTAGTTTCACTTTTACGAAGAGCCTCAAGGCTTGTCGTATTTGTAAGCATGCCCGTCACTTTACTCTGGATTGCAGCGCCCGCTCCTTCACCTACAATTACTGGGCGAGTTTGCAATGCTTGCGTCCACGGGTATGGGTTATTGTTTTGATCAAATAATACTTTGTGAGTTAATGCTGCATTACCGCTATTAAACATCACACCGGTACTATTTTTAATAAGTGATACAAGTGTATTAGTGCCACTTTTACATAAAGCGTATTCGGCCTTTGTGTACTCTGGATAAATTGCTTCCCGGTTATACACATTCATTAATGTATTTCTGAGAGCGGGTAATTCATCGCACGAGTTACTCGTAATCGCTTTAGCAAGCGCTGGGGTTAGTGCTAACCATTGAGTGCTTATATTTGATTGTGCTAAAAGACTCTGCGCTACATCTGCCGACTCATAAGGGTCGCGGCTCGATGCCGTAATAGCAAGCATGGTGGGTTTTGCGTTATTAACTTTTAAACTGCCCGACACAAATTGTAAAATATTATTAGTCGCGACCTCAATATTAAAATCGGTATTTACTTGCTCTTTTAATCGCTCACCGTTTTTATTAAGTAGCGGCACTTCTAGCATATCTAATACAAAATTGTATTCTTGCTGAGTCAGGCTTTCTAATTGCTGGTTATTTATATCGCGCCATAGCCAGAGTAAATCAGTTTTTGAGACGCTATTAGACGATTTACTTTGTATGGCTTTAAGTGTTTTTAATACAGCCGTTTTTGCCTCAATGTTATTATTAGGCCAGTGCTGCGTGATATTTTTTATTTGAGAGTCGTTAACCGTATATAAATTATGTGACTTACCATCTATAGCTGCCTCTTTTTGGCAATTATTAAGCTTTGCGCTTGTACAGGTAGTTAGCTCTGAGCCCACTAAAATTAAAGTTTGGCTTTGCTCTTGGGCCACTGAATTTATTGAAAAAGCAGCACTAAATAATGTAACTACCATACTCAACAATTTTGGTTTTTGATTGCGTAAAAATGCACACATCGTAGTGTAAACTCTAATAAATTTATAAAAATAATGTGTTGTAGTTTAACAGCTAGCCACTTGAGCCTAAATATATTTTTATAAGTGTTAAATAATTCAAGCCTCTGAAAAGCGATAGCGTTAATAATTTATCAAAATAAGTTGTTTAGTTTGCATGCTTGCCTTTATAAATATTTACTAAACAAATTTAAACAGAGCATTTATTGATCAAACTCATTGTTTAAATTAGGGTGGTGCATTGTTTTATGTAACTAGGGTGAAATATGGACTTTTCTAATGAAGAGGTAAATTTTTTAGCTGAGTTATTCAAACCAAATACAAAGCAAAGCTCTCCTCGCGATCATATACTGACAATGAAAAGCTCAGTTCCTGCTAGCATAGCGCGCCTTCTCACTCATGCTAATTTAACTTTGCTTGCTGAAGTTGCTAATTACCAACTTTGGTTTCCCTTGCAATTAAAAATTGATGAGTTAGGTGTAATTAACCCCACTTTAAGCGCACCAGAAGTAATTGATACAAAGGGCACTCAACGTAGTTGGCGCTGGAGTGAGCTAAATATTAAAAGCCAAGGTTTTAATATTGAATCGATTTCCAGTACGGGCATATTTTTAAAACCATTAAAAAGTGGAGAGAGCTTAAAAAAATTACAGCACATGAGCTTTACCTTACCCAACAAAGAAAGCATATCGATAGATGTAGAACCCGTTAGGCAAAGTAGCCTAGGGATTGCAGCAAAAATAACTCAGATTCATAGCGGGCAAGAGCAATTACGCGCCTATCTGTTTGAAGAACATAAACGTCAATATGCTAAGCTGTACGAAGATGGACAACTAATAGAGCAGTTAATTTAGTCTCTTTTAAACACTCACATGCACTTCACTTAGCTTTATTTAACCCCCTCTCAATGTTAATCTGTACCGCTATTAATAAATCATAAGGATATGACAATGCCAGGTGCTTTTGCGCACATCACTGCCGTTAATATTGCAACGCAAACCAAATCACTCGCTAAAATGGATATGCCTAAAAAGGCAAAACTTATTTTAAGCCAACGTCAAGCATATCTCGAACTAGGTTGTGTAGCCCCCGATTATCCTTACTTAGCTGTAGCGCAGCCTAGCCAAAATGCATGGGCCGACCTAATGCATTATGAGCACACAGGCGATTTACTTAAAGCAATGATTGAATACTGCAAAACACTTGAAGGTGAAGCATTTGAAAAGTGTTTTGCTTGGTTATGCGGTTATATGGCCCATGTTGCTGCGGATATAACAGTGCATCCGGTTGTTGAATTAAAAGTAGGCCCGTATGAGCAAAACCAAACGGCGCACCGTGCCTGCGAAATGAACCAAGATGCATTTATTTGGCAGCGTTTAAATTTAGGTGAGTTAGGTTATGCTGACCGCGTGCAACAAAATATTGGATCTTGTACTAACATAGACGATAATTTTGATACCGATATTGCAAAAATTTGGCAACATGCTTTATTAACTGTTTACCCAAGCTACGCTGCACAACACGCTCCTAACTTTAATTCATGGCATAACGGTTTTCAGCTTGTGGTAAATAATGTTGAAGAAAGCTATCGATTATTTGCCTGTGCACGCCATGTTGCTGCTGATTTAGGTTTGTTTTATCCTCGCCCAAACGAAGTAGACTCCACTTTTATTGAACAACTAAAAACGCCGCACGAGCCTATGCATTACAACGATATTTTTGACTTTGCCGTTAGCAATATTCAGCACTACATAACCATTATTGCCAATGCCGTATTTTTAGATACTGATTGCAGTGCAATTAAAAATTGGAACCTAGATACAGGCTACGATGAACACGAAACGATGACGGTATGGAGCAAATAAAATGAAACACTTACTTTGTATAAGCCTCATAGTATTACTTAGCGGTTGTTACACTTCAGAAAATAACAATCCAGAAGTGATGGCCGACTTAGCCTCGCAATTAAAAGACATTGCTACAGCCGTCGATGGCACATTAAAATTTAGCGAAACCCCCTATTCAACAACTGATGAGTTATTAAAAGCTGCTATTAATAACGATTTAAGCAAACTTGCACCCTTTGAGGAATACACGCTTATCGTGAACGTACAAGATGATAACGCAGTGCTACTCTTATGTGATGCCAATACTGCTTTAATTGAAGATGCAGGCTGTACTGCTCAATCAGATATACAGCATTGGGGAGATGAGGCTATTCATCAGTGTGAAATAACCATAAACGCCCAACAGCTCTGTAATTAGGTAATAAAACCCAGCTAGTTTTATAGAACATACATACCTTAGGTGTGTTTGTTCTATATAGTGCCCACTAAATACATTTAAAGTTGAGCCGTCATCTCTTTAGCGTTAAACACTAAGCCATGGCGACTAACATGTTCTGCAAAATTTTCGGCTGGCATTGGTTTAGCAAAGTAAAAGCCCTGAAACTCTTTACACCCCATTTGCGTCATTATTGCTACTTGCTCTTGGGTTTCTACTCCTTCGGCTACACACTTAATATCAAGCTCTTCACACATAACGTGCACCGCTTTAACTAAACTTTTTTGACGCGTAGAGCTCGTTACTTGGCTTATTAATGAGCGATCTAACTTGAGCTTGTTAATAGGGTAATCGGCAAGGCGTGCAATATTAGAATAACCCACCCCAAAATCATCGACCGAAATAGTAAAACCCCACGATTGCAGCGTTTGCATAAGCTTTAGCGAATGCGCTTGGTTTGCCTCAAGAGAAGTTTCAGTCAGTTCTAACTCTATTTGAGGTGGCTTTACGTTAAAGTCGGCAAGGTATTTAACCAGTTTTGACATAAAATCGGTTTGGCTAAAATCAATTAGAGATATATTTATTGCCACCGGCACACTAGGTAAACCCGTCTTGGTCCAATCGGCAATTTGAGCGCACACTTTTTGAATAATCAGGTCGGTTAGCCGACTAACCATTCTGTATTCTTCGGCAATAGGAATAAATACCACTGGCGACACATTACCCAGTATTGGACTGTTCCAACGCGCTAAGGCTTCAAGCCCTATACATTGACCCGTTGCATCTACTTTAGGTTGATAGTGCACCGACAAATCGCCCTGCAGAAGCGCTTCATCTAATAACATTGAAATTTCGTATTTTTCGATAAAAGCTTGTGATTGCTTTTCGTTATAACCACTAAGGGGCATATTACAATTTGCTAGTTTAAGTGCTTCGCATGCATTGCTAAGTACTGTTGTGCTGTTTTTTCCATGATCAGGATACTTTGCAAAACCAAATAAAAATGATTGCTGACACTTAGTGCCAAATACATTATATGTTTTATCTAATGTATTTTTTATTTGCATTAATAGCTTATCTTCTAGCTCGTTTTGCGAGTTTGCGCCAATTATAAAAGCAAGCTTTCCTACTCCTATATGAGCACACAAAAGAGGCCCATCTGGCATCGCTTTTAAACGCTTGTACGCGTTAATAAGTAATGCTTGAGAGTCGGCTTTAGTGAGCTTCAAATTTAAGTATTCACTATTTGCACTTTGCGCAACAACGATATAAAAACCTTTTTGGTATTTGCTTGTTAATCTGTCGCATTGCAGCTCAAACCATTCTCTATTAGGTAGTTTTGTTTGCGAGTCTCTAAAGCGTAAACGTTTATTTTCTTGTTCCATCATCGATAAATTTTGTTTAATGAGCTGCTCTTGCGTGCAATCGTAAAAGTCGTATACACGGTAGTTTGTACTCATTGTTATTTGCTGATAACTGGCTTTAAAATAACTTTTTTTGTACTTCACAATTTTATTTTGAGCATTAGAGTCGTCAAAAACTAAGGCCGGAAATAAATGAGAAAGATTAACGCTTCCTTCTTTTAATTCTTTTTTTATACCAAACATATCAATAGCATGTTGATTAAAATCAGTAATGACAAGATTTTCGTCAACAATAATTTTGGCTTTATTTGATTCGGTGAACAGGCTTCGATAAAGCTCATTTTTATCTTTAAGGTGTGTATTAGCGCTTATCATTGTTTTGTTTAAACGCTTAGCAGCCACAATAGTGCGCGCCACAGCAAGGGGAATACAAATGTTAAAAAATAAAAATATAAGCCCTGTAATGTATAAGTCAGCGTCGGGAAGTTGTTGCGCTATGCCGGTTAAACCCGATACATCAACGTTATTGATGATCATATAAAACGGCGCAATATTTAATACGCCATAAGCAAGGGCTGTTCTATAACCAAGTAGCATAAGTGCTATTATCGGGCAGGAATACATATACATAGAACCCACTTTAGCAAGCTCTAGGTCTGTTAAAAATAAGTTCATTGACACGCTAGCAGCTACAATAGCTATTAAAAGTGCATGAGCGCTAAAGTGATAAAAACGCTTACTTGCTATAAGTAAACCACATGCAGTAGCAAGAAAACTGCTTGTTAATACAACAATATAAATTAAGTTAAATTCAATAGCGCTTGTGTACGTGTGGCACGCCACAGCAAAACATAACACCATTACTAAAGATAGAATAATGCGCAGCGCACTTATTCGCCAATTAGCAACCTGACCAGGGGCTGAATAATGGTCATTTAATAAAAAGAATCTATTGAAAAAATGCATAATAAACAACAGTTAAAGCTCATTCTTCTATTAGACATTGATAGCTTGTTAAAATCAATCAAATGAATATAATTTCTATTTACATTGTTCTATAAAACAGACAGGTGTAAACCTACTTGTAAGCCGTTAAGCATTTATTTTCCGAGTGTTTTTACAGTTATCTTCTTTAAGAGCGAAACCACTGCATCCTAAAAATTCACCGTGCTTAGATTTGCGTTTACGCATTTCGCGACCACACTTTTCACAAATTGGGTGCTGCGTTTTGCACTGTGCATTCACACATTGTGAGTGCGTGCTTTTATCAACCGATGGGCCACTACAGCTTTTACACACTCGTAATTTAGTTTCGCAAATTTGCGTATTAGTACAACTATAATAATCACCATATTGACCCGTTTTTGGCACAATTAAACCGTCGCTGCACGTACTACACTCTCTTTGCTTTAGTTGCGACTTATTAAATAACGTTGAAGCGATTTGAATGGGATAATTGTCATTTACTAATTCTTTTACAAACGCTGAGCATGCATAAGGGTCTGCAATTAAATACGCTTTATGTTTAGCGCGTGTAATACCTACATAAAGCAATCGCCTTTCCTCTGAGTGAGTGAATTCATCTTGCTCTGGTAATAGCGCCTCCACCAGCACATTATTTTGGTTATCGCTAGGAAACCCTAATTTACCTTGTTCAAAACCAATAATAATACAGTAATCGGCTTCAAGCCCTTTGGCACTGTGCAATGTCCAAAAATAAAGAGTGTTTGTATGCTTTTTATCTTTTAAATGCTGCTGCACGCTATTTAACATGTATCTATATCGACTAAGTATGGCAATGCTCGCTGACGCATCATTTTTTTGAATCGTGCTTATAGTCTGCTGTACTTTTATTTCTATCGATTTAGTGCCTTGGTATAAATCGTCTAATAAAATAACTTGTGGTGTGGTTACTTGTGTATGTGTGCTGATCTGCTTTTTATATTGCTCAGGGTTTTGCATTACAAAGCGCCCAGCTACATCGCTAATGCTATTATTATATCTGAATGTTTTTTGCAGCATAGTGAGTGAGTGGCTACCCACTAACTCATTAAAGCGCGTAGTAAGCGCTAAATTACCACCCGAGAACCGATAAATTGCTTGCCAGTCGTCACCAACAGCAGTAAAGCGTATTCCGTTACCATGTTTTAATATGGCACTTAAAAAAGCCATACGCGCGCTTGATATATCTTGAAACTCATCAACTAAAATGTGGCTCCATGGAATATTAAAATCTCCGTTTACTATCGCCTTTGTTGCTTGAATAATCATATCGTCAAAATCAATGGCACTTTGCGCGTTTAATTCATTTATATAAGCATCATGAATTTGCACTAACAAGTTTGCATATTGCTGGTAATTTTTAATACCACTTTGCTTAATGCGCTGTTCTATTTGCTTATTACTTAGTTGCTCGACTCGAATAGCTTGTAAACATTTTATGTATTTATCAATGCCTTGCTGTAACTGCCCTGAGTTATTTAAAGTATGAAAAATTTCGTCGTTACTTAAAGGTGTTAATTCAACATTATGCTGCTTTAATTGCTTTGCGAGGGTTAGCTCTAGCTTTCCTTCTACCCAGTTGTAATGAAAGGTCTCGAGTAAGGTGGTGCCATTTTGTTTATGCAGTTTGCGCTTAAATGCAACTTGCTCGTTATAGTGTTTTTTATTTATATCGGCACGCGTATTCCCTTGCCTATCAATGCCAAAGTGCTCTAGGTAAATATCATATTGAGGTATATAAAAGTCTGGTTGGTATTGCCCACTTAGCTCTGCGCCTTGGCTAAAGTGATAATTCACCTCATAACTGTGCTGTACGCAATTCAAATGCAGCCAGTTTGAAATAAGCACTTCCTGATAACTTTTTACTTTATGACCCGCAAGGCTACGGTATTCGTTATCGCGTACGTACCGCTCGTACTGTGCATTATCTTTAAAGCTAAATATATCAATCGGCTCATGGAGTAAATCTAAAAATGCTTTTAAAAACTGTGGTTCGGTTTGTATTTTTTTACTTACCCACCCAGTTAACCAACTATTTAATTGAACTGGGTCAGTTGCAAATTTTGATAATTCGATTGGCTTTTTAGCACTTTGTAGTAATTTAAGCCCAAGCGCATGAAACGTTAAAATAGTGGGTGCTTTGGTATGCAATTTTGCATGCGTGGCGCGTTTAATAAAGCGCTCTTTAAGCTCATTTGCTGCTGTTTTATTATAGGCCAGCACCAAAATTTGCTCAGGCTTGGCAATATTGCATGCTATTAAATTTAAAGACTTTGCTACCATCACAGATGTTTTACCTGTGCCTGCTGCCGCTAATACTAAATTTTTATCGTTATCGCGTATTACCGCTAAGCGCTGCTCGGTTGTTAATGGATTTGACTCTACTTGATTAAAAAAGTCATTTTTAAGAGTTAGTTGTTTTTTTTCATATTTATGGCGCAACTGTGCAATTGCATCGTGAGTATTGGGTGTGGTGCTTAGTATATTTAAAAATTTAATACTACCTGGCGATAAGTGTTGTTGCCACACACTTGTACTTTTAGCGTACTGCTTGGTAAGCAAAAACACATCATTCTTAAGTGTTTTTATGGAACTATCACGTAAAAACTCATCTAAAGCATAGCGCTTGAGCGAAATCTTTGCGTTATTTACCTTTTGCTCAAGCAGGGCTGAAAACCGCGTGTTAAGGGCTGTGTTTAAAGTGTTCGCTTGTGCTTTGTTTAAAAAACTAATTGATGTATTGCTACTGTCGCACAAATTAATTTTGGCGCTAAATAAACGGTTTTTAAGTATTGAGTAATTATAAAAGTCCTTAATTAAAAATGTCCGCGCGGGAGCACTTCTAAAATGAACAACAAGATGCTCTTGCTCAATAGTTACGTGTTTAATACGGGTAAAAAAACGGCCTAGCCAACTTGGGGTAGCAATATACTGCGCCATAATACTCAATATGAAGATATGCTTTACCTGATTGTAACATACTCTTTTATAATACATTTAGCGCTAATTCGATGCTTACTTAGCAAACAATTTAATTAGTAAGTTAGTTTTTAAAACTTAGCGCTTAATAATTTATTTACAACCGTTAACAAATTTAAACATTCATAGATAGCTTGTTGTGTAACAATGCACACATACAAACTTATACTTCATATAATTGTTAGGTATATCCCCTATTAAACAATTATTTACAGCCTAATTTAGTGGTTTAAAGGAGCTAACATGCTTAAAAAATGCATTACCACAACGGCTTTAATTTTAGCTCTATGCGCTTGCACGTCAAAAACAGAGTCGGATTTAGTAAAAACAAAAGGTATTTGGGCAGGTTTTGAACTGGTTTCTGACGGTAACCGCACGCGTATTAACGCAGAACTAAATGCAGGCGACGCTAATGGCTCTAACATTGTTTTAAGCGATAGCGACTCACTACAAGCTGTTGTTAATAGCACCGCTATTGTACTTACAAAAGATACCGACTTTTTAGACGTTGATTACCAAGCATATATAAATGCCACTGACGACAACCAACAGTTTGATATAAAATTTAAACGGGACGATGGCATAAATGCTAATTCGAGCGTTGAGTTGCCTTTAAATTTTATTATTTTAACCCCAAGTAACGATCAAAATTTTGATATTCATAGCCCCCTTACAGTCCAGTTAGATGGCACTGATCCTAATAGTACTAGCCAAGTAGAACTGAGCAGTAGCTGTACTAACAATAATAATGAAACACTTTTACAATCAACACTTTTTGCGCTTAACACTTCTTACCTTGAAATAGATTTGCAAAGTTTAGATATGTTTAGCAGCTCGCAAGTAGATCAAAGTAAAACGTGTGATTTAACGATTAGTGTAAAACGCGATCGATTCGGTAGTATTTCGGGTGAATACGCAAACCAAAGTTATATTAAATCCCAGCAATCGCGCGCTATAAAAAATATGACATTAACGTTTTAATTTGCACGCTAATTTACTCAGCGTTAAGCTACACCTTTATTAAGTAACTCTACCAATTGTAATTGCCCTCCTTATTTATAGGGGAGTTAATAAAAATTGATATAAAGGTTTATTATGACTAACAGCACATACCCTATTGGCACACCTGGCAAAAAATGGAATAACAACGATAAAGCCCAGTGGTTAGCACGCCAAAACATTAAACGCAGTTACCAAAACGAAGTCGTAACGCTAATTAATGACCTTAAAAACACCTTAGATATAGAGCAATACGGCGAGCTTAATTACGCCGCTGGCACTTACCCATTATATATATTAAAAACGCCTAACTTTAATACTAATAAACCAACTGTTTTAATCACCGGTGGTGTGCATGGCTACGAGACCAGTGGCGTACATGGCGCACTTAGGTTTGCTAAAACATCAGCTATGCAATATTGCGAACAGTTTAATATTATAATTGCGCCCTGCATTAGCCCTTGGGGATATGAAACTATAAACCGCTGGAACCCAGATGCTATTGATCCTAACCGCTCATTTTACGAGGGCAGCCCAGCTCAAGAATCAGCAGCTATTATGGCGTTTGTAAAATCATTAGGTACTGACTTAGTCGCTCATATTGATTTACATGAAACAACGAATAGCGATAACAGTGAATTTAGACCCGCACTCGCTGCGCGTGAAGGCACTACAAATACTAACTGGAACATACCTGACGGGTTTTATTTAGTTGCAGATACCAAAAAGCCTGATCCGGAGTTTCAAAAGACCATTATAGAAAGCGTTGCAAAGGTAACCCATATTGCACCGAGCGATGAAAATAACCAACTAATCGGCGTACCTCAAGAGCAATTTGGTGTAATTAACTATGCAGCTCGAGAGCTAGGTTTATGTATGGGCTTTGCTGATGCACCCTATGTAACCACTACCGAAGTGTACCCAGATAGCCCAACTGCCACCGATGAAGAATGTATTTTGGCACAAGTCGCGGTTATAACTAGCGCGCTAAATTACATTACAACCTCTACAAAAGATTAACCACTATTAAAGAGCGGGTACTCATTAAATTAAGTACCCGCCCAACCAAGAAACAATCTGATAACAAAAAACAACCCAAAAGAACTGGTTTTATTGAATTTAAAGGTATAAGGTTAGCCTTCCCTCAAATTCAAGGAGTATACATTGGGGTTTAAGAACAAATATGGACAGGTAAGCCTTTCCACTGAAAATAACGTTGTTATCGCTCACTTTGCGGGATACATCACCTCAGGGCTTCTTCGTGCGTTTAAAATTGAACTATGCGAAAAAATAAAATCACTCAACAATCAGCCTTGGGCCTATATTAGTGATTCTTTTGATGTTTTAGCTGCAACGCCTGAGGCAGAAAAAGAGATGATAGATATTAGCCATTTAATGAAAGCAAATAACTGCCTGAGTAGTGCGTTTGTACTCACTTCAGCTATCGCTATAAATCAAATGAAACGCATTTTAGAGTGCGCAAAAAGAAACGTTAATTTTAGTGAGTGCCTATTTACCGATTTAGATAGCGCTAAACAGTTTATTTCTCACAACTTAAAAAGTAAGCAAGGCCAACTGATATAAAAATTGTTGATCTTGCTTTATCAATCTTAGTTTTTGTAAAACTGACTGTCTTTGGTTATCGTAATGCTGGCGTTTTCTTGCGCTGTTACAACAAATTGTAACTTACTCACTTTACGTTCAATATCGTAACCATCGGCTGTTACAGTAACGGGGACTCTTTTCATCGCACCCGGTTGTACAAGCGTAGATTTCGGACTTGAGAGCGTTGCCCCAGGCAAACCCTCTATGGCAATACTGTAATGCAGTGCTTGCTGCGTTTTATTAATAATAGTAAGTGTGTAAGGGTTTTCTACTAGGCCCTCGTAGTTCACTCTATAAAGCGCATTCCTATCGCGTAGTACTGAGGCTTCTATTGGTGTACGTTGCAGCATCCATGCAAACATAGATATTATTAACAAAGCCGTTAATGCGCCATATCCTACTAGCTTTAACCTAAATGGATTGGTTTTTTTACCTTCCATTTGTTTCTCACTGGCGTATTTAATTAAGCCTTTCTCGTAACCAAATTTCTCCATGGTATCGTCGCAGGCATCAATACATAAGCCACAGTTTATACATTCATATTGCAATCCATTTCGAATATCTATTCCTGCAGGGCATACCTCTACACACAAGTTACAGTCTACACAGTCACCTAAGTTAAGCTCTTTGGGGTCAGCTTTGCGTTTACGTGGTCCTCGGCTTTCACCTCGCTCGTTATCATATGTAACAAGCAACGTATCTTTATCAAACATAACAGCCTGAAAACGAGAATAAGGGCAAGCAATTGTGCACATTTTTTCGCGTAAAAACCCTGCATTACCATAAGTACAAAAAGCGAATAAAAACACCCAAAAGCTCGTAATACCTGACCATTCAAACGTGATCATCTCCATATACAAACTTTTAGCCGGAATAAAATACGCCATAAACGAGGTGGCAGTTAAAATAGAAATAACAATCCACGCACTGTGCTTAGTTATTTTTTTTCGCCAAGTGCTTAGTGTCCACTGAGATTTATCTAATTTAATTCGCTGATTTCGAGTGCCCTCTATGCGTTGCTCTACCCACGAAAACATGAGCATCCATATTGTTTGCGGGCATGTATAACCACACCAAACCCGACCAAGCCAGTTAGTTACAAAAAACAATGCAAAAGCCCCCACCATAAATAGCAGGGCTAAAATCATAAAATCTTGAGGAAGGAGTGTTAAACCAAAAATAGTAAAGGTTTGCGTTGCCACATCAAGCAGCACAGCTTGTTGACCGTTATATTGAATCCACGGTATTGCAATAAAAGTTAGCATTAACAGCCAACCTAAATTACGGCGTATGCGCTGAAAAAATCCTTTTTGCTCGCGGATATAAATTGGGCCCTCGGTGTTATAGGGCTTAATGATCATGTCTTCTTCTTTAATATCAAACTTCATAGTACTTGCTTCATAATGACGGGTATTAAGCAAGTATTTGCAACTTTCAGACCAAGCTGAAACTTTAATTACTTCATTGATATTAAAGAAATTATTTTAAAAAACAAAAACCGAACTCGCGATATAAAGCGCATATCGCGATATATCACGATTTTTTAGTGATTCCCAGCTTTCGCATTTTTGAGCGTAGTGTACTCTCAGGTAAGCCCAACTTAACTGCCGCCCCTTTATCGCCCGATATTTGCCAGTGCGATAACGCAAGAACAGAGGTTATATGCTGTTTTTGCGCTTCATCAAGCGTAAGTGAAGGATTAATAACGACTTCACCACCCGCTTGCAAAGGCTGGCTTAGCTGAAGCACAGCCTGATTAGATAAAATAGCTTCGCGTTCCAGTACATTTTGCAGCTCTCTAATGTTGCCTGGCCAATCATAGGCTTGCAGTTGTGTAATTGCTTTTTTACTTAGCCCCTTTAAATGTTTACCCAGTCGTTTATTTAGCTGCGCAATTAAATTAGCGCATAAATAAGGAATATCCTCTTTTCGATCTTTAAGGGCGGGTACTTTTATAGGAAATACATTGAGCCGATAAAACAAATCAATTCTAAACGTGCCTTTTTGTACCATTTCCCACAGGTCGCGATTAGTCGCTGCAATTACTCTAATATTTACTTTTAGCGTATTGCTGTCACCTACACGTTCAAACTCTTGTTCTTGCAGGACTCTAAGTAGTTTACTTTGCGCCTCAAGTGGAAGCTCTGCTATTTCATCTAAAAACAAGGTGCCTTTATCAGCAAGTTCAAAACGCCCTTTACGGCGTTCATTGGCACCTGTAAATGCGCCTTTTTCATGGCCAAAAAGTTCCGATTCTAGCAAACTTGGGGTAAATGCGGCGCAATTTACTTTTATAAAGGCTTGTTCGCTACGCTTGCTTAGTCGATACAAATTACGGGCTACTAATTCTTTACCCGTGCCATTTTCGCCAAGTATAAGAACTGTGCTGTCGGTTTCACTTACCAATTTTATTTGATCTAACATGGTTTGAAATATATGACTTTGTCCAACTAGCCCTGAGTCTTGCCAATCTTCGTTAAGTTCTGCAATTAAGTAGTTGTTTTCATCTTTTAGCTGCTCACTTAAATGCTTTACTTGCTCAAGTGCCTCTTGCAGTGCATTTTGTGTTTGCTGTTGCAGTGATATATCGCGAAATACCGCTACAGCACCAATTAACTCATCATTTTGATAAACCGGTGTTGAGGTGTATTCCACTGCAAATGAGCTACCGTCTTTACGCCAAAAAACTTCATTTTTAACTTCACGACGTTTGCCGTCAAACATGGTGCAATATATTTGGCATTCATCAGCGGGATAAGGTGTGCCATCAGCATGAGTATGGTGATGATATTGGTGTATTTTTTTACCTAATAACTCGTCTGCTCGCCAACCTGTCATGCGCTCAGCGGCAGGATTAACAAACACCGCATTACCCGACAGGTCAAAACCGTATATGCCCTCACCTACTGCGTTTAGTAATAATTTAGGATCGTTTAAAAATTGTTTTATCATAAATGCGCCTCGCGAAATATCGCGAGCATTATGACAATTTTACACACTAAGTGCACTCATTACTTAAAATGCACTCACGTGCCCATTAAAACGCTATAAATAGTGCTGAAATAGCGTTTTCACATCTATTTTTGCACCTAGCCTTGCGGCTATTAAATAAAGCCCTGCAAGTTTTCGGTGAATAAATAGGGCATCAACGGGCGGTGTGTGCCATTGCTGAGATTGCGAACTAAGGGCAAGCCCTGCATTTTTAATTTTGAGCGCCAGTTCGCTGTTTTTAAAATCAAATTTTCCTTCTGCTCTTAGTGGCTCGCACGCCATTAAGAATAAATCAATGACGTTGTTTTTATACTCATCAACTAAGTCATTTTTAAAATAACCAATATGTGAAGCTGCTTTAAGTACACCTTCTCTGTTGTTTTCACTACCCGCTTTAAATAAAGCTAAATACGCTAAACTAAGCTCTGTTGATATTTCTCGGGTTGCACCAAAATCAAATAAAACAATTTTTTGTGTATCAAGCTGATAATGAAAGTTGGCAAAGTTAGGGTCGGTTTGAATTAATTTAAATTCAAACATTTCTTTAAAAAACAAATCAATAAGTTGCTCTGCAACAAAGCTTTTTTGACTATCAGGTAGCTCTGTAATGCTCTCAATGGGCTCTGCTTTTATATATTCCATAGTAAGTACTTGTTGTGTGCTGTGCTCTGGATATACGTTAGGCACTTTAAAGTGGGGATTAGTTGCTAGTGCATTTTTATAACGTATTAAGTACTGAGCCTCGCGCTTATAATCAGCCTCGGCTAATAACTGCGCTTTAGCCTCACTAATAAGTGGTTTAATATTAAGATCTTTTGGCAATAATCGAGAAATCGTTAATAAAGAAATAACGTTATCTACATCACTTACTACACTTTTTGCAATACCAGGATATTGAATTTTAACAGCCAGTTGCTCACCATTCTCCTTATAAGCTAAATGAACTTGCCCTATAGAAGCCGCAGCAAAAGGTCTTAATTCAATATGAGAAAAACGCGCTAGCCAGTCATCACCCCATTGCTCTTTTAACACTTCAACAAGCTGCTTATGAGGCATTGGATTCGCGTCTGAGCGCAGTAAAGCAAGTAACTGAGCCAATTCAGGACTAAGTAAATCACCGGCATCCATTGAAAGTAATTGCCCGAGCTTCATTGCAGCGCCACGTAAATGAGATAGCTGTGTGGCTAGCTTTTCAATATTTTTAGGTTGTAGTAGTAAGCTTTTATTGTCCCAACCTTTACCGGTTAGCGCGCTCTTAGCGCCATCAACTAACATGTTGGTAGCAACACCTGTGGCAAGTGAGCCTAATTTTGCAAAGCGAGAAAGCCTAGAAGTGGGAACAGTACGAGGAGCCGCCATAATATTAAAACCTAATTAGCCTGAAAGTCAGGCTAATTAATACGTATATTATAAGTAGGTAGATCTACTTATAGACGAGGTACTAGCTTAATTGCACCTTCAACCACTTTCATATCAAGTGGAAGCTTACTAAGTAGCATCATTTTAGGGTCATCCATATTTAGAGTATAAACAGGGTTAACCGCTAAAAAAGCATTAATAACATCCATTGCTTGGCTATCAAGTGCACCTAAATTACCTTTGAAACCACCGGCATCAACACTCGAATCAAGTAATTTAATATTACGTAAAAACACCGCTTTTTTCTCACTGTCGTAAAATGGGCTACCTTCAATTTGTAGCTTTAAACGCACTGGGTATTTAAGTGCGAATGCATTAATTTCAGCGCTTGAATCGGCACCAAGAACAACAACGTCGCGGTTATCAGGCCCAATATTTACACTTAAGTCGTTTACATCAAACTGAACCGGCAAACCCATTAAGCTTACTTTTTCACTTAACTTTGGTAATTGCTTACCCAGTACAGACTCAACCTCAGAGTTAGTAAATGAATATACTGATATGCCTTGCGTGGTATTACAGGCGGTTAAAAATAACGCTGCAATAATAACTAAAATTCTCATGAGAACCCTTTTGTTTATAAATTAGTGGTACATAAAAAAGCCGCTATTAAAGCGGCTTATTAAAATAGTAACCAGCACATTTATGCTGGTTCTAGGGCGTGTTGACCTTTGTGGATTGAAATTTGTTCAATCTAGGGTCGATTTAATCGCGGCGTGAGGTTTGTAACCTAGCGGGCTAAGTAAAAACCGAGCAACAAAGAGTAAATCGTCCCTAGAAAGAACCCAAAGGGCAGCGCATGTTTGGCATTTATACTGCGTTATCGCCTATTTATGGGAATAACCACACTACATAGACTCTGCCTTGCCTAAATACCAAACAGTCTGCTGCAAATTCAACCACGAAAGGTCAACATGCCCTAGTGTATTAAGCTGCAAGTGTCGCTTTAAGTCGCGTTAGTGTGTCAGGTTCAACTGAACCAGCACTGAGCGCTAATAACTGTTTTAAATAATAGTTTAAATCAGCATGTTCGCCACGATGTTTGTCATCTAACATGGCTACTTGTTCTGCCATTCTAAGTGACTTATCAGTTGAACTTACGTTCGCTAATATTTCCATGCGCGTAATAAGTTGCTCTTTACTTAATATTGTTTTAAGCGGTGCTTGATACTGACTTGGTAACGTTTCGTTGTTTTCAAGTGCTGTAATTAACGCATCTAGATTAGCTTGCTCTGATTTGCTTGTAAGCAATGCAAGTTTATCGTCAATAGCTGCTAGCAACTTAGTAACCTTTGGCGCTAACGATCTAAATTGCGTGTACCCTTTCACTTTTGTTTCTAGGTCGTGCAACTGTGCTCTTTGATTTACGTCACTAAGTGCTGCTTCAAGCTCAGCGAGTTCTGCAACTGCTTGCTTATCTGACTCGTTTTGCTCAAGTTTTTGCTGCTCAAATTCACTACTACGTTTAGTAAATGTTTCATCGTTAAATTGACGAAATTTTTGCCATAACGCATTTTCAGCTTTTAAACCTGCAAAACCAATTGTTTGCCATTGCTGCTGCATTTGCTTCAACTCTTGGCATGCAGCGGCTAAATCATCGCTTTGTGATAATTGCTGCGCTTTTTCTACTAACTCATTTTTAAGTGCAGCATTACTTTTATGAAATGCGTTTAATAAAGCCAGTACTTGTTGTTGCTCGCTTTTATAACGATCGTTTAGTGTACGGTATGTTTTAGGGTCAACTTTACCCACACTGCGCCACGCTTTGTTTAAACGGTTGTATTGGCTTTCATATTGCTTCCAATCAAAGTCATCCTTAGCCGTAGGTTGTAAATGAAGCGCGTGCATGTCGCCAATAATACTTTCGCGTTGTGCTTTTGAGGCCTCGCGTTGTACTTCTTGCTCTGCAAAGTAACTACGACAAGGTGCAAATAAAAGCTCGATTTTTTCATCA
This sequence comes from Pseudoalteromonas sp. AS84, assembly GCF_038900255.1. Classification (NCBI taxonomy): domain Bacteria; kingdom Pseudomonadati; phylum Pseudomonadota; class Gammaproteobacteria; order Alteromonadales; family Pseudoalteromonadaceae; genus Pseudoalteromonas; species Pseudoalteromonas sp. AS84. Next base: position 14,514 of record NZ_JBBMQY010000022.1, on the reverse strand, counting down.
AACTGTACGCCTTGTTGCTTTTCTTCATCTGTATCTAAACGACCTAACTCATTCCAACGCTTGCGTAGCACTTTTACTTGCTCTGCGCGTTGTTGTGGGTCAGTACACTCTTCACTTACTAATGCACTTACTTCTTCTAATAAAGCTTCACGCTTTGGTGCTGCTGCGTATTTTTGCCAATCTTTAGCATCTGCAAGTTGCGCTTCAAGCTCCGCTTTTATATTTATAAGCGGCTGTTGATATTGCTCAGTGAGTGTATTAAATAACTCTTCAAACCCTTTAAACACGCCAAAGGCAACATTAAAACGGCCTTCCTCAATCAGGCGTTTAACATCACGAGCTTTGCGTTTTGCTTGGCTTTGGTTTTTTTCAAGTGGCTTAACTAGCTCATTCATTGGTGCTAAAAATTGCTTTTTATGCGCATTTAACTGCGTTCTAAAGGTACTTTGCAGTGCGCCATCTAAAATATTTAAATGACTACGCGCTGCTTTAAAACCATTATTAAATTCAGTTAGAATTGCATCGTATTGTGCTAAATCTTCTGCTGGCTTAATTTCGCATAATGCTGCAAAAGCGAGTTTGTACTCTTTAATAGCAATTGTTAGCTCAGGTAACTTAGCAACTTGAGTAAATAGTTTTTCTAACTTGCTTACAGCCAGTTTAGATTGTGCATTATTAGCTAGTTCTGTTTCGCTAATAGCTTGCTTAGCTTGCGCTACTTTTGCATCAAGCCAATCTTGTTGAATTTGCTCTGGTGTTTCAAGGCCTAGCTGTAAGGCGTTTTCAATTTCTTCAGTTAAAGCTTCAAGCGTTACAAGTGCTAGCAATTGGCGCTGCTGTAGCGCTAATTTCTGCTGCTCTTTATCATGTACCGCTTTTAGCTGTTCAATGTGTGCATCTAACTTAGTTGTGATTGAAATATATTTTTCGTCAAGAAGCTTAACGCGTTCATCACTCAGCCATTTTAGCTCAAGTGCTTGCCACTGGACCATTAATTCGCCGGCTTGTGGATTTACAACACCAAAATCTGTTTTTTCGCGTAAGGCATTTAACTTAGCTAAAATAACACGTGTTGCACTTTCAACCTGCAGTGGCATTTCAATTGCTAAACGCTCATTTTCAATATGCGTTTCAAGTGCTGCTTTTGCACCACCCTTTGCATGCTTTACTAATGGCTTAATTAATTGATGGGTAATAACAAGTTCAACTAATTGAGCTTGTAGCTCTTCGCTACCTTCTTTAAATGCTTTTTCTACTAGTTTTGGATTTGCTAGACGTTTCAATAACTTAACGCGCACTTGCAGTTCTTTCTCTGCAAATGCTAACTTTTCGAGTGTTTTAACGGGTGCAAAACGCTCTATGTATTCACTTTTAATTTGCGGTGTTAGTGCACTTTCGCTATTTAAAACAGCATTAGATATTTGTAGTTCTGCTATATCTTTTAATGCTTGATCTTGTTTATACGCTTTCCACCAAAGTGGTAAATCGTTTACTTTTTGCAACGCTTTACGGCGTATTTCAGCTGAGCTATCTTCAAGTGCTAACGTGTTTAATATGGTTGCATCACGTTCAATATCTAATTTTTCGATAGCATCAAGACGAACTTGTTGCTTAGGGTGTTTCCATTTCGGTGTAAAAAGGTGCTTAAAGATCATGTTCACTAAACCTAGCTATTTCGTTGTCTGATTTAAATTCTTTTTGTAGTTGAGCTTTTGTCTTTTGGATCATTTCACCATTAGCACCAATCGTAAATTGCTCGTTTGATTGAGCCACTTTTGCTTGATACAACATAACCAACTGCACTGTTTGTTGCTTTTGCTCGTCTGATAAAACAGTTCCGTCTGGCCATTTGCCAGTAGACGCACCGTATTGCAAGCGTTCGAATAATTCGGGAGTAATATTTTGTACAAGATTGTCGATATTCATGTCATTTTTTCTTTTTTAGAGTCACTAAAACAATACGGTTAATAAGATACCAAATACACCCTACGCCAATTGCCGCAGTATAAGCATACCACTGAAGCGTTTTTTCTTGCGGTTGTAAAAAGTACAAACAGAAAAAACCACCTAAAAATAAGATAAGCGCTAAAAAGGAGTGATTTATAAACATCTGCTTTTTTTTAATTCGCTGTTCGCGCTGAAGTTGTAAAACTTGCTCGTCGTTTAGCTCTGCAATATTGCTTTCGCAATGCGGACATTGCTTATGTTTATCTGAAATTGATTTTGCACATTTTGGGCAACGAATGATCGCCATACTTCTCTCCATACTACGCATAAAAAAAGCGCCTTTCGGCGCCTTTATTGTACTTGTTTTATTTCTCGTTGTCTTTTTTGAATTCAAACCAATAACTGATTTAGAGACGATAATCTAACAAGTTACTCATTAAGTTTAGTTACTCAGTGTCTTTTGACTGTTTCCCTAAACGTTTTTCCCAGAAAGTGGCATTTTTAATACCTAGTTTGACAGGGTCAAATGTGATTTTTCCACCTTTTTTCTTCTGATCTTCGTAATCGCTCAAACATAGTAAAGCAGGCTTAGCTACAAAGAAAATAGCTAAGATACCCAATATGTTAATCCAGGCCATTAAACCAACGCCAATATCTCCAATAGTCCAGATATAACCTGAATTATTAACCATACCGTATGCAACCATAAACATAATCACGAACTTCACGAGGACAAGTGGGATATTGCCTTTAAAATAACGATTTAAGTAAGCAATATTAGTTTCTGCAATAAAGTAATAAGCAAGTATTGTGGTAAAAGCAAAGAAGAATAATGCAATACCGACAAATGCTTGTCCAAAGCTGCCAAATACACTAAATAAAGCCATTTGAGTAAAGGCTGCTGAACCGACCTCAGTCGCTGCATCAACATTTTGTACAATGAACTGCCCTGCTGGTAACTCACCCACAACATTGTATTGCTGCGTTATTAAAATCATGAGTGCTGTTGCAGTACATACAAAAATGGTATCAACATAAACAGAGAAAGCTTGCACTAAACCCTGTTGAGCAGGGTGATCAACCTCTGCTGCTGCTGCTGCATGAGGCCCACTACCTTGCCCTGCTTCATTAGAATATATACCACGCTTAACGCCCCAACCAATAGCAGCACCAAAACCGGCCTGCGCAGTAAATGCATCACTAATAATTAAATAGAATATATCGCCTACTTTATCTAAATTTAAAAATACCACGATTAATGCCAGTACTATGTAACCAAGCGCCATAAATGGCACTACTATTTGCGTAAAGTTCGCAATACGTTTTATACCGCCAAAAATAATAAACGCTAAAACAATAAGGATTATTGCCAAAGCGACTAACTTAAAGCTACCTACATCACCAAAACTAGTCGAGACCATATTGCCATCGCCAAATACTTGGGTAAACGCATTACCTACCGCATTCGCTTGTACACCAGGCAGAAAAACACCACATGCAATAATTGCCGAAACAGCAAATAAAACAGCCAACCATTTTTGTCCTAAACAACGGTCAAAATAATAGGCTGGGCCACCACGATATTGCCCGTCTTCTTCTTTTTTATAAATTTGGCCTAAAGTAGATTCTGCGTAAGCAGTACTTGCACCTAGAAAAGCAACAACCCACATCCAAAAAATAGCACCTGGCCCACCAAAACCGATAGCTGCTGCCACACCTGCGATATTACCAACGCCTACGCGTCCAGACAACGATACTGCAAGGGCTTGAAAAGATGAAATACCTTTATCAGACGTGTTAGGACTAAATAATAACTTACACATTTCTTTAAAATGTCTAACTTGAGCAAATCTAGTTAGTACTGAATAAAACAAGCCTGCGCCTAGGCATAAATAGATGAGTGCATTACTCCAAACAACATCATTAACAGCGCTTACAAAAGCTTCCATGGATATCCTCTATAGTTATATTTATTATTTTTTAATTACGAGACTCTGTTTTAGCTACTACGCTACATAAGCTTTACGAAATAAGATTTCACCTCTTCCGCCCCGACTCATGATTTAATTAATATTAACTTAAGTACCCCAAGGTTGTTAACACTTAATTTTCAAAATATCTAATTACACATCTGTTGCAAGGCACTATATCTGTAGTATTTAATTGAAAGTAGATTGATTTGTACCGATACGGTGATGATACGCAGCGAAGAAGCGTTGAAAACGTTTTAAGAATAAAGCTGCTATATGATTATTATTTTTTTATACAAAGGGTTTTATTAAAAGCAAAAAGGGTATCAAAACTATTGATACCCTTTTAGATAAGCGTTTTATCTTAAATCATCAACAACATTAACAATAGCCGCTAATGTATCTTGACCAAATTGATAAGAACGACGGTCTGACCAGCCATAGTCTGGATCAGGTAAATCGTTGTTGTCTTTAAATGGCATTTCAATTGTGTACGTTAATGCTTTGAATTCTTCAGCAGTAGCTGATGAACCTACCGTAAGGTTAGCTTGACCTGGCTCATCTTTTGGATAGCCATGCTCATCTTGAAACTCTGGAGTAATAGTCAAAAGCGCAGCTTTAAAGCTATCTTCAAGGCCTTTAAGACGAGCATCGTAACTTGGAATACCTTCACTGCCTGCCACAAAGTTATAAGGTATAGCTTCATCACCGTGTATGTCTAAGTGCATATCTAAGCCAGCTTCGCGCATTTTATTAAGCACTAAGTAAACCTCAGGGCTATTTTCCATACTTGGTGTTTGCCATTCACGGTTTAAGTTAACGCCTTTAGCATTAGTACGAAGGTGTCCGCGTGCGCTGCCATCTGGATTCATATTTGGCACAACGTAAAACACTGCTTTTGATAGAAGCGCAGCTGCATGTGGATCCTCGTCATCAAGAAGTTTGTGCAGTAGACCTTCAACATACCACTCTGCCATTGTTTCACCTGGATGTTGACGTGCTGTGATCCAGATGTTTTTCTTATCTTCACTTGGCTCACCAATTTTAAGCACACTCATATCGCGGCCATCGAGTGTTTCACCAAGCGTTATTAATTGGCAAGCACCTTGGCTTTGTGCCCAAGACAATAAATCTAAATGGCGGTCGTAACTGTATGGTGCAAAGTAAGCAAAATAAACACTGCCGCACTCTGGTTCAATTTCAAAGCTTAATGTGCCATTTTCATAGCTTGATGGTACGCGAAACCATGTTTGACGGTCATATGATGCAACAGCTTGATACCCTTCCCAACCATCTGGGTAAGCTGATTTATCAAGCTCATTAATATTTAACTTATGCAATTGGTAAGGTGTTGTTTCAAGACGAAAGTGAAACCACTGATAAAATTCAGACTGGTGATCTTTATTAATTTCTAATTGAATATTTAAAGGATCGGTGGCTTCAATAACTTTGATATTACCACTGTCGAAATTGCTGCTGATTTTCATGGAAAAACCTTTAGGTTGAATAAGTTTATCTGTTTATTAATTCACAGAACTGACATTATTTTGTAAATAGTAAAATGAATGTGCATTTTCTTAATTAAAGCCTATCACAAGGCATACGCTTTAAAAATAATACACGACCAAAAAAGCCAGCAACATGCTGGCTTTTAAGTCACTGCAAATAAATTAGCGAGGTAAGCTTGGGAATGACACTTCGGCCATATCGCGCATACAACGAACTACTTGGCAGCTGTAACCAAACTCATTGTCGTACCATACATATAAAACGATACGGTTATCTTCAACAATCGTTGCTTGTGAATCAACAACACCTGCGTAACGGCTACCTACTAAATCGGTAGATACAATTTCCGTTGATGCGGTGTAATCAATTTGGTCACGTAAGTCTGAATGAAGTGCAGTATCGCGTAAAAATGCGTTTAGCTCTTCAACTGATGTGCTTGTTGCTAAGTTAAGATTTAAAATAGCTAGCGACACATTAGGTGTAGGTACGCGGATTGCGTTACCTGTTAATTTGCCTTCAAGCTCTGGTAATGCTTTTGAAACCGCTTTTGCAGCCCCTGTTTCAGTAATTACCATGTTAAGTGCTGCGGCACGGCCACGGCGCTCTGCTTTGTGGTAGTTATCAATAAGGTTTTGATCGTTCGTGTACGAGTGTACAGTTTCAACATGACCATTATTAATACCAAACTTATCGTTTAGTGCTTTAAGCGTTGGTGTAATTGCATTAGTTGTACAGCTTGCTGCACAAACGATTTTATCTTCAGGTAAAATATCTTTGTTATTAACACCATATACGATGTTTTTGATATTACCTTTTGCAGGAGCTGTTAATAATACTTTTGCAGCGCCCTTACACTCTAGATGCTGGCCAAGGCCCGCTTCGTCTTTCCAAATACCGGTGTTATCAACAATTAATGCATCGTCGATACCGTATTGAGTGTAATCAATTTCGCTAGGAGAGTTAGCGTAAATAACTTGAATGTAGCTACCGTTAGCTTTAATTGCATTACGCTCTTTATCAATAGTGATTGAACCATTGAAAGGACCGTGAATTGAATCACGACGCAGTAAGCTTGCGCGTTTTTCAAGATCCCCATCTTTACCGCCACGCACAACAATAGCGCGCAAACGTAAATCTGCATATGGACCTGATTTTTCAATTAATAAACGCGCTAGTAAACGACCAATACGACCAAAACCATACAATACAACATCGCGTGGTTCTTTCGCTGGTAAGTCAGCTATTTCTGCAAGTTCATCTTTTACAAATTCTTCTACTGAGCGGCCTTTAGCTGCTTCTGTGAACAAATAGCTATATGCAAGTTTACCAATATCAATACGCGCAGAGTTTAATTCCATTTTGCTGATAGCTTCTAAAAATGGAAAGCTTTCGCGCAAACGTAATTTAGTGCCTTCAAACTGAGCAACGGTTTTATGAGATTTGATAATATCAATAGTACTGGCATTTACGAGAGGACGGCCATATACAGCGATTTCGATACCACGATTACGGTAAAGTTTACCAATGATTGGTTGCATGCTTTCTGCGTAATCTTGGCGCTCTTGCCAACTATTTGTGTATTCTAACTCGTGAGATGAGGTCATTTTATTTACCTAAGTTTATCATTTTGAACGGATAGCCTTTAAAAATGCACTATATTTTGAGAGTAATGCACTTCAGGCAGGGCTATTCTAATTTAATCTGAAGTTATTCTCTACTGTTAGGCGTTAAATGATTGCGTTAGAATAGCAAGGTGGATATTCATTTGGGGTTAAGGGATGCTTAAAAAAGCAAGTGTACTATTGGGTTTGCTAACGTTGACAGGGTGTGAAGAACCGTTGACACTCGCACAAGTGTGCAAAGAAACACCTGGCTTTTGTAGCGACTTAAACAAAGACAGCCACTGCAAGGATGAGCGTTCTGATGTGATTATCAAACGTTACATAGAATACAAAGACCCTACTGATGAAAATAAATACCAATTACTCAAGGACTTTGAATCCTATAACCAATGTATAACTGTGGCCGCTAAAATTGAACATATTAAGTTAAAAGCTAAAAAAACGTCACGTATTGACGGTCAATTAACGAGCATTAAAGAAATGACTCGCTTATATCAAGATACCCAAAATACAAACCATCCAGGTTTGCTCTACTACCAATGGTCACGAAATAATAACCAAAGTGCACTGACTAAATTATTAGCGATAGAAAATGACAAAAGTGTAACGCAAAGTGCCGAAATGCAATTTTTTCTAGCATCGTACTATATTAAATTTGATGATGAAAAAACCATCGATTTGCTTTATAAAACTTTAGAACTCAATAAAAAAGGCAACGTACCGAATCCTGAAGTGTATACATCACTTATTAGTCTTTTTTATAAACATGATAAATTTAAACATGCATATATATTTTCTAAAGTAGCGCAAATGTCGGGGATTGAAAATATTGACGTGTTTGAAATTGAGCAGCAATTAATAACGAATGGTAAAAGCTTAGACAGCCTAGATGTACTTGCAGAGCAAACATTTCAGCAAATAATGGCAGGTGATTTTGTATCTCCTCGAGAGTTTTAAAAAAGTTTTCTAACGGTACAACTAAATAACTCCGCTAGAGCGGAGTTATTTTAGACAATAAAAAAGGCAGCTTACGCTGCCTTTTTTTATTTTGCTTTGCTTGTGCCCACTTCTACGCGGGTTTTAAGCTTTTGACCTGGTCGAAAAGTCACCACGCGACGTGCCGAAATAGGAATATCTTCGCCTGTTTTCGGATTGCGGCCTGGTCTTTCTTTTTTGTCTCGAAGATCAAAGTTACCAAATCCAGAGAGCTTAACCTGCTCGCCTTTTTCTAGCGCTGAGCGGATTTCTTCAAAAAACGCTTCAACTAAATCTTTGGCATCTTTTTTATTGATCCCGAGCTTTTCAAATAGGTGTTCAGCTATGTCGGCTTTAGTAAGCGCCATATCTAGTCCCTCAACGATGCATTAAACTGTTCGGCCAATTCGGCCACCACGTTATCAACTACTAGATTGATATCTTTCTCTTCGAGTGTTCTATCAACCGCTTGCAGTGTTAGAGCAATCGCCAAACTCTTATAATTTGGCTCAATACCTTTGCCCTTATACACATCGAATAAGTTTAGGTCAACCAATTGATTTCCGCCAACTTTTTCGATCACGCTTAAAATGTCGCCAGATTTAACGCTGTCTGCCACTAAAATCGCGATGTCGCGGCGATTTGAAGGGAATTTAGACACCCCTTCTGCTTGCGGTAAATTTCTTTTTTCTATTGCTGACATTTCAATTTCAAAAACAAAAGTTGCGTTGTTGATATCTAACGACTTTTGAGCTTGAGGATGTAAAGCACCAAAAAAACCAACCTTTTTGCCATCAACATATATTACAGCTGATTGACCAGGATGAAGTCCATCTGACTGCTCGGCTTTAATTTCAAAGCGAGTAACGTCATTAGTAATTGCAAGTAAGGCTTCAACATCACCTTTTAAATCGTAAAAATCAACGTTACGTTTTTCTTCAACCCAATGTTCACCATTTACAAGACCCGTGATAACGCCACCAATAACCGGTACTTGGTAAACACCATTTTCTGCACTTTCGTCGCTTATAAATTTAAGACCATGTTCGAATAAACGAATACGAGGCTGTTGGCGATTTTGGTTATACGCTACAGACGCTAATAAACCCGGCATTAAACTTACACGCATCGCTGACATTTCAATTGAAATAGGGTGCGGTAATACCATTGCTTCACACTCTGGGTGTAAAATAGCTTGTGCTTTAGGGTCTACAAAGCTGTATGTAATTGCTTCTTGATAACCACGAGTCACTAACGTATTGCGGAACTTGCTAAGCGCAATAGTTGCTTCGTTATGCGTCGTCATTTTAAGTTTTGCGGTTGGTGCAACATTAGGAATGCTGTTGTAACCGTAAACACGTGCTACTTCTTCAATTAAATCTTCTTCGATGCGAATATCAAAACGGTAGCTTGGTACGTCCGCACTCCAGCTTTCATTTTCTACTTTAACATCAAGACCTAAACGCGTAAGAATATCTGTTACTTTAGCATCTTCAATATGATGACCAATAACACGGTCTAAACGAGCACGACGAAGACGTACTTCAGTCACTTTTGGTAGTTTGTCAGCCGCTACAGCTTCAACAACTGGGCCTGCTTGACCGCCTACGATTTCAAGAAGTAGCGCTGTTGCACGTTCCATTGCATCATGTTGCAGAGCAAAATCAACACCGCGTTCATAACGGTGTGAAGCATCAGTGTGTAAACCGTAGCTACGTGCTTGCCCTGCAATTGCTACAGGATTAAAAAATGCGCTTTCAAGTAATATATCAGATGTTTTATCTGTAACACCTGATTGCTCACCACCAAAAATACCCGCTATTGCAAGTGCTTTGTTATGATCGGCTATCACAAGTGTAGTGTTGTTTAATTTAGCGATGTTACCGTCTAATAAAACAAGTTCTTCACCTGCGTTTGCACTACGTACTTTAATACCACCTTCAATCGCATTTAAATCAAACGCGTGCATTGGGTGACCAAGCTCAAGTAATACATAGTTTGTAACATCAACTACTGGGTCGATTGAACGTACGCCACTGCGGCGTAGCTTTTCAACCATCCAAAGCGGTGTTTTTGCATCAAGGTTAATGCCTTTGATCACACGACCAAGGTAACGAGGACATGCATCTTCGTTCACTAATTCAATCGATATTTTATCGTCAATTGTTGGGATAACCGCTGGAATATCTAATACATTTACGTCAATACTGTTTAAAACGCCTACTTCACGAGCAAGGCCTTTAATGCCTAAACAGTCACCACGGTTTGGTGTTAAATCAACATCTATAATATTATCATCAAGACCTAGGTAGTCACGTAAATCAGTGCCTACTGGTGCATCGCTTGGCAATTCCATAATGCCGTCGCCTTCTTCGCTAATACCTAGCTCAACAAAAGCACATAGCATTCCGTTTGAAGGTTGACCGCGTAGTTTGGCTTTTTTAATTTTAAAGTCACCAGGCAGTACAGCGCCCACAGTCGCAACAGCAACTTTAATACCTAAACGACAATTTGGTGCTCCACACACGATATCAAGTAGCTCATCGCCACCTACGTTAATTTTGGTAACACGCAGTTTATCTGCATCAGGGTGCTGCTCACATTCAACAACTTCACCAACAACTACGCCATTAAATTTGGCAGCAGCAGGCTCAACACCATCAACTTCTAGGCCAGCCATTGAAAGCTGTTCCGAAAGAGCTTGCGTATCAATAGCAGGATTAACCCACTCTCTTAACCACTTTTCACTAAATTTCATTTTATTGTTTCACTCTTAACGGAACTGGTTCAGGAATTTTAAGTCATTTTCGAAAAAGGCACGTAAATCGTTTACGCCATAGCGCAACATGGTTAAACGCTCTACACCCATGCCAAAGGCAAAGCCGGTGTATTTTTCTGGGTCGATACCCACAGACTTAAGTACATTTGGATGTACCATGCCACAGCCTAGTACTTCTAACCACTTGCCGTCTTTACCCATAACATCTACTTCAGCTGAAGGTTCTGTAAATGGGAAGAATGAAGGACGGAAACGAATTTCCATATCTTCTTCAAAAAAGTTACGTAAAAAATCATGCAAAATACCTTTTAGCTCAGTAAAGCTAACATCAGTATCAACCATTAAACCTTCCACCTGATGGAACATAGGTGTATGTGTTTGGTCGTAATCGTTACGGTATACACGTCCAGGTGAAATAATACGCAGTGGTGGCTGCTCAGTTTCCATAGTACGAATTTGCACGCCACTTGTTTGTGTGCGTAGTACTAATTTAGGATTGAAATAAAAGGTATCGTGATCTGCACGTGCTGGGTGGTGCTCTGGAATATTTAGCGCATCAAAGTTATGAAAATCGTCTTCGATTTCTGGACCAGATTTAACTTCAAAACCTAACTCACCGAAAAAGCTTTCTATGCGCTCAATAGTGCGCGTAACTGGGTGTAAACCGCCAGCAGGCATAACACGCCCTGGTAGAGTTACATCTATAGTTTCAGCAGCTAGTTTTTCTTCAAGTGCTTTACTTGCTAGCAATTCACGCTTTTCGTTGATAGCAGCTTGTACATCTTGTTTAGCTTGGTTTATAACTTGGCCTGCTTCTTTACGTTCTTCAGGTGCTATTTTACCTAACGTTTTAAGTAAGCTAGTGATTTCGCCTTTTTTACCAAGGTAATTAACCCTGATATCTTCTAACTGCGCTATTTCACTGGCACTGGCTACCGCCTCAAGTGCTTGCGCTAATATGTTTTCTAAGTTCATTCGATACCTGATCTTTCACAGAAGGTGATTGCTTAAGAGCGTGTTGGCCTTTCAAGATTGCTTTACAACAGTGTGATTGGTTATTAAATAAGGTTAAGCATTGGGCTGTAGTTCCCTACATAAATCATGCAATAACGCTAAATAAAGACCAAACACATGCAGTTTGAAGTGTTTATCTCGGAGGCTACTCTCTTTGTTGTTCGGGTTTCGCATATAAATACTATGCTAAAGTCCTCACGACGCGATTAAAGCACTCTTAAGTTAAACAAATTCCAATCAGGAAAGGTAAACACGCTCTGATAATAGCTTATGATAACTGAAAGAAGGGTCTAGATTCTAGACCTACTACAGCTTTAACGTTGATTTTATAAAAGGAATAGTTAATTTTCGCTGTGCTGCCATAGATGCATGATCTAATTTGTCGAGTACATCTAATAAAGCACGCATATCACGGCTTAAACGGGTTAGTAAAAAGCGTGCACACTCATCACTTAATTCAAGACCGCGCATATGAGCGCGCTTAACAAGTGCTTGTGCTTTATCGTCATCACTCATAGAACGAATTTGAAAGGTTGTCCCCCACGTTAAACGAGACTCTAAGTCAGGCAGCGAGATATTGAGCATGCTAGGAAGTAAATCGGCAGTTACTACTAACATTTTTCCGGGTTCGTTAAACCGGTTAAAAAAGTTAAATAGTGCTTTTTCCCATGCATCATTCCCTGCAACTAAATGCACGTCATCAATACATAGAACATCAAGCGCTTCTAAACCGTCTAATACCATAGGTCCAAAGTCAACTACTTCGCGCATAGACAGCAGCATATTAGATAAACCACGCTCTTGTGCTTTAATGCAGGTTGCATACAAAAGGTGAGACTTACCCGAATCACCTAACCCACATAAATAAGTATACTGAAACTTTTTAGCTAACTTCGAAAAGCTACCTTTTAAATGGTTAACCTCTAACGAATCTTCCCCACCAAAGTACGATGCAAATGTTTCGTCATCCGGCAAGGTAACCGGTAATGCCATTTGCATCGGCTCAGAAGTTAGCATTATGGCGTTATCCATTGATACTCTAAGCTATTTTTATCAACAACATGATAAAAAGCGCGTGGATCCTCATAATCTTTAAATGAGGAGTCTAACCCTAGCCCTTTTTTAAGATCACTTAGATTACCAGTGTGGTTTAGTTTAAATTCTACAAATTCTGGAGTTTTACGAACAATTTTAACTTGCGTAACAACGCTTAAGTTCAATAATCTTTGTTTTGCTAATTCAACATCAACAAAACTTTGAGTGTCTTTTAATGTTAGCGTGGCTGCGGCTTGTTCATAATAAGCATTTGGATCAATAGCGTACTCGCTTGCAAGGCCTCGAGCTAAGGTATCAATCATTTGACTCACTATTTGCTGCTTATCGCCCGTTAATCTATTTGAATCAAATTGATCATCATTAGTAAAACGCCAATCTAAAATCCAATTTTCGCTATCTGCTTCTTTATACATTCTTGCTGTAATACTTCGCTCAGCACTGTAGCGCCTAGAGGCCTCTTCTACTGGTTCCGAAAAGTTACCCCATACCTCAGGAATACCTACTAAACGTCTATCTTGTAAGTCAAGTAATGGCACAACGACAGGTAGACCACGGCGTCCTGCTTTGTCATAAATTAACTGCTCTAATTGCGGGTAACTTTCTTGTGTTACTAATTCTCTGCGCCAATTGTCCTCAATACCTAACCATATTGCGACTAACGGGCGTTGCACTCCCCATAAAGGTAAGTTTAACTCTTTGATTAACGCATTGATCTTTCGAGCTTCAAATTTAACAACGAGTTTCAGTTGTCCATTTGCTCTCTCGTCATATTCAAACTTAAGCATATAATCAGAAATATCTTTAGTGCGTTGCTGTGCTAATTTATTTTGATCCGCAGTTTCATCACCGCTTACTTTCACTAAAACATTGAGCAAAGCTTTACGACTCGCAGCTAATCGAGTGTCTCGTGTTTTGTCATCCACTTTTAAAATATCTTGATATAGATCAGTTACTTCAACTGCCGACGCAGAAAAACAAAATAAAATGGATATGGCGCTAATTAATAATCTATACACAGGCTGTTAGTTCTTGGTTTTAAACTGATTTGATCCTAAATCAAAGACAGTAACAAAGCAAAATTAAATTTGTTATCTAAGGAAATGAAAGTAATTAGCTTTTATAGAAAGTAAAAAAGATTAAATATGAATAAGATAGTTGAGTGAGTTGTACGCTATTCACCTACATTTAACTTTACTACACTTTTAAAACGCGTACCTTTCGGGTTTAGTTAGATCATGAAGGTATTCAATGTAAGTAGTTGATGATGTTATGGTTTAGTTTTTTCGTTATTCGCTCGCATTTAACCTTTCTTCTGACGCAAAAAAGCCCAAATTGTTAGATACAGACTTTCTACAATGTGAAGTCGGTGCGCTACGCAATAGAAGCTATTATACACAACGGTAAAGGACAACAGTGAAATGCTACATACTTATCGGCGTGCAGAGATATTGAGTGATTTTGGTGTGATTAAACATAACTTTAGCGCCAGGAGTCACTACGCTCGCCCGCCCTACGTAATGAGTGTTGGTATAAGAGTCTATTAATTGAGCGTATTTTGCTTTTCCGCAGACGTAAAAAAGCCCGAATCGTTAGATTCGGGCTTTCTACAATTTGAAGCCTGGTAATGTCCTACTTTCACATA
>NZ_JBBMQY010000021.1:0-70968 GCF_038900255.1 Pseudoalteromonas sp. AS84 | reverse complement strand
GATTTGAACCCTAGATGGGCTATAAACCCATGCCGGTTTTCAAGACCGGTGCATTCGACCACTCTGCCATCTCTCCGTGACGCAGAATAATACTTAGGTGATACCGCTGTGTAAATAGCAAAATGACTGTTTGCCTAAAAAACGTACGTAAATGAGGTTTTTTTTGTAAATAAGGGGAAATTAAGGCAATTTTTAATAAAATAAATAGGTTGCAGCAAACAAGGGGAGCTAAATAAGTGACTTCATTTAGTGGTTGAGTGTTCGCTGCACCGAAAAATAATCATGGTTGGGTGATTATTTATATTGAGCTGCGCCGCTAAGTGCTAGTCTTTTACCAATAGTGTTAAGTTTAGCTAACATTCTTGCTTTACGGTTAGTTGGTTTAACTGCTACTTGAGCTGCTGCTGTTTGATTTAATGTGTTAATTGGTTTCATTATTTTGCTCCGGGTTGTATATGTTGAAATCGCGTGCATTTTGCACGTTGTTTGATTAAAAAGACAACGATAAAAATTGAGCCTGACGGATTAGTTAAACTAATCCTTGTTTGTTTTATTAACGTGTGGTTCAGTGTTTTTTATTATCGTTTTTGCATAAATAGTTACAATGAAGGCGGCTTTAGTCGCTTTAATACTGATACTTGTGAGTGTTTGTATTTATTTTTATGCATTTTACACAATCTTTTTTGACTAGTTATTCAGATTAAAAAAATTCAATTAAACTCTTTTTATTCGTTCTTAAATGCATTGTTGGAAACAAAAAGCTTGTCGCTACTAATAATTATTAAACCAAGTACAAAAAAACAGAATGAAAAACCACTAATGTGGCTTAAAAGCATCTGTAAAAAACGCAGTTTTTCTTATTGTATGTTTACTACAACGGGAAGCTTTAACGATGACTGCGCTCAAATAAGGTTGCTACTGAGTAAATTTACCAAAGTAGTTGTACTTGGCGGAGACGGTACATTGAGCTTGGCGGTTAATGCGTTAATAGGGAGTAGCTGTACGTTAGCATTATTGCCTTGCGGTACAGGTAATGATTTCTCGAGAGGGTTTAATTGCAAAGAAGATGATTGGCGAAAGGCATTATTTAATACACCGACAGCAATTGATGTAGGAAAAATTAATAGCCGCTATTTTATTAATATTGCAGGGGTAGGGTTTGATGCTCATGTAGTTAAAGCGATTAATGCTAAAGCTAGTTTTTCATCTTTTGATTACAGTTGGACGAGCATTAAAGAGCTATTTTATTATCAAGCTCAGCAGTTACAAGGTACGTTTAATAACGATGCTCAGCAGTATCAAAATTTGATTACCGTATTTGCTAATCATAAGTACTTTGGTGGTGGTCTAGAAATAGCGCCAAAAGCAGATTTAACTGATGGGTTGCTTGAGTGTTATCAAATGCGAACGGGTGGGCTTTTTTATAATGTAATAAGCTTTATGAAGTTATTTTTTAAGCGCCATCAGCATATAAAAAATCTTAACTACAGTCGCTTAAATACAGCTTCTATAAAAACTGAAGGGTTATTGATTGAAGCAGATGGTGAACTGGTAGGTAAAACTCCAGCCGTTATTGGTGTGCATGGGCAGGCTTTACTTTTTCATATGCCAATAAAAAAGCGCCTACAGTAGGGTAGGCGCTTTTGTGTTAGTTGCGTTAATAACGCGTCTAACTGGGGACGGAGCCACTTTTAGCTACTGCTCTATTAGCTAAAAAGGCGTTAATTCGTTTTGTTGGGGTAAGCACAATGGCGTTACCTAATAGCACTAGGCTAAATCCTGCAAAGGTATTTGCGTGCCATTCAAAGCCTTCAAAAAAGCTACTCAGTGTTACTGCCACTAATGGGAATAAAACAATAACGTAGCTGGCTTTTTCAGGGCCTATACTTCTTAGTAGAGCAAAGTAGCAACCAAAAGCGATTACAGTGCCAAATATTGATAGATAAAGTAGTGATAACCAGTAACTTGGTGGAGCATTCAAACTAAATTGCACATCGTTCATTAATACATATAAAGCCAAGCCTATAGCGCTGTATAGCATGCCCCATGCATTGCCTTGCAATACACCAATTTGTTTACGAGAATTACGAACGCTTACCATGTTTCCTAATGAAGCCACAAAGGTGCCACCAAGGGCAAGTAGTAACCCGACCAACGCACCATTACTCAAGTCGAACTGCTGTAACTGTGGCCAAAACAGACACGTAATACCTAATACAGCGAGAAGAGCACCTGTATAAATTCGTTTTGAGATTGGCTTACCAAAAAATAACCGAGTATTGACTATGTTCATAACCAGCAGCATTGAAAAGGCAATAGAGGTCATGGCTGAGGTAAGGTGATTTTGTGCCCAGTAAAGCATTAAATAATTTAATCCAAAATTACAAATAGCTAATAAAACAAAAAAGCCATGATCCAGTAACTTAAATCGCATGTCGGGTTTTTTGTACGCTACATATAACCACATTAAAAGCGCTGCAATAGCAAAGCGATAAAATAACGATAACTCTACCGCAATATCACCTAACTGAAACTCTATGGCTAACCAAGTTGAGCCCCAAATTAAAACGGTTGTAATGTATAGCGCTGCACTTTTCATGGTTAGTCTCCAAAGCCCGATTGAATGGCTATTTTAAGACCTATCTGTATACTTACCATATACAGAAAAGTAAAAATGTAACCTATACAGATTTGGTGTGTGATGATAAGACAAAAAAATAGCCAAGGGCATGAGTTTTTATATCAGCAAGTTATTCAGTTGATTAGAGATATGAGCGCTCAACAAGTTTTACTCCCCGGCGAAAAACTTCCATCACTGCGTAAAATGGCAGATAACTTAAATATAAGTATCCCCACTGTAAAACAGGCTTACCAGTCACTTGAAGATCAAGGGTTGGTAGAGGCGCGTGAAAAATCAGGATATTTTTTAAAAGTCGTTAGCATGGCTCATAATTTACCTAAGCGAGTTAAATTAAGTCGCGAACCTGTTGTGGTAAATAAACAAGCCTTAATAGAGCAGGTGTATAGCGCGATCCATCAAGCTAACGTAGTCCCTTTTGGTATCGCCAACCCAATTGCAGCAGCACCTACCGATAAAGCACTCGCCAGAAACATGCGCCGTGTAATGACAATTGCGGGCAGTAAAGCCATAAATTATGGCCCAACTGATGGGTTTGTACCACTGAAAAAACAATTAGTGCATCGCTATTTAGATTTTGGCATTGGTATTGATATGGACGAGCTTGTGATCACCAATGGTGCGCAAGAGGCTATGGCTATTGCGCTTAAGTGCGTGACAAAGCCAGGCGATGTAGTGGCTATTGAGACTCCTTGTTATCACGGAATTATAGAGCTAATAGAAAGCTTGGGACTTAAAGCGCTCGAAATACCACTGTGTCCAGATAATGGCATTTGGTTAAGCGATTTGGAGCGAGCTTTAAATGAGCATGACATAAAAGCGTGTTTATTCTCGACAGCAATTAGCAACCCTGTAGGCAGCTTTATGCCAGATACAAACAGGCAGCAGCTGGTGGAGTTACTCGAAAGCCACGACGTAGTGCTTATTGAAGATGACGTATACGGCGATTTATATTTTACGGCGAAACGAGGCACACCTGCTTTAGCGTATTCTAAAAAAGGATTAGTGATCAGTTGCTCATCTTTTTCTAAAACGGCTGCGCCGAGCTATCGTGTAGGTTGGTTAGTTGCCGGTAAATTTGCAACGCAAGCGCGGCGATATAAACGAGCACTAAGTTGCTCCGCTTCGTTAATAAATCAATGGGCGTTATCAGAATTTATTGCCAGCGGCGAGTACGACCGTAACTTAAAGGTACTCAGGCAGCGCCTGCGCGATAACAAAGAGCGTATGCGATGGTGTTTACAACACGCTATGCCAAAAAATACACGTATAAGCGATCCAAAAGGAGGCTGCGTTATGTGGCTAGATTTAGGAAGCGAGTACGATAGTCAAAAATTATTTTTACTTGCTCTTGAGGTTGGTATTAGTATTACCCCTGGGCTTATTTTTTCAGCCTCCAATAAATATAAAAGCTGTATAAGGCTAAGTTACGGTGTGCAGTGGGGTGAGCAAATAGAACAAGCGATTGTCACGCTAGGTAAACTTACTTTATTAGCTAAAAAGTAAGTTTGGGAAACACAAAAAAGCAGCATTTAAGTAAACTTAAGTGCTGCCAAAGGGATGTTAAATAACGTTTGCTGTACTAATTTTGTTTAAAGCTAAATAACTGGTAACCTTTAAGCTCTGGCACTTGCATTACTAATTGCTCTTCTTGTTTTGCAATATCAGCAAAGTTTTCACATAAAGAGTTAGCTCTCTCTTCAAGTGCGCTTGCATGTAGCTCTACTTTTTCTTCTATTTGTGCACCCATATTTTCCATGCGTTGTTCAAAGGCATCCATATCGCCGCCTGAACCAAGTAACTCAGAACCTAAAGCCACTAAAATACTGCCCATTGATTGCATTACTGCTGATTCAACCGCTGTTTCTATCTGCTGCTCAAATTGTTGTTCAAAGTTTTCGCCAAATTGATTAAAACTTTGTTGGCCCATTACAAATGTACCTTGCTGGTAAAATGTGTTTTCTACCTCAATTTTAATGTCGTCCATAAGCTCAGACATATTATCAAGACCGTCAATATTAAATGCATTGCCTACTTCTTCTAATGCCACACCGGCAATTTTAACCCCCTCTAACGCTATATTAGCTACTTCAGGTAATTGAGTGCGTAAGCTGTCAGAGTACTTATTCAGTGCTTCGCGTTGTGAGCTATTAAGCGCTACAAGCTCGCCATTAACGGTTAAGTCACCATGGGAATTAAATTGCATAGTTTTATTATTGGCGGTAAAAATTTCTAATTCGTTTGGCTTAATACGTACATCGTTTTTAAATTCGACGTTACATTCATCGTTACTAAATGAAATTGCAGAATCGTTGTCGTTATGAGCCATAGCGGCTGGCGTACAAATTAATGCGCTAACTAATAGTAATTTTTTCATGTTTGTTCTCTACTTTTTGTTGATGACGATTAATTAATAACAAGTTTGATGCCAGTTTTATTTTTTCATAAAAAACAATTGATTAAGTGATTCTCTTTATTTTTTAGCAAGTCAAAATAATTAATAAATAACTATTTTTTAGTCAAATTGGCTAACTAATAAAAATTAATAAATTTTATTTATCGATACGATAAAAAACTCTCACTTTCCTCAATTCAAATTTAGCGCTATTTATTCACATTACTGACATGAAGACTATTTACAGTAGTCACGTGGCTTTATTTTGATGTTAATTTGCAGAGCACTTTGGCATTAAACATTTTTAATTTTACCGGCTATTGCGATAATAATATCCTTGGTTGGTCTCAAACACTTTATGGAGTGGGTTGTGGGTAAGACATTTAGTTACGATGCGCTAGATGACGATTTTGTTGAAGACGAGTACGAAATGCTCGGACGTAATCAACACGATAAGAACAAGCAAAAGGTTAAGAAGAAGTTGGAAGACTACCTTGAGCAAAAACGCTTGCGTAAAAATCTAGGCGAAGACGATTTAAGCGATTACACCGATTAAATTTCACTAGTATAAATAAAATACCAATTAATATTGAGAGTTTAAATGTGCAGTAATGTGTATGTTTAAGTTTCAATAGTATTGGCAATAAAGAGGCCTTGCGCCTCTTTATTACTTTTTAAAGGGTACTTTTAGCCTGTGCTAATGCTTTTTGAATTGTAAGCTCTAGCTTTTCGGGCTTAGTAAAAGGTGCATAGCGTTTAATTGGTGTACCATCTGCGGCAATTAAAAATTTAGTAAAATTCCATTTTATTTTACGTGTTAAAAAACCAGGTAAGGCTGATTTTAAGTGGCGAAATACCGGGTGTGCGTGCTTACCATTTACATCTACTTTGGCCGCCATTAAAAAACTAACCCCGTAGTTAATTAAACATCCTTGCTCAATTTGTGTTGCGTTGCCGGGTTCTTGTTTACCAAATTGATTGCACGGAAATCCCAGAATAACTAAACCTTGGCTGGCATACTTATTGTGTAAAGCTTGCAGAGACTCGTATTGATAGGTAAACCCACATTTACTTGCGGTATTAACAAGAAGCACAACCCTACCTTCAAAATCATTAAAGTTGATAGGTTGACCCTGCAAGCTTGTTGCGCTTAATTGATGAAATTCGTGCATATTGGTGTCTTTTTATTGTTGTTAGCCGCATTTTAACCTGAGTGCAGTATTCCATAAAGTATAAAGATCGCACTAATTTAAAATTAGAAATAGCCCCATACCAGCAAGCGTTGTGTAATAAATATTATGTGTTTTGTAGGCAACAATAATGGCAACTATCGCGGCGCTCAAATAAGGATTTTGCCAGTTTAAGTTAATGCCATCTTCATTCAAAAACACGATAGGCACCCAAATTGCTGTAAGCACTGCCGGTGCACTAAAGCTTAAAAATTGCTGCATTTTAGGGCCTACTTTAAACGGTAAAGCACGGTGCAAAAATAAATAACGCGTAAAAAATGTAATGCACGCCATGAGTAAAATAGTCGTCATCATGGCGTTACTTCCTTTTTAGTGGTTAGTCTTGCTGTGCTGTAACCTGCTGCCATTGCCAGTAGCGCTGAGCAAACAAGCCATAACTCAAATCCTGTGCTTTTTAAAAGCGTTG
The DNA here is from genome assembly GCF_038900255.1 of Pseudoalteromonas sp. AS84. Lineage (NCBI taxonomy): Bacteria > Pseudomonadati > Pseudomonadota > Gammaproteobacteria > Alteromonadales > Pseudoalteromonadaceae > Pseudoalteromonas > Pseudoalteromonas sp. AS84. The sequence continues at coordinate 64,279 of NZ_JBBMQY010000021.1, read as the reverse complement.
CGCTAATGCCTGCTACAACTACCGTAACGAGTGAAGCTAGGTTTTTAATTCCCGGAATAACCAACGCTATAAACGTGGCAGCAATGGCAAAGTCGAGCCCTAAATTAGTTAAGTCGGGCAGCATTGTGCCTGCTACAATGCCAATAAACGTCCAAATATTCCATGCAATATAAAAGCTAAAACCAGCGCTCAATGCGTATATTAAACGTGTTTTTGTTCTATATGCTTTTCTATGGTGAGAAAATGCAAATAGCTCATCGGTTAATACAAAGCTTACTGGTAAGCGCCAACGCATAGGCTGATCAATGACCTTATGACGCACGGCTAAACCGTATAAAAAGTGCCGAGAGCTAATAATAAATGTTGTGAATAAAATTGTAAGCAATGGTGTGTTGCCCGCTATAAGTTCAATTGCAACAAGCTGTGCAGAGCCTGCAAAGACTAATAACGACATTGCTTGGGTTTCTAGTGCACTAAAGCCATTTTGAATCGCTAAAGAACCACATAAAATACCCCAAGGAATAACCGCTAAACACAGTGGTAGCATATCTAAAAAGCCTTTTAAAATAGCTTTTTTAACTGGTTGCATGATATTTACTCGCACGGCTTGTAGAATGGCTCATAAGGATACCTTAATATTATGATGTTAAAGTAGTTAACGAATTAGATAATACTGTTTTTTTAAGGATAGGCGCAATGACGACGTTAAAAGTGTGGGATGGGTTTATTAGATGCTTTCATTGGTTTTTGGTTGTAAGTATTGCGGTGCTTTATTTTAGTATTGAAGAGGGCATGATTGAGCTTCATTTTGTTGCTGGGTTCTTTACTTTAGCACTCATCGTAACGCGTTTAATATGGGGCATTATCGGAAGTAAAACCGCGAGATTAAGTGGGTTGCTGCACTCTCCTCGTGCTATTTTAAAGGCACTAAAGACACCAAGTGACTCGCTAGGCCATTCAGCACCTGGCAGCTGTATGGTAATGGTATTTTTTATAATTATAATTACGCAGCTTATTACCGGGTTAATGAGTAGTGATGGCATTTTAACTGACGGCCCGCTTGCTCAATATGTGTCTAGCGATACGATTGATTTTGCAAATTGGCTACATGAGCTGAATTTTGACATTTTACTTTATGCTATTGGTTTACATGTATTAGCTATTATTGTTTATAGAATAAAAGGTAAGCCGCTAGTTAAGGCGATGATCACAGGCTCAAAAGAGTTAAAAGCAGATGACTCTGAGGCTAAAGTAACAAAAGCGTCTTGGCCTGCATGGCTAATATTTATATCTTTATTGGTATTGCTGATATTTACGTGGGCGAAAGAACCTTTAGCTTATTTATTTAGTTAAAAACACATTAAACCAACCTTAAAGGATTGGTTTTTGTTTTTGGTTACATTCTTTTGTTTGATTGTTATGCGGGGCCGAATTATAATCGCCGCATTGCTGGCAAACTAATCGAAAGATTAGGGCGCAAAGTTTCCGGTCTAAGGCTTTTTATAAAGCTATGGTAGCGGGACTACTGCATAACGTGTTGTTATGTATCACTTGCCCTCAGTGTATTTTTTGTGTATCCATAGTGTATGGATAAGATTTTGTAACTCTTAAGGTGTTGCCGTGTTTATGCATACGTCGTTGGCCTGTGGAAAGTGGTCAACAATAGGTTGCTTAAATCATCATACCCAATTGTTTATTGGCGATGTGGTGAGTGTAACCTTTTACGACATGCAAGGAGAGCTAGTTAGTTTATCATTTGATTACAAAATCACCTCGCTTGAGCAAGGTGAACCTCACGCATGGCCACGCTTAGTTGCCGAGCATATTAACGTGCATGTTCCTCTGGTTAGCGCAGGTAAAATGACCGAGCAAGGCTTAATTGTAGCCTATAGAAATAATGAAATTTTTGCATTGCAAAGCAGTGGTATATGTAAAGCGCATGTCGATTTTCATTGTATTGCAAAATGCGACGAGCGTGTTGTTAATAACCTTGATTCTTATGATTACGTGTACCCTGAAAATTGTGAAAACTATAATGCGGGTACAAAGGTATTGCAGCCAAAAACAGGGCATGTTTATCAATGTAGGCCTTGGCCATTTAATGAGTTTTGCCGCGCGAGTGACGATAAAAAGTTTATGTTCGAGCCCGGTGTTGGACAAAGTTGGGCTATGGCTTGGCAGCAAATATAAGGTTGTTAGTGAATTATCTTCCCAAAGGTATAGCGGTTTTAATAATGAAGCGTTTACCGTTTTAGCCCATCCAACTATTGGATGGGCTTTTTTATTTTTATGATAAACTGCAAATCACATTATTTTTTTAATTGGTTTTGTTGTGTCTCGTCCTGACTACTCTTTAAGTTTATTACCTAATTTCCCGATTGCTAAACAGCAAGCCCATACATTAAGTACTCATAATAAAATACGCACTGATAATTACTATTGGATGCGTGATGACGATCGTCAGGATGAGCAAGTACTTGCACATTTACATGCTGAAAATGCATATTGCGATGAACAGTTAGCTGCAATGAAGCCACTCCAAAATACACTTTTTGAAGAGTTAAAAGCACGCATTGTAAAAGACGATAACTCGGTACCCGTTAAAGACGGAAAATACTGGTATCACTCAGAAGTTCGTGGTGATGATGAGTACTCACGCCACTATAGAAGCACGAGTATAAAGGCTAATAATAAAGAGCTTTTACTCGATGTAAATATATTAGCTGAGGGATTTGAGTTTTTTGAACTAGGAGAAGTCGCACTAAGCCCATGTGAGCAGCTTATGGCTTACTCCGAAGATACTGAAGGGCGTCGTATTTATAATGTTCGCTTTAAAAGCTTAGCGACCGGTGAAATGCTACCTGATGTACTTGAAAATACAGAAGGGCAAGTTGTTTGGGCTAACGACAATAAAACTGTTTTTTATGTAAAAAAAGATTTAAAAACGCTACTAGGATACCAAGTATTTAGGCATGAGCTTGGCAGCGAGCAAAGCCAAGACGTAATGGTTTATGAAGAGCAAGACAGCAGCTTTTTTATGGGACTTGGTAAAAGCCGCGACGAAGGCTTAATTATTATTGATTTAGCATCGACAGAGACCAACGATACATGGGTGCTGGATGCTAATAAGCCCACTGGCGAATTTAAAGCATTAATGCCGCGTGAAGATGGCCATGAGTTTGACGTAGATAAGCTAGGTGACACATTTTATATTGTGACTAACTGGCAAGCTAAAAACTTTAGACTAATGACGGCAACAAACGAAACGATTGCTGATAAAACACAATGGCTTGAGCATACAGTTCACAGAGAAAATGTACTGCTTGAAGGTGTAGAGTTATTTAATGACTTTTTAGTATTAAGTGAACGCGAGCAAGGGCAAGCTCGATTTGTAGTTGTTAATAAGCAAGGGGAGCGTATGGCACTTGAGTTTGCCGATCCTTGTTATTATGCAGCAATAGCAATGAACCCAGAGCCAGACACTCGCACTGCGCGTATTTATTACTCGAGCTTAACAACACCGGGCTCTTTATATGATGTTGATTTAGCAACGGGCGAAAAAACATTACTTAAACAGCAAAAAGTACTCGGTAGTTTTAATGCTGATGACTATCAGTCGGAGCGGTTAATGATAACTGCACGCGACGGAGTTGAAGTACCTGTATCTGTTGTTTATCGAAAAGACAGCTTTAAAAAAGAGGGTACAAATCCGTTATTTCAATACGGCTATGGCGCCTATGGTTATACGATTGATCCTAGTTTTTCAAGCTCATCACTGAGCTTGCTCGATCGTGGTTTTGTTTATGTAATAGCGCATGTCCGAGGCTCTGAAATGCTAGGCCGCGAATGGTATGAGCAAGGTAAAAAAGAGCATAAACAAAATAGCTTTAGTGACTTTATTGATGTGACAAAAGCGCTTGTTGATCAAGGTTATTGTGATAGCAATAAGGTGTTTGCCTCAGGCGGCAGTGCTGGTGGCTTATTAATGGGGGCGGTTGTAAACCAGGCACCAGAGTTATATTGCGGTGTTGGCTGTCATGTACCATTTTTAGACGTATTAACCACAATGCTTGATGAGAGTATTCCACTCACAACAAATGAATACGATGAATGGGGTAATCCAAATGAGCCTCAGTTTTATGATGTAATTGAAGCTTACTCGCCTTATGACAATATTAGCGCACAAAACTATCCGAACATACTCGTTACTACCGGTCTTCATGACTCACAAGTACAGTATTGGGAGCCTATGAAGTGGGTTGCAAAAATGCGTGAACTTAAAACAGACAGTAACATTTTAGTCTTTAAAACGGATATGGATGCAGGTCATGGCGGTGCATCAGGTCGTTTTAAAAGCTTAGAAGAAAAAGCCCTCGAAATGGCCTTTTTTATTGCGCTGTTAAATTAACTGCAAAATCGGAAAATTGTATTACTCTATATATAGAAGTTGATATATAGAAGGTAATTTATGTTTGGAGCACATGGCGAATTTCAGATTTGTTCACAGCCCCCTCATATGTATTTGAAGTTGAAGGGGAGCTTTAACAATGAAGGTATAACATCGTTAACTAATGGTGTTATTCAAGAATTGAGCTTTCATCCTAAAAATACAATTAAGTTTGTGGTTGTTAACTTAAAAGAGTTTGAACTGTTAACTTTAGATAGTCTTGATTCGTTAGAGGCCTATTTTGCGGGTGTAAAAGAGCGTGGCTATCAACGTGTTGACTATATAAACATTAATATCATAGCTAAAGATATGTTTGAAAAGGTATGGAAAAATAGCGATGTAGAAGTTAATTTTTATAAAGATACCGAAAGCTATTTATTAGTGCATCCAAGTGATAGTTATATAAAACAGAACTGGTAATTAATATGAGTATTATAAACCGCTACTGAAGAGGGCTTATAATACTCTCTAAACACCCTTTATAGCGCCTTGAAAGGTTTAAGCACATGTCGTTTTTAAGTCTTACTTTATAATCGCCACTGTCGGTAGGCATCAGTTCGCAGATAGCTTGTTTTCTTACCAGCGTCGAGCGATGAATACGAATAAACCCTTCTGGCTCTAGCTGCTGTTCAATATTTTTCATGGTTTCGCGGTGTAATACCGGTGTACTACCTTTGGTAAAATGCAGCTCTACATAATTGCCCGCACCATTAATCCAAATAATATCTTTTATATCAATTAGCCTTACCTTACCTACATCTTTAACTACAATATGTGATGATGGTTTTTCGGTTTGTGTGCTCTGTTGATATTGGCGCTCAGCCGCGCTTGCAATCGGGCAAAGGTGAATTAGTTTATCAAAGCATTTATCAATACGCGGTGCTGTAGAATCTACTATTAAAAAATCAACAGCGCCAACTTCAAAAGCAAAACTCGCAAAATGACCCGACTGGGCAATAATGACTAACTTAAGCTTTTTAGCGAGCTCTGTTAAATGCACTATTTGCATAGGATCAGCCAGATTGGTTAGTTCGTAAAAAAGTACGTTGTATTGATCTGTATCTATTTGATCTAATCTGTTTGCCTGAATAAAAGATTGAGATTCAAAGTGTCGGTGCTCTTGCACGCGCTTTGTTAAAAATGTTGCAAACTTAGTGTTACTAACAAAAGTTAATGCATGAAAAGAAGCGACCATTATTTTATATCTCTTGCTGTATATAGTAACAAAGACCGTGCTTAGCGGAAAAACTGTTATGAAAAGTACAATATATTTATAAAATAATTGTGACGTACTAATTAATCCCATCAAACTAGCTATTCATACCAAAGATTACGCCTCATAAATAATGCACGTAGAGTGTTTAAATAAATCCCCTTACTGTAATCCGCGAAGTAACTATTTAGTTACAAAAATAACAATTCAGGGGAATTATATGACATTAACTAACAAAGGTAGCGCGCGATTATTTAAAAAATCGTCGTTAACAGTTGCGCTAAGCAGTGCAATACTTGCAAGCATTTCATTTCAAGGTGTGGCTGCAGAAGATGACGAAATTACTAAAATAGAACGTGTACAAGTTACAGGTTCTCGTATCCGTTCAGCTGAAGCAATGTCATCAGCGCCTATCCAAGTTGTAGATAGTGCCGCTATTGATGCATCGGGTTCATTAAATATTCAAGATTTACTGCTAGAGAACCCAGCATTTGGTTCGCCAGCTATTAGCCGTACTAACTCAAACTTTAATACAGCCAGTGCGGGTGTTGCTACAGTTGATTTACGTAATTTAGGCTCTAACCGTACATTGGTTTTAGTTAATGGTCGCCGTTATGTTTCTGGTGTACCTGGCAGCTCTGCTGTCGATTTAAATACTATTCCGAGCCAATTTATCGAACGTGTTGAAATTATGACCGGTGGTGCTTCATCAGTTTATGGCTCTGACGCTGTTGCTGGTGTAGTTAACTTTGTACTAAAAGATGACTTTGAAGGCGTTGAGTTTGAAGGTCAGTACGGTGAATCGAGTGAAGGTGATGATGAGTCACGCCAATTTAACTTTACCTCAGGCTTATCAAGCTCAGATGGTAAAGGGCACGCCATGTTTCACCTTGGTTACTCTGATCAAGGTGCTGTTTTCTCACGTGATCGTGACCGCTCAGCGGTAGACCAATTTTCAGGTATTTTCTTCGAAGATGATCCAGTAGCAAACCCAGGCTCTGTATTTGATGCGGTAAGCCCGTTTTTATCTTCATTCCCACCACAAGGTCGTTTTAGCGCAGGGGATGAAACATTTACGTTTAATGATGCAAACAACCTACAAAACTCATTTAGTACTAATGGTGGCGATGGCGTAGATGCAAATGGTTTTAACCGAAGCGGCGTACGTACAATAGCAATACCTACAGAGCGCTACTTATTCGCATCAAATGGTAGCTATGAGTTAAGTGACAAGCATAGCTTTTTTTATGAAGGCACTTACGCTGCAACAACAACTGTTTCTGAATTAGAGCCGTTCCCTTTTGCTTCTGATGATATTTATGCAAATGGCCAAGTACCGATTGAATTTAATGTAAACGGTGAAATATTACGTAATGCATTTGTACCAGACGATATATATAACGCAGCAACCGACACCGATGGTGATGGTATGCGTGATATCTTTTTTGCAAAACGTTTGAGTGACATTGGTAACCGTGGAGCACGAGCAGAGCGTGATACATTCCGTTTAGCGCTTGGTTTTCAAGGTGAAATAGCAGATGGTTGGTTTTACGATACTTACTACGTATATGGTAAAACAAAAGAGCAGCAAGTTTCTGGTGGTTTAGTCAACGTGCAAAGCTTCCGTCAAGGTTTAGAAGCTGTTATTGATAGCCAAGATTTAGATGGTGATGGTATTACTGACGAGGCTATCTGTATCGATGCGACAGCTCGCGGCTTTAACTGTGCGCCTGTAGACATTTATGGTTTTAATTCGTTATCACAAGGAGCTATTGATTTTGTAAGTGCACCTAGCTCTCTTTCAACGTCAGTTGAGCAAGAGATCATTGGTGGTAATATCTCAGGTGATTTATTTGATTTACCAGCAGGTACGGTGGGTATTGCTGCTGGTTTTGAATACCGCGAAGAATTTTCACGCAGTGAATTTGATGCACTACAGCAAGCCGGTCTTAATGCAGGTAATGCAATCCCAGCAACAGAAGGCTCGTTTGACGTAACAGAGTACTATGTAGAAGCAAACATCCCAGTACTTGATACTGTAACGATGAATGCAGCAGTTCGTTTATCTGATTATTCAACAGTCGGTAACACCGAAAGTTGGAATGTGGGTGTTGATTGGGAAGTAATGGATAGCTTACGTTTACGTGCTACTCGTGCTCGTTCAACGCGTGCTCCAAATATCGATGAACTATTTTCTCCGCCTTCACAAACGTTCCCAAGTGGTTTAAACGATCCATGTTTAGGTGTTACTAATAGTGGCGGTGGTGCTGCTGGTGATGCTTGTCGTACAGATGGTGGTGTTACAACTAATATCGCTTCAAATGGTGAGTTCACGCTTAACCAGTCTGACTTACAAGGTATTAGTGGCTTTAACCGTGGCAACCAAGATTTAAAAGAAGAAGTTGGTGACTCTGTAACAGTAGGTTTAGTATTTACACCAGAAAACCTAATTTCAGGACTAGACATTACGCTTGATTACTTTGATATCGAAATTACAGATGCAATAGTATCAACCCCTCGTCAGTTTATTCTTGACCAATGTTATGGCGGCGGCGATACAAGCTTTTGTGACTTTGTAACTCGTCGTAGTGCGCCATCAGGTAATAATAGTGCTGGTTCACTAGAATTTATCGACAGTGGTGTATCTAACAGTGGTGGTTTAGGCACAGAAGGTGTTGATTTAACACTAACGTACTCTACTGATATTGGTCCAGGTGCGTTTAGAACTCGCCTTGCTTATACTTACCTAATCGATGGTTATAGCATTCCACTTCCAGGCGCTGATAAAGATGAGTTTGCTGGAGAAATTGGTGCATCAGAGCATAAAGCTAACTGGAACTTTGGTTATAAACTTAACGACTTTGATTTTAACTGGAGCTTAACTTACATTGGCGCTGCAGACTTTGATGATCAATTCTTAAGTGGTTTTGGTATTGCTCCAGGTGGAGTAGGGATTGGTTCAGTAACGTATCATGATGTTCAAGCAAGTTACCATATCAGCGATTCAACAGAGCTTTACGCTGGTGCGAGTAACTTATTTGATAAAGAGCCACCGCGCATTTTATCGGGTGTAAGTGGTTCAAGTACTGGTACTGAAACTGATGCAGGTACGTACGACCCAATTGGTCAATCATTCTACATCGGTTTTAGAAGTAAGTTCTAACCAGCAATAACGACACTAATATAGTTACTTAATTAGTTACGTTCACAAAGCCCCAGTATCGCTGGGGCTTTTTTATTGGAAAAAATAATGAGAGCAGTAATGCTCATATATTGTTTATCCCAATATATGAGCATTGTACCCACTTAAACCAAAAACAACGCCACTGGTAACAGGGGCGTTGTTTAGTATTGGGAGCAGGCTAATATAGTAACCGAATCGCTTGATTATTTAACGATTTATCCCTATTTGTGGCCCTCTTCATTGAGGGCTTTTTTTTGCTAGTTTAGTCTAAGTAAGCCTTTAGCATCCAAACCAGTTTTTCTTGCTCTGAGATGTAATCGCTCATTAGTGAGGCAGTACCTTCATCATCTGCATCACCAGCTTGGCTTAAAATATCACGCTGCATGTGAATTAATGTGCTGTAACCAGCAAGTAGGTTTTCTACGGCTGTAACGCCATCACTAATACCTTTAGCTTCTTTAATTTTACTTACTTCAAGGTAATCAGAAAATGCATGTAGAGGCGCACCATCTAACGTTAAAATACGTTCTGCAACTTCGTCTACTTTTAGAAGTAGTAAGTTATAAATTTCTTCAAATTTAACGTGTAGTTCAAAAAAGTTACGGCCTTTAATATTCCAGTGAAAGCCACGCGCGTTCATGTATTGAATCTGGTAGCTACTCAATAATGTATTGAGTGACTTTATGATGTCTTCGCTTTTTGCACTGTTTAGACCAATTGCGTTTACATGTGACATAACTTGCTCCTGAATAACCGTTTGTTTGTGAACTTGTGATAAGTATCGCGGATTTTTATTGTTTAGTAAAATCGTTTAAATATATCTAGTTAATAGCTTTAACCTATTAACTGCTTTTGATATCAATACGCACCTCTAACTATTAATAGAAATGGGTCTGATTAATAAAAATACCACCCCTTAAAAGTAAATAAACTCTAAATAAGTATAAATTATGATCTAAAACAAACTTTATTCAAGGCGATAATTTAGCTATTTTTTTATTGATGCAGGTCAAAAATCATCCACCCTAACGGCGCATAATAAGTGTGTCGAAATAATTAGGAGAGATAACATGCATGCAAAAACAGCAAAACAAAATAAAGCAGAGTTAATAGTGGTAGGTCTTGCAGTCATCGCATTTGTATTAGGGTTAGTAGCCCACTTAGCAGGTGCGAGTTTTGCGAATTCGGATGTTTTTGGCTACATTGCGGCGCCGATTCCGCTTATATTGGCAGTAGTATTTTTAATTAGTTATAAAATAGCAGCCAATGCTGAGGATTAATCGCTTTCGTTTAAGCACTTTAAAATGTAATCGAGTACTTGGCGCGAGTAAATCATACTGGTATGGCTTAAATGAAACACTTTATGTTCGGCCATACCTTTAAGTTTGGTTTCATCTAGTAATACAGTGCCATCTGACTGGCTACCTTTAACTATTAAGGGCATAAGCCCAATAGGTAAATCGCCTGCAATACTGTAAAGCTTAGCTTTAAAAGGCCAATTACCATTTTTAGTGAGTAAAAATTCAACACTATTTTTTAAAAATGATTCAAACCCTTTTTGTTTCATCTTTTGCGCAATATGGCTGCCTTTGTGTGGAGTACCAAGCGTAATTACCTTCGTAACATTCTGGCTAGCAGGGGAGTTTGCCTCTAGGTAAGCACGTGCAATCAGCCCTCCCATAGAGTGGCATACAAGCGCTGCAGGCTCGTTAGAAATACACTCATCAATTTGTGCAAATATGGTATCGCGGTGAGGGTCGAGCGTATTATAGGTAATGTTTAATACTGTCATCCCCGATTCTTCAAGCCGTGAACAAAGTGGGCGCATAACAAAGCCAGACATATACAAGCCATGTAAAACAATAACGTGTTTAACTTTCATATGCTCCCTAATACCAATTTTATTAAAAACATGATCATTCTAGCGTATTAAATAATCCGCTACCTGCGTTAAAAATTATTTATATAGAACAACTATATGTCATAATTTTCGCCTTGTTATCGACTTATTTATTTGTCGCTATAATAGATAACTAATTTAATGCAATTGGTATAACTACCGTAATTACATTAACTGTAGCGGTTTTATTTCAATATTGGTTGTATCGGTATTTACCCATACTTCACCATCTTGAATGGTAATGGCGAGCTTAATTCCACGATCAACTAAAGCAGCAAGTGCTTGTGTTGCTGCATAATCAAGGCTAAAAATACTTAGATTTTTAAATTCATACAATTTAGGTTGATGTTTTTGCCACCAAATTGCTTGATTGTTTTCACCATAAGTATATAGCACTACTTTTTTAGATTTATTACAGGCTTTTTTAAGGCGTTTTTCATCTGGTAAGCCAAGCTCCACCCACAGCTCTATCTCTTCACTATAGCTAACATGCCACAGTTCAGGCTCATCATCAGCGCTTAATCCTTTAGTAAATTCTAGACCATCACAGCTATTTAGAGCAAAAGCGAGTAAGCGAATCATCAACCGTTGATCGGTCTCTGATGGGTGTTGAGCCAAGGTTAAATTAAAATCTTGATAAACGTGGCGGTCCATATCGCTAAGCGATAACTGCACTTTCATAATGGTGGATTTAAGAGCCATAACAACTAATCTGAAAAAATTTGCGTCAGTATAGCGCAATTAAATGAATTGCCAGTTAAAATAGCGGTTAATTATACGTTAGGAGTTAAAAATGGCTATCCAGTGGTTCCCTGGGCACATGAATAAAGCCCGCAATGAAATTAAAGAAATAATGCCACAAATGGATGTGATCATTGAAGTGCTTGATGCGCGCATTCCCTACAGTAGTGAAAACCCGATGGTGGCAACCTTGCGTGAAGGCAAGCCAGTCATCAAAATTTTAAATAAGGCTGATTTAGCTGATCCTAAAATGACTCAAGTCTGGAAAGATTATTTTGAGCAAGAAAACGGTGTTAAAGCTATTTCTTTTGGACATGATAAAGCAGCTGAAGTACACCGTATTAATGAGCTTTGTAAAAAGCTAGTGCCGCATAAAGTGGGCGCCGATAAGCAAATTAAAGCCATGATAATGGGTATTCCTAACGTGGGTAAATCTACGTTAATTAATGTATTGGCTGGACGTATAGTTGCAAAAACAGGTAATGAACCTGCGGTAACGAAAGCACAACAACGCATTAAGCTTGAAGACGGTATTATGCTTTACGATACGCCAGGTATGTTGTGGCCAAAAGTAGAAAACGAAAACTCAGGTTATCGCTTAGGCGCTACCGGTGCTATTCGTGATACTGCGCTTGAGTATGAAGAAGTAGCAAGTTACACCGCTGAGTACTTATTGCGTGCTTACCCTGAGCTTTTAAAAGCGCGTTATAAAATTGCCGAACTGCCTGAAAGTGATTGGGAATTTGTTGAAATGGCGGGTAAAAAACGCGGCTGTATCCGTGGTGGTAATCAAATAGACACATACAAAATGTCTGAAATACTAATCAACGAATTGCGCGATGGTATTATTGGCCGTATTACGATGGAAACTCCGCAAATGCGTGAGGAAGAAGAAGTAATGGTTGCTGGTTTACGCGCCGCTGCAGAAGCTAAAAAAGCAGCTAAAGAAGAAGAAAAGCTTCAACGCCGGGCACGAGCACGTAAAAATCGTCGTTAATTAGTTTAATTTAACCAACTAAATTACAGACATAAAAAAAGCCCGTAAGGGCTTTTTTAGTTTCATATCTACCGTCACCGATATGAGCAATGTAGCAAGTAAAATAGTAGGGCGGTTACTCATCATCAACATCAAGGGGCGTTGCGGTTCATAACAAGTAACCATAGCTGTTTACGTGCGCCACACGTTGTTTCAGGGTCGAGAAACAAATCAATTCATTCCTTAACAAGTGGTATGCAATCCGTCTTGTTGATATTGATTATCAGTTAGATCTAACTGTCTGTCAATACCTAAATGCAAATAATTCTTATTATTGTGGCGCTTGTTTTTTATTCATATATAGATCGGCTAGTTAACACTGCCATTTCATAAAAATACTTATCTTGGTTAAACAATTAAGAATAGGTTTTTAATACTTATTAAATAATTTGATATGGATTTTTAGTATAAAAGCATTGATCTTTCAGAGTTAAAATAAATTCAAGCTAGGAATGATTTTATCGCCTTCCAAGACAGCGACTGCTTTGATATAAAATCAAATAGTCTCTTGTAAAGTCTTAGCCTCCAAAGATCGACAGCCTTTAATTAGTGGCTAAAAATATTCGTACTAATTGGATATTTTAAGCCACTAACGCACTTTATTTGCTGTTATACGTAAATTAATCTGCTCCACTAGTACTTTATCCTGCTTGTTTAGACGCCCTACAATGAGTAAGAAGTCACTACCGTCAGTTTTTATTACTTTTATACTTGTGTTATCAAGCTTGGTTTTACCATACGAGGCTTCTATTTTTTCTATATCTTTAAAGTGACTAAGATCCGATTCAAGCTTACCGTCATCGTTTTTGTAGTAACTAAAAATATAGTTTTCGGTTATTCCGTTACCGTCTTCTCGGTAATCAAATACTGCATCGCTATAAAAATAAAGTATTTCTTCGTTTTCAGGTGTTAGGCGATTACGTTTTAAAAAGTGTACTTGGTAAGGCCATAAACTATCCCCTTTGATAATTGCAGCATTGGGTAAAATATTTACTTCTTGAAGTACGCCCAAAAATAATAGAGGTGCAAACGCAAGCGAGATTAAATACTGTCTAATTCGCCAGTACGAGTTGTAATGTAAGGCTTCTTTACTTGTATCGGTTTGCTCAATGTAACTAACTAGAGGCAACCATAAAAATGGCATTATACAAATCACTATGGTTGCGTATTCGTCCATTCGATAAGCAAAGGCGCTGGCAAGTACCATTAGCCAGAGTGTTAAGGCAGTCCAGTTAGGCATTACTTTATTTTTGTTTAGCTGTTGTTGGCTGTGCTCTGCAAGTGCGAGGTACAAAGGGTAATACCATAAAAATGCAAATATACCTCGAGCAATAGGCATAATACTTGAGTTATCGCGTTCTTTAATGGCTTTAAAGTTACGATAACTCCAATAGTTAACAAATATGCCTAAACTCAAAATACTGTAAATAATAAACTTACTTACAGATACGGCATAAAATGGACTATCTTCAAATTTCACTTTTTTTGCTGACTCTAATCGCCAATCGGCGAAAAAGAATATGAGTACTAAAATATAACCAGCCAACACATATTTAAGCCAGCTATAACCGAAGCTATCTAACACATCAGCTGTTGTTTGAGGCGTTTCGCTCGCCTTTGCATATTTTAGAATAGGGTAATGAGTTGCTGATATTAACTTTTTACGCTGTGCTAAATAATCATCTATTTGAGTGGCTTTTATATGATCTTGTTTTGCGTAATAGCTATAGGTCAGTGTTAAAACGTTATTATTAAATTCAGTGGCTGTTTTTAAATTAAAGTAGTCGTTATCAATTTCTTCTTTTTCGCTATCAAATCCCCAATCTTTTTCTGTAAAATGTAGTTTTATTGTGGTGTTAATTATATTGGGATAGCTGAAGTAAAGCGGGTCAGTTCTGTTTACTTGTTTTGGTTCGTAAACACTGTTTTGTATTTCACTTGCATAAAAACTAGCTTCGTAGCCTTCATCTGTTTTTTCCCAAAATTCATCAATTAAATACGATTCTTTGGTTATTAGTTTACCCGTTTGCTCTTACTCACTAATTGCCATTGTTTCATTTATTGATAAACCATTTAAAAATCCTTGGTAATACTCAAAGTAAGACTTAGCAACGCTATTTAGACCACTGCTGGCTATATTACTTCTTCGGTTAATTGCTTCAAACCCGGCATAAGTGTATTGGGTTTCAAAACGTGATGGCTCAGATACTTTTTCTGCAATAAAAAAGTTATCTTCTACAGATACATTTGTATGTACAGGCTTTTGTGCCATAGAGGTTAAAGCAGTTTCACCTTTATCAATAATTAGGGCATAGCCATAATCAGGTTGTGCTAAATATTCAAGTGTACCTCGTTGGTAGTTCACCGTAGGATCGAGCCAGTAGCGCTTTCCGTCTTGCTTAAGCGTAACAATTACGTGATTAAACACACTTGCAGTAGCCGGTAGTTCTATTAAACGTTTGGTTTCTTCAGTATCGACCAGCGCAGGGAAAGCCTCTATACCCATCGCTTTTAATAACGAAATAAGCAGTACCGTTTTATCTTTACAATCGCCGTATCGTAGCGAAAGCGTTTCTGAAGCTGACGTTGGTTGATGCGAGTTAGTGCCCATTTCAAGCCCTAAATATCGAACTTCGTCTTGGCTAAAGCGCAGTGCTGCGGCAATTTTATCTGATGTTTTTGTGTGTGTTGCTTTTATGTTTTCAGCTACATCCAAAATGCTATTTGGGGTTTCTATGGCTGATTGATAAAGTGGATATGCCCAGTTAACTACCTGACCCCAATCGTCAAACTCAGAAAAGTAAACTTGTGTATATGGGTCATACCACGTTGGGGTTTGAGAATTCTGCTCCAGTAAAGGTTCTTCAAAAAGAGTTATAGAATAATCTTTGCCATATTTATTAAGCGTTTCTTGAATATCGGCTGCGCCGTTTATTGTATTTATATGTAGAGGTGTTTGTTTACCCCAAAGTACACGCATATTTTGTTGCACTACGGGTACCGACCAGTTCAGCGTGCGTCTTGTACTAAATTTATTAGCATATATAGGGTTGCTACCTGTCACTGTGTAGCTGTAGTCAAGTATGTCGCCACTGCGCATATCATCAATAATAATATTGAGTGACAGGCTACCGTTATAAATACGATCTGCTAATTCAGATTCACCTTGTATAACCGTCATTCTCGCGCTACCAAGCTTATCAATGCGCTCGCTATTTCTAATAATTGTTAAGCTGTTTAATGTTAGCGACTCGTAACTTGGATCAAAATCAAGATTAAGCTGGCTTATATAATCAACACCACTTTGATTTAAAGCTTTCATAACTAGGCGGGTATAGCGTTGTTGCTTTTGTTTATTTGGAATATAAGTTTGGTTATCGAGTAACAAATAAAGTGTACCGTCACGCACTTTGGTTATGTCGGAATGCTTGGGTTGCTCAATAATATGTGTATTAACCCAATTAGCTGGTTTATCTATTTTATATTGCTGCGCAAAAATATTATGAGAGAAAATTAATAAGGTAAGTGCAAGTAGCCAAAAGCTGAGTCGAAGAAAGTTCCATTTCATTGTAGGGTCTTATAGTTGTTTTTATAAATACTATCGAGGAAAGAATGTACCAAATTTAGACTTTTTTGACAATGAGATGTTAACAGGCCCGTACGTGAGTAGTTAATTAATAGTATATAAATGAACTGCTATGTAATTGCGAAACGCTTAGCTTCCCCTAAAATGTTCTTGAAATAATTTTTTAGTGGTATTTCCAAACCATAATTAGTTAAACCTACTTTATTACTGGTTTCGTTAGATCTGCAAAAATCCTATCTGTTTATTCGTACGGTAATCATTAAAACCCTTAAAAGTATTTATAAATCAAAATATAACAGCAACTGTTTTTGCTCTTTTTGTTCATGAACTTTATGAGCAAAAAGCACATAACGATCATCAATGCACCTTACCTTCTAAATATTTCGTTAATTTCCCGTTAACAATAAGCTGCGCGTTAGATAGCAGTTTGTCGTCGCTTATCTACCTGACAATAAATATACACACAAGCGTGGAGAAAATAATGAAAGCAAGTAACACACAACTCGCTTTGGCAGTTGCTGCTGCATTAGCAAGTACATCCGTTTTAGCCAATAACGATACGCAAAAACTACAAGAGCAATTAGATGCGCTACAAAAAGAAGTAAGTGCATTAAAAACTACCAGCGGTTTTAATTTAGAGTTTGGTGGACGGGTTCAGCTCGACTACAACTATTTTGACGGTGCTTACAACGCCGATAACGAGGGCTCTGGCGGCAGCGATTTTTTTCCTCGTCGTATTCGTACTTACGTTGAAAGTGAGCACGGAAATTGGGATCACAAGTTATTACTCGAATTTGCTGAAGGCACTGCTGAAATAGTGATGGCGCGTGTTCGTTATGCTTTTGATAGCGGACTTAAAGTTAAAGCAGGTAAAATTCGCGAAGATATATCGCTAAATGCATTAACCAGTTCAAAGCACATTAATACGATTGAGCGTAGTTCGCTAGCCAATACTTTCTCTCCATTTTTTCGTTGGGGCGCTTCTGCTTATCAATATTTTAAAGACTCTGGCTTTCGTTACGCGATAGGCGTTTATAAAAATGATGCATTTGGTGCAACAGGTAGTGATGAAAACGACAAGCTTACTCTTGCTATTACTGGGCGTGCTACATGGTCGAGTGCATCACCTGGCGATGTAATTCATTTAGGCGTGTGGCATTCATATCGCGACATGGGAGGCAATGAATTAGGAGCACGTTTTGCGCGTGGTGAAGTGCGCGAAGCCAATACCCGCCTTGTTGATTATGCCGCCGGTGGTGTAACAAGCCCACTTGATAGCTTATCTCAAACCGGTTTTGAGTTTGCTTATCAGGCGGATTCTTTAACACTTGAGGCTGAATATGCAAGCCGCTCACTTGATGCCGCTAATAGTACTGATTTTTTAGATGGCGAGCGCTTTGATGGTTTTCATGTATCGGCAAGTTACTTTTTAGGGGGCGAGCAGCGCCAATACAAAGCGAGCTCTGCATTATTTGTACAACCTAAAAATATTAAAGATGCATGGGAGTTGGTGGCACGTGTTTCAGAAGTAGACGCTACAAGTAGCTTACAAGGCACAAAAGCAACAACTTATACATTAGGTACATCTTATTACGTAAGTAGTGATATTAAATTTATGGGCAATCTAATTTACAGCGATGTAGAAGGTGCCGGCACTCCAGCACTTGTTGGCGATGAAGACTCTGGCATGGGCTTTAGTGCACGTATGCAGTATTTATTTTAAGGATACACACAATGAAATTATTTAAGTCATTTAAATCGGTAAAAACGACCATAATTGCAGCATCGTTAGTGCTTAGCAGTCCATTGGCAATAGCCGACACTCACTTTTTAATTCCAGGCGGTCCTGGTGGTGGTTGGGATACAACAGCCCGAGGTATAGGTGAAGGTTTAGTTAAGTCGGGTATTGAAGGTAACGCATCTTTTCAAAATATGTCTGGCGGTGGTGGCGGTCGCGCTATTGCATACTTAATCGAGTCGGGTACAAAAAAGGGCGATATTTTAATGGTTAATTCAACGCCTATTGTATTGCGTGCTTTAAGCGGGCGAATTCCTTATAGCTACCGTGATTTAACCCCTGTAGCCAGCATGGTTGCAGATTACGGCGCATTTGTTGTACGTAACGATTCTCCATTTAAAACTTGGGAGGATGTTATTAAATCAATAAAAGAAGATCCAAGTTCGATAAAAGTGGCGGGCGGTTCTGCTCGCGGCAGTATGGATCACTTAGTGGCGGCTCAAGCTGTTAAAGCGGCGGGTATAGATGGTCGACGCTTGC
This sequence comes from Pseudoalteromonas sp. AS84, assembly GCF_038900255.1. Classification (NCBI taxonomy): domain Bacteria; kingdom Pseudomonadati; phylum Pseudomonadota; class Gammaproteobacteria; order Alteromonadales; family Pseudoalteromonadaceae; genus Pseudoalteromonas; species Pseudoalteromonas sp. AS84. The sequence goes on along the minus strand of NZ_JBBMQY010000021.1, from coordinate 45,894 downwards.
GTTATATTCCTTACGATGCAGGTGGAAAAGCGAAAGCAGGGTTGCTTTCAGGCGAAGTGAATTTACTTTCAACAGGTTTAAGTGAAGCGCTTGAAGTAGCTAACGGTGGTCAAGCACGCATTTTAGCGGTTACATCTGGTAAACCTTTACCTGATTACCCAGAAATCCCTACGCTTAAGTCGCTTGGTTACGATATGGAATTTGTAAATTGGCGTGGTCTTTTTGCTGCGCCTAATTTACCCGCTGAAAAGTTAGCACAGTACACAAAAAAGCTTCGTGAGTTGCAAAGTACTCCTGAGTGGGAGGCTGTGAGAGCTCGTAATGGCTGGCTAAATCTGTTTCAAGAAAAAGATGAATTTATTAAATCACTAGAAGCGCAGGAAGCACAACTTAAAGTGGTTATGGAAGAGCTTGGTTTTATCCGTGCAGCACGTTAATCGAGGTTTAAAATGATGAATCGCGAATTACTAGGGCCAAGTTTATTCTTGGCACTATTTACTTTATATGCCGTGGTTGCATGGCAAATTCCACTATTACCGTTTGAAGAATACGAAACAGTTACCTCAGCGACTCTTCCTAAAGTATATGCTGGGTTTGGTATTGTGGTGTGCTTACTGTCTATTGGTTCAACATTGCTTAAACCAAGAGAAAAAACGAATGCAGGTGATGTTCTTGAAAAATCACACATGCTGCGCACTTTTGGTTTATTAATATTAATGGTGATTTATAGCGCTGCACTTGAGCCAATTGGTTTTTTAATTTCGACTAGTGCATTTTTGCTTGCCGGTTTTTTTGTTATGGGCGAAAGACGTAAGGGAATTTTGCTATTTGCATCGATTCCGGTTGCAGTGGTGTTTTGGTTTTTGATGACTCAAGTATTAGGTATTTACTTGGTTCCGGGCGATTTGTGGAGTTAAGTTATGTTTGATGGAATTATGCTTGGTTTGTCGACCGTGCTCGACTTTAATAATTTAATGTATGTTATTGCGGGTTGCCTTGTTGGCACCTTTATAGGCATGTTACCAGGATTGGGGCCAATTACCGCAATTGCCTTAATGATCCCTATTACTTATAGCATTGGCGCCGACTCGGGCATGATTTTAATGGCGGGTGTTTATTATGGAGCAATTTTTGGTGGCTCTACGTCGTCTATTTTAATTAATGCACCAGGGGTTGCAGGCACTGTGGCTTCTTCCTTTGATGGCTATCCGCTGGCAAAACAAGGTCATGCAGGTAAAGCATTGGCAATTGCTGCTTATTCCTCCTTTATAGGCGGAACAATTGGCGCCATATTATTAATGGTTGCTGCGCCTTTATTAGCAAAGGTGTCATTGAGTTTTCAATCCCCTGATTATGTAGTACTGATGTTTTTAGGCTTAACAGCTATTGCAGCATTTTCAAATAAAGGGCAATTTTTAAAAGCAATGATGATGACCGTGTTTGGCTTAATGCTAGCAACGGTTGGAATCGATCCGTCATCAGGTACTGATCGATTTACCTTTGGACAACCTGATTTACTCGACGGAATAAGCTTTTTATTAGTTGCTATGGCAACGTTTGCATTAGCCGAGGCACTTGTAAATGTTGTAAAGCCAGAGAAAAAAGATGCTAAAAATATTAATGATTCCGACACTCCGCAAATAGGTTCAACCAAGTTAAGTAAAGCCGAGGTTAAAGAAATAGCACCAGTAATTGGTCGCTCGTCTATTTTAGGTTTTATAGTGGGAGTGCTACCGGGTGCAGGTGCAACTATTGCGAGCTTTATGGCTTATGCAACAGAGCGAAATTTAGCGCCAAAAGGTTTAAAAGAAAAATTTGGTAAAGGCTCATTATGTGGCTTAGCTGCCCCAGAATCAGCAAATAATGCCGCGTGTACAGGATCGTTTGTACCGCTGTTAACGCTTGGTATTCCGGGCTCAGGAACAACTGCAATTATGCTAGGCGCTTTAATTGCTTACGGTATTCAGCCAGGTCCAATGCTTATGCAAGAAAACCCAAGTGTATTTTGGGCGGTTATTGTAAGTATGTACTTTGGTAACATTGTGCTGCTTATTTTAAATCTTCCGCTTATCCCTTACTTTGCAAAAGTGTTAGCAATGCCTAAGTCAGTACTTACTGTGATGATTTTGTTCTTTAGCTTAATTGGTGTTTACTTAGTGTCCTTCAATACCTTCGACTTATTTATGATGGTGGGGTTTGCAGTGGTTGCGCTAATATTGCGATTACTGTCGTTTCCTATGGCACCATTATTATTAGGTTTTATATTAGGAGATATGATTGAGCGAAACTTCCGTCGTTCAATGATGATTTCCGATGGTTCATTAAGCTTTTTATGGGATCGCCCGCTAACATTGAGCATATTTATAATTTCAATTTTAGTGCTGTTATTTCCTTTAAAAGATTATTTAATGCAACGCCGTGAAGACAAAGCAAATGCATAATTGAGAATGAAATGAAAAACACCAACAAGCTAAATCCATTGCAAAACATGGTCACAAAACCTAAACGTTTAGAAACACGATTAATTATTTGGGTAACAGGATTATGTGTATTGCAGGCTTTATTATTTGGCGCGTTGGTATATCAACTTACAGCGCAAAGTTTACATAGCCATATTGGCGATAAGGCATTAGCTGTGGCTAGTAGTGTAGCTACACGTACTGATGTAATTAATGCATTGCAAACCCCTAGTGACTTAAACGCTATTAACGTGCAAATTGAAGATTTACGACAACTTGTAGGTGCTGACTTTATTGTTATTGGCGATGAGAATGCATTTCGTATTGTGCATCCAGATGAAGATAAAATTGGCAAAAAAATGGTCGGAGGCGATAGCCAAGCTGCGCTAAAAGGTAAACGCTATATTTCGGTAGCTCATGGTAGTTTAGGTGAATCAATTCGTGGCAAAGTGCCGGTGTACGCAGGTAATAATGAAATAGTAGGCGTTGTGTCGGTTGGTTTTTTAGTACAATCAATCGATCCGCTTATTCTCTCTCGCAGTAGTGAAATTTTAATATGGGGCTTAATACTTGTAGGTTTAAGTATACTGGCGGCTATTTATATTGGACAGCGTGTCAGAAATGCTATTTTTGGCCTGCAGCCAGATGAAATTGCACGTTTGTTTTCAGAGCAAGATGCAATTTTAAATACGGTACGCAGCGGTATTATTGCACTCGACCCGGACGGAAAAGTACGAAAACTCAACCAACGCGCCTGCGAAATATTAGATAAACCAACTTCAATTATTAATCAGAACCTCAGCTTAAACGATTTACTGCCAGAGCACGCAGAGTTTCTATTACGAAATCAGCGGCGTAAAATAGTGGGTTTTGAATTGTTTGCCGCCGATAAACGACTCATTTTATCGAGGTTTTCTTTACAGGTGCAAGGGCAGGCAGATGGTATTTTACTAAGTATGCGCCCCTCTGATGAACTTGAATATTTAAGCCAGCAACTTACTAAAGTTCAGGCTTTTGCAGAGCTTTTAAGGGTACAAACTCATGACTACTCCAATAAGCTCAACTTAATTGGCGCGTTAGTGCAAATGGGGAAAAATGAGCAAGCTATAGAAATTATAGGGCAAGAAAGCCAAGGCTCCCAAGCACAAATTCATAACTTGTTAGAGTGCATACAAGACCCAGTGCTTGCTGGTTTGTTAGTGGGTAAATATCATAAAGCGCGAGAATTAAATGTTGTGCTTGAGCTTAATCCTGACAGTCTACTTGGCGTTATTGCACGCAAAGATATGCTAGAGCGAGTAGTGTCTATTTTAGGAAACTTAATAGACAATGCCATTGAAGCTGCAATTAGAGCATCAGATTCTCGCTCTGCAAAAGTACGTGTAACCGTTGATGAAACCAGTCAAACACTTTTATTTGATGTAGAAGATACTGGCTTTGGGTTAGGCTCTGAGCATGATGTTATTTTTACTCCTCAATACAGCTCTAAATCGGGAGCGGGGCATGGTATTGGGTTATATTTAGTAAAAACAAATTTGGACTCATGTGGTGGCACGTTAGAAATTGGTGAGTCAGACTTGCTTGGTGCAAGGCTAAGTATTTATATTCCAAAATAATAAGAGCATTAAATATGACGTATTCAGTAGTAATAATTGAAGACGAAGTAGAGGTAGCACAGCTATTAGCGCAGTACTTGTTATTACCAAATGGTGTGGCCGGTAGCCAAACGCCAAAGCAGAGCTTAAGACAAGCTCAGTATCAGGTAGTAGGCATTGCCGGTAATTTAAGTACGGCAACAGCTTTGTTGCATGCTATTGAACCCGATTTAATTCTACTCGATATACATTTGCCAGATGGCAATGGCTTAGATTTGTTAAGCGATTTACGACGACGGGCGATTAAAAGTGAAGTTATGTTGTTAACAGCAGCTAAAGAGGTCGAAACCCTTGAAAAAGCAATGCAGTTAGGCGCGTGCGACTTTTTAGTAAAGCCGTTAATGCTAAGCCGTCTTGATCAAGCTCTTGCACGTTTTGAATCACGTCAGCAATGTTTTTCTGATGCGAGTGAAGTAACACAGTCGATGGTTGATACATTATTTGGCTCAAAGCAACAAACCAACACGTCTATTCGTTTACCAAAAGGGGTCGATCAACTTACCCTACAAAAAATACATAATGCTTTTGTAGAGCACGGAACCACTGCATTTACCGCTCAACAAATGGGCGATTTAGTTGGCGTAAGCCGCTCTACAGCGCGCCGTTACTTGGAGTATTTACTGGAGTCAGGCAAGTTAACTGCGGATCAAAGCTACGGTAGTATTGGCCGCCCTGAACGCTGCTATAAAATAACGAAGTAACTTCGTGCATTTGAAGTAAATGCATTAAATTCCATTTATTTCAAGGCCTTGCATGTTTTTTGTTATGTTTGATATTTAATAGATTCTGGCATATAAAAAAATATGTTGAATTGATTGCATTTTAAGCGGCTTGTATGGTGATGTTCGCTTTAAGTGATGTTATACTCCTGCCGAATAATTTATCGACTTTATTAAGAGTAAAATTAATGGCAGATTTATCGAAGTACAGAAACATTGGTATTTTCGCGCACGTAGATGCGGGTAAAACCACGACTACTGAGCGTATCCTAAAGCTTACTGGTCAAATCCATAAAACAGGTGAGGTTCATGATGGTGAATCTACTACTGACTTCATGGAACAAGAAGCTGAGCGCGGTATTACTATCCAGTCTGCGGCAGTAAGCTGTTTCTGGAAAGATCACCGTTTTAACGTTATCGATACACCAGGACACGTTGACTTCACAGTTGAAGTTTACCGTTCACTTAAAGTACTTGATGGCGGTGTTGGTGTTTTCTGTGGTTCTGGTGGTGTTGAACCACAATCAGAAACTAACTGGCGTTATGCTAATGACTCAGAAGTTGCACGTATTATCTTCGTTAACAAATTAGACCGTATGGGTGCTGATTTTTACCGTGTAACTGAGCAAGTACGTAAAGTACTTGGTGCTGTACCACTAATCATGACTCTACCAATTGGTATTGAAGATGAGTTTATTGGTGTTGTAGACGTTTTAACTAAAAAAGCATACGTTTGGGATGACACTGGTCTTCCTGAAAACTACGAAATTACAGATGTTCCTGCAGACATGGTAGAAAAAACTGACGAGTATTATGAAATGCTTGTTGAAACTGCCCTTGAGCAAGACGATGAACTACTTGAAGCTTACATGGAAGGTGAATCACCTTCTGTAGAAGATATCAAACGTTGTATCCGTAAAGGTACTCGTGACCTTGCTTTCTTCCCTACATACTGTGGTTCTGCGTTTAAGAACAAAGGTATGCAGCTTATTCTTGATGCTGTTATTGACTACTTACCGTCTCCTACAGAAGTTGACCCTCAACCTCTTATGGATGAAGAAGGTAACGAAAATGGCGAATTTGCAATCGTATCTGCAGATGAACCTTTCAAAGCGTTAGCATTCAAAATAATGGATGACCGTTTTGGTGCATTAACATTCGTACGTATTTACTCAGGTAAACTAAACAAGGGTGACACTATCCTTAACGCGTTTACTGGTAAAACTGAACGTGTTGGCCGTATGGTTGAGATGCAAGCAGATGACCGTAACGAATTAACTAGCGCACAAGCTGGTGACATCATTGCTATCGTAGGCATGAAAAACGTGCAAACTGGTCATACTTTATGTGATCCTAAGCACCCAGTAACACTTGAGCCAATGGTATTCCCAACTCCAGTAATCTCGATTGCTGTACAGCCTAAAGATAAAGGCGGTAATGAGAAAATGGGTGTTGCTATCGGTAAAATGGTTGCAGAAGATCCATCTTTCCAAGTTGAGACTGATGAAGATTCAGGCGAAACTATCCTTAAAGGTATGGGTGAGCTTCACTTAGATATCAAAGTAGATATCCTTAAGCGTACTTACGGCGTAGACCTTATTGTTGGTCAACCACAAGTTGCTTACCGTGAAACTATCACTCGTGAAATCGAAGATAGCTACACGCATAAGAAACAATCTGGTGGTTCTGGTCAGTTTGGTAAAATCGACTACCGCATCAAGCCAGGTGAAGTTGCTTCAGGCTTTACGTTTAAATCATCAGTTGTTGGTGGTAACGTACCTAAAGAATTCTGGCCTGCAGTTGAGAAAGGCTTTAAGTCAATGATGGGCGAAGGTGTTTTAGCTGGCTTCCCTGTACTTGACGTTGAAGTTGAACTTTTCGACGGTGGTTTCCATGCCGTGGATTCATCTGCAATCGCGTTCGAAATCGCTGCTAAAGGCGCTTTCCGTCAATCGATTCCTAAAGCGGGCGCACAACTTCTTGAACCAATCATGAAAGTTGACGTGTTCACTCCAGAAGATCACGTTGGTGATGTTATTGGTGACCTTAACCGTCGTCGTGGCATGATGAAAGACCAAGAAGCTGGTTTAACAGGCATCCGTATTAAAGCAGATGTTCCGTTATCAGAAATGTTCGGTTACATCGGTACACTACGTACAATGACATCGGGTCGTGGTCAGTTCTCTATGGAGTTCTCACACTACGCTGCATGTCCAGCTAACGTAGCTGAAACTGTAATCGCTGCAGAAAAAGAGAAGAAAGCTGCTAAGTAATTAGCACTTTAACTCTTTAAAAAAACCCGCAACATGTTGCGGGTTTTTTATTGCCTATAATTTAGTTTTTTTTTGTAGTTGTTTATAGCTACATTTTATTATTAAGTAGTCCTATATTATCAGTTAGTAAAAAGGTATTAGAGAGCATTTTATTTACTTCATTTACTTAATCAGTTGGTTTGTAAGGAGTTAATTGTAAATGCTATGTAACCTACTGAATTTTAAGAACTTCTGTTGATGCTTCTATGTGCGTAATGTAGAATACCAGCACTTTTAGACTAGAGCTCTAAAGTCAGATAGGGAAGTCTCCGCAGCAGAGACGTTTACATATTAATTCTATATAAGACGTAACGATCATGAAATCTATTAAATTAGCACCAAACTGGTGGCTACAATTCACAAAATGTATTTTAGCATTCAGCATAATATTTTTAATTCATATTATGTTTACTGTGAACCTAAAAATTGTTTTTCTCACTGTAATGCCAGCTCTACTAATTATCATTGCTTTTAATATTCTTCATCTTCGTTTTTTACATTGTTATAAAGCAGGTATTTGTTATACACGTTTGTGCACAGAGCGCTATATCAATAGTGAGGAAATTAGTTGCGTATCATTTAGTTCGTTTTTTCTTTTCACCATTTTTAAGGTGGAGTTAGATAATGGCAAAAATTTCCATTTCTATAACTGGCAACTTGATGATGAAGCGCAGTCAGCTATTTCTGAAATGTACTGTAATAAGTTAGCTGACAAAGTGGAAAATATTAGCGATAAATGCAACGCTTGATTTTTAATTAAGATAGCAAAAAGGAGCGATTAATCGCTCCTTTTTAGTTTTTGTATTTTATAACGCGCTAATTAAACTTTTTTATAGCCTTAGCTTTTAGCGCTTTCATCTTTAGCCTGCTTGGCTTTTTAAAGGACTGGATAGGCATTGTTACCAATTGCTCTTGTGGTAGTGTCGGTATAGTTTGTGGATAAGCACCTTCCTCAGGTATCGAAATTTCTTTTAGGTGCGTTTTAAGCGCTTCTAGCGTTGAATCGTTATCAACTTCGCTAGGGCAAATAAATATACCTAACTTTCTAAGCTGTACACCGAGCTTAATGCTACTGGTATAACGGATAATTGGAGCGCCTAACACTAAGCCTAATAATATAGGCGATAACCACCAAAAGAACACTGGTGTGAAGTAATAAGCTGTACTACCCCATGCAATAGCCACAATAGTTGAGAATAACGTATAACCAAACGCTTCCTTCCAAGGGACCATGCGACCTTCACGAGGTTGTGCATCCCACTTCACTTTTTTGCCTAAAAACACACAAAGTACAAAGTAAGCATGAAATACCATCATTAATGGGGCAACAATAATAGCAAATACAGTTTCAATGATTGAACCTAGTATTAGCTTAATTGAACCACCAAAGCGTTTGTTTCTATGTATTAGGGTTACTATTATGCCCATTAATTTAGGCATTAATAAAATAATAATAGTTAGATACAAGAGTGAATCAATAAGATCGGTTTTAGCTATTTGCCATGTGGGGAATAATTGGTAAACACGGTTAAAGTACACATCACTATTTAATGCGCGAGTTACTGCATCAATAGTACTTAACGCCAACATTGAGAGCCAAATTAGCGATGAAATATAGGCTGTGGCACCGAGTAGAAAATGCAACTTACTCATTAATTTTAATTTGGATGACGATAGTAAACCTAAGTGCTGAATATTACCTTGCACCCAACGTCTATCGCGTACAGCGTAGTCTAGAATGTTACTTGGTACTTCTTCATAGCTACCTTCAATATCTGATAGCAACAATACATCCCAACCAGCACTATGAAGTAGTGAAGCTTCTACAAAGTCATGACTTAAAATTTCGCCGCCAAAAGGTGCATTACCTTTTAGTGTTGGCAAACCACAGCACGTTATAAATGCCTCAACTCTAATGATTGCATTATGACCCCAATAGTTTGCTTTATCAGTTTGCCAAAAAGCTGAGCCAGTCGCGAGCATTGGGCTATAAAGTACTGACGCAAACTGTAAAAAACGGCCAAAAAAGGTATCTTGACGAACAGGGATCGGAATAGTTTGGATCAGACCTGCTTGTGGGTTGTTGAGCATACTTGTAGTAAGCTCTAACATACATTTTCCGGTCATTACGCTATCTGCATCAAGCACAATCATATGGTCGTACTGGCTGCCCCAGCGCTCACAAAAGTCGGTTAGGTTACCTACTTTACGATGTTTGTTATCTTCGCGACGGCGATAGAATACGTGCTTTGCCGTATCACCTAAACGCTCACACAATGCATGCCACGCACTTAGCTCATTTTTAGCTATTTGTGGGTCTTGGGTGTCGCTTAATAAGTAAAAATCAAAGTTTGCAAGTTGACCTGTTTCTTTTAACGATTGCAGGCTGACTTCAAAACCCGCGATAACACGGTGGGTATCTTCGTTATAAATAGGCATTACAACGGCGGTTTTTTGGGCGTTAATTGCCTCCTCGTCAAACTCAATTGGTTTAATACGTTTCAATGTAAGTGGATCAATTCGTAATAGCTGTAATACAAAGCCAATTGTTCCACTACAAAAGGCCGTTACAATCCAGGCAAAAGTGATTGAGAATAATACTAAAAGAGCGTATTCAAGTAATGTCATACCGTTTGAGCTTAAAATCTCAAACATAATAGATATGCCGTAGCCAGATGTGCCAAGTGCCGCAATAGCAAATAGCCATACTCTTAGTGTTTTGAATGGCATAGGAGTGCCCTTCCCTTTATTACTTGATGTCATTTGGGTACCAAACATAGCTCCATACCTCGCTAATTTCTTTGTCTCGTAGTTTTAACGATAAACGCATATCAACGGGTTGATCGTCCTGTGGTGCAATTTTGAAAGCTACACGCCATCCTCGTGAATCAGGCAGTTTTTGGATATTTATGTCGGTTACTTCGCCTGTTGTAAGTTGAATGTCGGCATCTAATTTTAATTGTTCTGAAAGTTGATTTATTTCCGACCCAGTAAAATCAACAGTAAATTGGCGATGACTTTTTGGTGGTGGGTTGTCTTCACCAGGTAAAGCGGCGCTACCAATCCTTGTACGTAATACTCGCGCTTTTTCGTGCTGAGTTAAAGCTGCATTAAAGGTCGTCATTTTGTAGCTCAGCTTTAATGAATCTCCGGCTTTCATTGGCTTTTCTGGTACCCAGTAACTCACGATATTGTCGTTAGTTTCAGTATCAGTAGGTATTTCTACAAGTTCTACACGACCATTTCCCCATTCACCTTGTGGTTCGATCCATAGGCTGGGGCGGTTGTGGTAATGTGCTTCTGTGTCTAAATAGTTATTAAAGTTTCGATCGCGTTGAGCTAACCCAAAACCTTTTGGGTTATTGTACGAAAATGAAGTAACACTTAACTGCGAAGGATTGTTAAGAGGGCGCCATACCCATTTGTCATCAGTAGATTGAGTTAATAGACCATCCGAGTCATGAACTTCAGGGCGGTAGTCATCAAAAAATTTGGTGCTGTTTTCGCCGTGATAAAACATACTCGTTAATGGTGCTACACCCAGTTTTTTAATATCTTTACGCGCAAATATCTGCATATCAACATCAACTAGCATATTAGTGGTAGGGTCAACACTGAACTTGTATGCACCCGATATAGATGGGCTATCTAATAATGCAAAAATGGTAATTTGTGTTTGGTCGGCCTTTGGTTTAACTAACCAGAATTCTTTAAAAACTGGGAATTCTTCACCCGAATTTTCTGCAGTATCAATGGCAAGGCCTCTAGCTGATAAGCCATAAACCTGTTGAGGGCCAACGACTCTAAAATACGATGCACCCTGAAATACCATTACTTCATCTTTATACTCGTTAGTATTTAATGGGTAATGTATGCGAAACCCAGCATGACCTAGTTGAGTACCCGCAACACTTTTAGCTATTTCTTCTTGTAGTGGTGCCGCTGTGCCATCATATTGGTAAAAGTCAGTACTGAAAGGTAAGCGACTGCGTTTAGAGTCGCTATCAACGGTATTTATTGTCACAGGTGTTTTATATAAAAAACCAGGGTGGAATAATTGTAGCTCGTACAGGCCTTCATCTTTCCATACTGCTTTGTCTTTTTTAAATCGAATTGAACGGTAATCTTGATAATCAATATTGTTAAGTGCTTCAAGCTCAATGTTTTTAGGTGCCACGTATTCTTCGCTTGCTAACTTTTTGGCGCGAGCGCTAATTACATCAAATAAGCTACTTTGTGGGATTGCTACATCAACGGTTGCAGCAATCGCTTGGTTGCTATTGCCCCAAGTCGAAAAAATAATAAGTAGACCCAGTAGTGGTGCTGACTTTTTTTGCCATTTAGGCAGATTTTGGGTTAATTGTTTCATTCTCATTCCTTTATAAAAACACGACTTATTTTTACGTTTAGGGTAAATATTGATTTTGTTTAGTAAGTATCTTTTTAATTATTTAAAGCAAAATGTGAACCCATATAAAAGTTCATACTTTTCAATAGGTAAAACCGATATACATAATAAAAAGAGTTTCATTGTGTAAAATTCACTCAAATGTATGTAGTTGTTACTGGTTAATTACTAGAAGATTCACAGATCGTCTGAACATATTACGGGGGGTTTAATGAAGCTTGTCTGAATTACATTTGTATAAAATAAAAAAGCCGCAAGAGCGGCTTTTTAAATGTTTGGATTTAACTTAGTTATTTCTTTTTAAATCGACGCACTATTGATAGTGGTGCTAAAAGAAGTGATAACCATAATAATGAACCTGCATCATTATCGTCATCTGAGCGTAAGTTATTTACTTTCACAGCTACTTTTTCAACGTTAGATAAGTTACCCACGCTATCTTGAGCTTGCACTGTTAAAGTAATACGATTTTCGAATTCGTAATCAATCTCTCCAGCAACAATTAACTGCCCCTGATTGTTAATTGAAACGCTATCATTATCAGATGTAATAAATTTAACAACAGGTGATTCATCGGCATTTGGATCACTAAAATCGAGCGTGCCGATAACTGTACCAATTGCGCTGTTTTCATCGACTGCAAAAACTTGATCAGCTGTAATAACAGGCGTTTGCTCTTCAGGTGTTAAAGTAATTTCAGATTTAATATCAATAATTACAGGGTCGTGATCTGATGCGCGGTATGCACTTTCAGAGTACAAACTAGATTGTTGACCTTCGCTTTTAAACTCTACATTGTAATCAAGAGAAATAGGTTCATCTGCGTTGATGTGCCAATCTGTTGCTGCAACAATTTTACTAAGTAGTGATTGGGTAGCTACTGCGTGATCTAAACTACCAGCGCGACCAGAAAAGCTGTAAGAGTAACCGCGTGTATCCCCATCAATTTCTGCAACTACATTTTTGTAGCCTTTATCAGCAAATGCACGTATTGGGTCTTCCATTGCGTAAGCATTCATATCGCCGACTAAAATAGTATCTTCGTCGTCAATACCGGTTGGTTTGCTATCAAGCCAATCAGCGAATGCATTAGCACCTTCTGTGCGTATTTCATTCCAACAGCCTTGACCATCACCTGAATCTGCATTATTACCCGAAGCACTACCACAGCTTTTAGATTTAAGGTGTGACACAGCAACTGTAAATACTTCATCAGTTTCTAATGATTTAAAGCTTTGTGCAATTGGAGCACGATTACTAAAATCAAATGGTGCTTCAGTTGTAATGGCAGCAGTACCTACTTCTTCTACTTTGTTAGCACGATAAATTAATGCGGTAGTAATTGCATCTGTACCAATTTGATCTACGTTAAAGTCAACAAATGCGTATTGGTTAGCTGAATCAGCTTCGTTTAATGCATTTACTAAGCTCGCAATAGCGCTAAATTCGCCAAAGCCATCATTTTCTATTTCCATTAAACCAACAACGTCGGCCTGGATAGCGCTAATTGCACTTACAATTTTAGCTTCTTGACGAATAAGTTCAGCTTCTGAATCTGCACCTCGAGCGGTAGGGAATCCTTCGCCTTGGCCATCACCATTAAAGTAATTAAGTACGTTGAAGCTAGCTACGCGTAAATCTGCTTCAGCATTAAGTTCAGGCGCATCTTCACGTGCATTTGTTGCAATAAACTGAGGTGCTAAAGTTGGGTGTATTCTGTAAAGGCTAAAGCTATAAGCAAGTGCACCTGTAACTGTGTTTACAGTGTCACCAGTACGTAATGTATTTTCTGCTGACAAGCCTGGAGTTGGGTACGCTGTTGGGTCTAAGTTTTGTACAGTAGAGCCATCATCTAGTAGGATCTTTTTAAGCAGGTTTTCTGTTTCAACTGCATTAGCCGTATCTCCAGGTAGTGCAACCTGTGTACCTTGATACAAGCGCTCTGTTGCTAACTCAACTTCACCATATCGACCAAGGCCAAAGTTATTAGTTACTACTAATGGTTGCTCCAAAGTAACTAGCATACCTTCAAAAGATTCTAAATCTGTTGTATCAGCTAAAGGTAAAGTAATTTTTGTAGCTGCTACAGGTAAACCTGTATCACAAATTGCTACTTGGCTTACGCTGCCAATTTGTGTTGCATCAAAATACTCTTCAACAGTACCTTGTACGCGCACATGGTCACCAACATTTACATCAGTATCTGCAAAATAAACAAACACACCTTCAGAAGTTAGTGGGTTGGCATCTATGTCTGTAGCAAGTGAGCTAACAAAAAAGCCTTTTAATTGATCATCACCTTGGAAGTCTGCGGTTACCACACCTTCAAGTTCTACTAATGTACCTACAAGTGGGCTAGCAGAGCCGTCACCTTGAATAGCATTTATTAGTGTTTTTTCTGCACCACAAACTAGTGGTTCAAGTGGTTCTGGTTCTGGAATTGGTTCAGGTGTTGTTCCACCATTACCTGCATGTGAGCCTAAGCCGTCAAACTCATCTTGGTCGAACTGTACCCATTCTTCACTTGGGTTAAATGCTGCATCAGGTGTTGTTCTTCCTGTAGTAATTTCATCTTTTCTGCGTAAAGTTTGATTCGCTGTGGTTACTCCGCCTTCTGACCACGATGAACCAGGATCGACACCAACTTGTCCAAAACTATCAACAACAGATCCATCCTTAGTCAATACGATTGCATCATCACCATTAAAGTTAACTACGCTATCTAATAGATCAGCTTTACCTGAAAGGTCGGTAGAAGCTCTAGTGTCCGCATTGACAATTACATAGGTACTATTTGCAGCTAAAGTACCGCTTAATGTAATTTCTGTAGATACGCTAGCAGAGCCATTTGAATAGCGCTGTAATGAGTATTCACTAAGGTCAATGTCTGTTGTTGCATTATTGTAAAGTTCAATGGCTTTATTGTAACCACTTCCTTCTATATATTCAGAAATGATTAGATCAGCGGATGCTGGTGCACTGAGACTGGCTATAACAAGTGCGAGTGGTGTTATTTTTGTTTTAAACATTTTTTTATTATTCCCGTGTATTAATCCCAAAATGGGACACCAGTTTAGAGAATAAATATGACGAAAATAATACAAAAATGTAAACGAATGTAAATAAAAGGCGGTTTAAACGCCTTTTTATAAAACCCTTACTTTTTAGCTAGGTATTGTGCGGCTTGCTTAGCAAAGTAGGTCAATATTCCATCAGCGCCTGCACGCTTAAATGCAAGTAAAGACTCCATTATAGTAGCTTCCTCACTTAACCAACCGTTATCAATAGCTGCTTTGTGCATTGCATACTCGCCACTTACCTGATATGCGAAAGTAGGTACACCAAACTCGTCTTTAACACGACGTACAATATCTAAATAAGGCATGCCAGGCTTAACCATGACCATATCAGCGCCTTCTTGTAAGTCTAATGCGACTTCACGTATTGCTTCATCAGAGTTTGCAGGGTCCATTTGGTAGGTTTTTTTATCGGCACCTTTTAAGTTACCAGCAGAACCTATTGCATCTCTAAATGGGCCATAGTAGCTAGATGCGTATTTAGCAGAGTAGGCCATAATACGGGTATGCACAAACCCATCAGCTTCAAGCGCTTCACGAATTGCAGCAATACGGCCATCCATCATGTCTGAAGGGGCAATTACATCAGCGCCTGCTTCTGCATGTGAGAGTGCTTGTTTAACTAAAATTTCGGTGGTTACGTCGTTTATCACATAGCCAGTGTCATCAATAATGCCGTCTTGACCGTGCGTTGTGAATGGATCAAGTGCACCATCAGTAATTACACCCAACTCAGGAAATGCTTCTTTTAAAGCACGAACAGTGCGTTGGACTAAGCCATCATCATTATATGCTTCTTCGGCAAATAATGATTTTTTATCCGCAGGTGTTACCGGAAAAATAGCTAAGGCAGGTACACCAAGTTCAACAAGTTCTTTTGCTTCAAGCAACAGCAAATCTATTGATAAACGCTCGATACCCGGCATTGATTCAATTGCTTCGCGGCGATTTTTACCTTCAAGTACAAATACAGGGTAAATTAAATCGTTTACGCTAAGTTGATTTTCAGCCATTAAGCGGCGAGAAAAGTCGCTGCGGCGCATTCTGCGCATGCGAGTATACGGGAAAAGGTCTAATCCTGATTGGGCCATATTAATATGCTCCTACTGTGGTAATGGAAAAGTAATTACTTGATTACGGCCATGTTGCTTTGCGTAATAAAGTGCTTTGTCGGCGCACTCAGTAAAAATTTGAGGATTGCTAACATCATCAGCAATGCTGGTGTATACACCAGCGCTAATTGTAAATTGAATATCATTATTGGCAACCGTTACTGTACTGGCTGAGATAGCTGCTCGTATTTTTTCAGCTATGTCTTGTGCGCCTTCATTGGGGGTATTAGGTAATAGCACCACAAATTCCTCACCGCCGTAGCGGGCAACTTCATCTAGTGGGCGCTTTAAATGATCTTTTATTAGGTCAGATACAGCTTTAATAACTTGATCGCCAATTATGTGTCCGTACGTATCATTAATGCTTTTGAACCGGTCTATATCAAGCATAATAATGCTAAGTGGTGTTTGCTCTCGGCGAGACCGACGAAGTTCCATGACGAGTTTCTTATCAAAAAAACGTCTGTTTTTTATTCCGGTTAAAGCGTCTTCGGTATTGAGTAACTCAAGTGAACGATTTTTTTCTTCAAGTTCTCTAAGTGTAACTTGTAATTCAAAGGTGCGTTCGTCGACTTGTGATTCGAGTTCTTGACGCGTTTTTTCTTGTAACTTTAAGCGCTCTTTAAGCAGTGTATCTTGGGCTGCATTTTCAGCAATCAAGGTTTGCTGAGCTATTACTTCTTCATCGCGTTGTAAAATAAATAGCTTCATTACACTGTAACATAGACAGAAAGTGCAGCTAAAAAAGCATGCAAATACAAATGCTAATGTACTTCTGCTAAAGGCGTATAGCCCCATTACTGCCACAATAAAATAAAGCATTACCACCAAGAAAAAAACTAATACGAGCAATAGCGCTTTATTAGGTTTAGAAGGCGCTAAACGCATGCACGTAAATGTAGTTGCAATATAAAAGCCTAAAGCGATTGGGGTAGCCGTTAAGCAAAATAGTGTCACTATATGGTTTGGAAATAACCAAATAAATAATAACGAGACACCTAATACGTTAACCACTACCTTTTGAACCGTTAATAAAAAAGAGGGCTTTGGATGGCAAATTTTCTTTTGCAAAGGCAAAAACATTAAAGTAATAAGCATAAGTAGTATAGGGATCATAACTTGCTGTAATGCCGGCAAATTAGGGTGAATATATCTTAAGCCAAAGCCACAAAGGTAGGCTAAGACCCCCCCCAATGTGAGTGTGATTAAACCAGCACAAATAAAATAACGTTTACGCGAAAAACCATATAAAACTAAGCAGCTCACACCTAAAGAAAATATAAAACCAATCAATAAGCCATAGAGTAAATTAAGTTTACCTTTATGCGCTAAATAAGCTTCTGGTTGCCACAAAGTTAAAGGGACTCGCAAGCCTGAGCTATTCATCACCTTCAGTATAATAATCGTTTCGCTATTTGCAGGGCTAATTAGTTTAACTAATAAAGATTCACTTCTGATCGCACGCTTATCAAGGGGGTATGCATCGCCAATTTGGGTGTAAGAAAGTAATTGCGAGTTATGTAACTGATATACTTGAACGTCGTTTAGCAGAGGGTTGTTTAGCGACAACAGTTGTTCGGTATTATAACTAAGCGTGTTTTTTATTTTAAATTTCACCCATACAGAACGTTGCTCAAGACCTAGGTTAAGAGGTTTGCCTAAGGTTTTTTGCCAGTCTACCTTGCTACTTTGTTGTGCATGTAATAGCGACGTTGGTTCAAAAGAGTAATACAGGTTATTGATGTTTTGAGAGTTGAAATCGTGTTTTATTATTACCGGGTTTGCAAATGAATAAAAAGTGCAAAGAAGCATTAATAGACTTAGTAATGCCTTTGCGCACGCCATTAGCAGCTCTTTAAACCAAAAACATTGTAAAAGTTTTCTGTTGTTTTTCGGGCTATTAATTCTTCATCTGTTTGATAAAGTTGCGCAACTGTTTGGCAAATATAAGGGAGCAGAGCGGGTTCATTTTTACGCGATTTAGGTTTTGGCTTAACTGTTCGTGGAATTAAAAATGGTGCATCAGTTTCTATTAATAATCGATCTAGAGGAATACTAGGTACTAGCTGTTGTAATTCTTTGCCACGCCTTTCATCACATACCCAACCTGTTATACCAATATACAGACCTAAATCTAGATATTGCTTAAGGGCTACAGAGTTACCCGTAAAACAATGAAGTACACCGCGAATATTAAACTCTTTTAGAATACTTAACATATCGTCACTTGCATCACGTTCATGTAAGTAAACCGGTAAATCTAATTTTTCGGCAAGCGTTAGGTGGCGTCTAAAAACGCTACGCTGTACATCGCGAGGTGAAAAGTCACGGTTATAATCAAGGCCGCACTCACCAATCGCTATAACTTGCTTATTGTTTGCAAGTGCAGTTAATTGTGCTTCTAATTCATCCGTCGCCGACTTAGCATCATGTGGGTGTATACCCGCTGTAGAATATTGAAGATGTTTTATTGCAAGTTCAAGTGATTGCTGACTGCTTGCAATATCACAACCTATAATAAGCATATTTGTAACACCGGCTTCGCTTGCGCGGGTAACTACATCACGATGCTGGTCATTAAATTGATGATTGGCTAAGTTAACCCCAGCATCAATTAACGTATATGACATTATTTAGTACGTTTAACGCGAATAGAGCGGTTTTTACCGTCTTGTTTCAGTAAAAAAGAGTTGAATGCACCACGGCTAATTACAATTGTATCGTTTTCTTTTAAACGCATGCTGTCAGAGCCAATTTGACGCCATTGTTGGCCGTTATCTAGAGAGATAATTAACTCGCCATAAGCGGCTTCTTTAACTGAAGTAACCATAGCTTTAATTTCAGTCTCTTTTTCTACCTGTGATTCTTTGTACTCTAAGCCAAAATCGTCAGCTTTTGCCTTTGCTTGAATTGGTGCAGCAGCTACGACTTGAGGTACATTGTTAGCCGTTGGTGGAGTAAGCGTTTTTGTTACTGTTGGCTTTGTTAGTGATTTACCAGCAACTGTATTGTCATAGCAAAGTAATCGGTTAAAGTCATTTTCAATAAAGCTACATGCTTGTAACGCTTGAGTATTAAATTGTGTTTGCGCAGCAAAAGTAGGCGCACTTAATAAAACCAATAGTGAGAGTAGTTGTTTTTTCATTTTATTCCTCAGATTCTTTTTGTGGTTTAGCGGTATAGAATTTTGCTAAAATTAGGCCTAGCTCAAACAAAAGAAGCATCGGAAATGCTAGTAAAGTTTGTGATAACACATCGGGCGGTGTTAAAAACATCGCCACTACAAAAACGCCTACGACAATATATGGGCGCTTTTCTTTTAAGCTTTTTGTTGTTGTTGCACCACTCCAACATAGCAGCATAATTGCCACAGGAATTTCGAAAGCGACACCAAATGCAAAAAACAGTTTTAATACAAACCCTAAATAGCTACTTATGTCGGGCGCAAGAGTCATCATCTCTGGACCAGTACTTGTAAAAAAGCCTAAAATAATTGGCAGAACTACAAAATAACAAAAGGCTATACCGCCATAAAATAATACTATACTTGAAGCGAGAATAGGCATGAGCATTTTCTTTTCATGCTGATATAAACCCGGTGCTATAAACCCCCAAATTTGATGCAATATCCACGGAATTGACGCAAATAAAGCGACAAATAAAGTTAGTTTGAAAGGTGCAAAAAAGGGGGCAGTAACGTCGGTTGCAATCATAGTTGCAGTACTTGGCAAATGCGAAACTAACGGCTGTGCAACAAAGGCATAAATGTCATTCGCAAAATATACTATGGCAATAAAAATAATGAAAATGCTCAATAGTGCTTTTATTAGCCGATCACGCAACTCAATTAAATGAGCTACAAATCCCGATTTTACTTCCTCAGCCATTATTTTTTATACCATGTAATAAGTTGACCACAAAGTGAGAGATAAATTTCACTTTTTTTCATCAAGTTGTTGGTTATTTGATGTATCAGGTTGTTTTTTCTTGTAGCTGTGAGTAACTGACTCAGCCGCTTTTTGTAACTCTGTTAATGAACTTTGTAACTCAGGGCTTAAATCTTTTAGTTCTTGTTGTTCTGCTTTTTTAAGGTTTTCGTGAAGTTCGTGAATACGCAGTTCCTCACTTACTTCGGCTTTTACCGAGTTGGCAAGTGACTTAGCTGTTTTAACCCATTTACTTACTGTTCTAATAGCAACAGGTAAGCGTTCTGGGCCAAGCACTACTAAGCCAACAATAAAAATAACAACAAGTTCCCACATCCCCATACTAATTAAACCTTATTGCTATCTTTGTTTTTTTCAGTATTGGTTGAGCCGTCAACGGTGCTTTTTTCTGATTGTTGAATTTGCTCTGACTTTTCTTGTTCACTCGCTGTGTCGTCTGACATTGCTTTTTTAAAGCCTTTAACAGCGCCTCCAATATCACCACCCATACCGCGTAGTTTTTTTGTACCGAAAAGTAAAACTATGATCGCTAAAACAATTAATAATTGCCAAATACTAATACCACCAAAACCCATGGTTTTCTCCAATATATAAACGGTTAAATGTATATTTTAAATACTAATTATACGCCCAATAGCGCAAATAGCACTCAGTTTATGCGTTGCGCCATGCTGTTATAAAACTAATAGCCGATAAGCTTATAGTAATACCTGCAGCTATTAAATCGTGCTGTAAATAACAAAGTGTTGCCATAATCATTGTAGCACTACCAAATAAACTCAATATTAAAGGTTTATGAGATACCTTTTGTTCTTGAGGTTTATGAGCGTGTGGTGCACGCTTTAAATTCTGGTAAATTAGATCAGGTAGTTCAGGCATTTTTTCAGCCCAAAATGGCAAGTTAGCATACATTTGCTTCAGTACTGATAGCGGTCCAACTTGCTGCTTAACCCAATCTTCTAAAAAGGGTTTAGCTGTTTTCCATAAGTCGAGTTGTGGATATAGCTGACGCCCTAATCCTTCAACGTATAATAAGGTCTTTTGCAGTAATACTAATTGCGGTTGAACCTGCATGTTAAAACGACGTGCGGTATTAAATAGATTTACGAGCACGTGACCAAATGAAATTTCAGCAAGCGGTTTATTGAATATAGGCTCGCACACTGTGCGAATCGCAAATTCAAATTCTTCAATACTGGTATCGTGTGGTACCCAGCCAGAATCAACGTGTAGCTGTGCAACTTGGCGATAATCACGATTAAAAAAGGCAATAAAGTTTTCAGCTAGATAACGTTTGTCTTCTTTGCTCAAAGTACCAACAATACCGCAGTCAATACCGATATACATTGGATTTTCAGGATGCTCGCGAGAGACGAATATATTACCCGGATGCATGTCGGCATGAAAAAAGCTGTCTCTAAACACTTGCGTAAAAAACACTTCTACGCCGCGCTCAGCAAGTAATTTCATATTCGTGTTTTGCGCCAGAAGTGAATCGGTATCAGAGACGGGTATACCGTAAATACGCTCCATTACTAGGACATTACTACGGCTATAATCACTGTAAACTGCAGGAATATACAATGATTCAGAGCCTTCAAAGTTGCGCTTAAGTTGAATGCCATTGGCACCTTCGCGCATTAAGTCGAGCTCGTCTAGGAGTGTTTTTTTATATTCTTTAACTACTTCAACGGGGCGTAGACGTTTTGATTCGTTATGGACTTTTGCAAGTACCTTAGCGAGCTTTTCCATTAACGCTAAATCGGCATTAATTTGCTCGTAAATATTTGGTCTAATAACCTTAATTACTACATCTTGCTCAATGCTTTGCTCATCAATAAGCTTTGCTGTATGCACTTGCGCTATAGATGCAGAGGCTAGAGGTGTTTGTGAAAACTCACTAAACAATTCACTTATATCGTTAATTTCTAGCGCTTTTTCTATGATTTTTTGTGCAAGCTCGCCTTCAAATGGCTGAACTTGATCTTGTAAAAAGGCAAGCTCTAAAGCGATATCATGAGGGAGTAAGTCACGACGAGTAGAGAGCATTTGGCCAAACTTAATCCAAACAGGGCCAAGCTCTTGTAGTGCCAAACGTAAACGTAGTCCTGCAGGTTTTTCTTTGTGCTGATTACGCAGCCAAAACAAACTGCCACGAGCTACTTTACCAAACCAAGGGATCTTATGTTTAGGAATTAGCTCGTCTAGCCCATAGCGAAGTAAAGTTTTGGTGATGTTATACAAACGTGCAGTCGACACAAAAAATCCTTAGCGGGTGTTTGAAGGTAAAAAAGAGTTTAACAGGGTATTTATACGCTGCTCAACAGCAGCTACTTGGCCTTTGAGTTCTCTATTTTTTTGTTTAAATTGCTCAAGTTCTAATGGGTGAATAGTAATTGAGAGCTCGTCTTGGCATAAACTTGTAAGCATGGTACTTATTTTAGTATTGGTTTTGCTGCTCTTTTGTTTTAGTTTTTTTAGGTGTAGATATAACTGCTGAGCGGGGGTATCGCCAATGTATTTAGAAAGCTGTTCAGGCCAATCAATATCAATGCCTGAAAACGCATTACTATAAGTTTGCGCAATATTTAAATCGCCTTGTAAGTCGAGCTTATCTTGGCGAATTAACTGGGTAAGCATAGCTGGGTTTTTAAGTGCTAAAAGCGTGTCTATATCTGCGCTGATCATACAATCTGCGTTTTCGTTACTTTGAGCACTGTATAAGTGCAATTGCTCAGCGCTATAAACAAGTTGGATACTTTGTTGCCAATCTCTTACTTCAACCACTAAGCGCTGATGTTTAACTGCGCTTAGTTTTTGAGACAATTGTGGGTCAAGGCTGAGAGCTTGATTTAGTACACGCTCAATAAGCGAAAGCACAAAATTAGGTAACATAAAAAATTCAGATGCCATTGCATCATTATTATTTTTTGTTATTTTCTCAAGTGCCATAACCGCAAGCCTTAATATTTAAAACCACGATGCAGCGCAACAATTCCGCCTGTGAGGTTTTGGTATGTTGTTTGCTCAAAGCCTGCATCTTCCATCATCGCTTTTAGCGTGTCTTGATCTGGATGCATGCGAATAGATTCAGCTAAATACTTATACGATTCACTGTCGTTAGCAACTAGCTTACCCATTGTAGGCAATAAATTAAATGAGTAAAAATCGTAAGCTTTACTAAGTACGTCATGCTCTGGTTTTGAAAACTCTAAAACAAGTAAACGACCACCTGGCTTTAAAATACGGTACATAGAGCGCAATGCTTTGTCTTTATCGGTAACGTTACGTAAGCCAAAGGCAATAGTGATCACATCAAAGCTATTATCTGGGAACGGCAGCATTTCTGCATTCATTTGTACGTAGTCGATATTGCCAACTAACCCAAGATTATGTAGTTTTTCACGACCAACTTTAAGCATAGATGAGTTTATATCACCTAAAACAACTTGACCCGTTTCGCCCACTAATTGACTAAACTTTGCCGTTAAATCGCCAGTGCCGCCGGCTAAATCGAGTACATGATGGCCTTTACGAACACCTGAGCTTGCAATAGTTTGACGTTTCCATAAACGATGCACACCAAAAGACATTAAATCATTCATTACATCGTATTTTGCAGCTACTGAGTGAAATACATCAGCAACCATAGAAGCTTTATCGTTCTCGGCTACTGTTTTATAACCAAAATGCGTGGTCTTTTGTTCGGTTTCGTTCATGACTAATCTCTATCGTGACAATAGAGGTTAGTGTACTTTATTGTACACAGTAGGTGCAATTTGAATATGATTTATCAGGTAATTTATTGCCCTGCAGTGTAACTACTTTGCCCTAATGAACGTGCTTTATAAGCCGCATGAGATGCTTTTTTAGCTAGCTGATTAAAATCATCTTCTTGTTGATGCTGAGCAATTCCTAGTGATAAGCCAATACTAGGTAGTTTAATCCCTGTTTTTGAACTAACAAAGCGCAGCTTTTCGACACCATTTCGTACTTTCTCGGCTATTACATTGGCCGTATCTGGATCGATGTCGGCGAGCAAAACAGTAAATTGATCTTTAGCTGTGCGACCAGGTAAGCCACTTTGAAAAACATATTTTTGAACTTGCTTAGCTACTTTATTCAAAATGACTTCACCAATAATATCACCATAATTTTCAGTAAAATGATCAAGGTTGTCTATTTGAATCGCTATTGCGCAAATAGACTTTTGTTGATTAGTCCACACTTGCGTTTGTTGCGTTAAATAATGGCGCTTATAAAGCCCTGTTTGACTATCAATAATATGTTGTTTACGAAGCTGAGTAAGTTGCTTTTGTGTTTTTTCGTGTAGTTGTTTAGCTTTACTGAGTTCTTGCTTAAATTGCTTATGTTGGTTGAGTAATTCGGCGGTTTGATTATGGAGTACTTCAAGCGCTTGACGGCTTTGTTCTATGTTGTTCTCATTAAGCGAATGTACGCACTCGCTTACTTGACCCGCAAAACGAACTATTTGCTTCTCAGTAGCATGAGAGTTTTGAGAAAGTGAATTTATAACACCATCAACGTTTTGAATCATGTTGACTTGAGCTAAGTGGCCGGTATTTAAAAACTCAGAATGTAGCTGTTCAATTAAAACGCTATCTATATTATCTTCAACAGCAATAGCACGATCTAAAGCTTTATTTAGCTTGAGATTAGTTTGACTGGTATAAGTATAAATAACTTGATAATTCAGCGGCGTAGGTGGGAGCGCATAACGCTCTAAAAAAACACACACTTTGGTCATTTTTTCTTGTGCAATAGCCATGGAATCATGGAACATCATTTTTTAAATACCAACTAAGTACGCATAAGTGCAAATTCGAATATCTCATTCCATGAGGCGGTTATGCGTCCGAGCTTTTTATTATTTTTTACTACAGTAATCGTTATGTGCGCCATTTAAAAGTAAAAACAGAAGTTAGGGAACTTAAATTTTACTTTAGCGGCTTGATAGCTGTTTTTCTCATCAATTAAGCTTGCTATTGGCAATGTTAGAGTCGTTTCTTAGGTTAATACACTTGTTTTTAGTAAGGTTTATTTATTAAAGTTGGTCTCATTTACTTGCTATTTATTTAGCCTGCGATAGTTTTATGAAATTAATAACACTGCTAAGTTACATTATAATGAATCACTTTTTAGTTAAGCCACTTCGCCAATCTTTATTTGGCATCACAATTTTATGTTCATTGAGTGCATGCCAAATAACAACACCAAATGCCAATAAACAATTTACACAAGTAGCAAAAAGTATTGTCGATTATAGGCAAAGTACTAATCCTTATAGCAATTTAGAGGGAGTTGAAGGTTATTTATTACCAAATTTATCGCCCAAATTTTTAGCACAAGAATATAAAAATAAAGCGAGTCTACTTGCTGAGCTAGACGCAGTTAATATTGCAAAGTTAAGTGATGAAAATCAAATAAACTTCAATATTATTCGAGCTCAAGTACAAAACAGTGTTGATGAATATGTATTTAATGCGCACTATATGCCGCTTACCTCAGAATATGGTTTTCATTCTGGTTTATCGTACATAGTAAACAGCTCTCAATATAAAAATCAGCAAGACTACCAAGTATATTTGACTCGATTAACGCAAGTCCCACGCTTTTTTGAACAAAACATCTATTGGATGAAAAAAGGGATCGAAACAGGCCTTACCCAACCTAAAGCAGTGTTAGAGGGTTATGAAGACTCAATTAATGCTTACATTGTTGACGATGTAACTACATCTGAGTTTTATAAACCTTTTTTAACTAATACAGCAGGTTTGAGTGACGATAAATTTAAAGCGTTACAACAAAAAGCTAAAAACATTATAAAAGACGATGTTATACAGTCTTATAAGAATTACTTAGCGTTTTTTACGCAGCAGTATCGACCTAGTGCACGCACAAGTATTGGCATATCAGAGACGCCTAATGGCGAGGCATTTTATAAAAACAGAGCTAAGTATTACACCACTACCGATATGACACCTAAAGAGATTCACGAACTTGGATTGAAAGAGGTTGCTCGAATCCGCAGTGAAATGGAAGACGTAATAACAGAAGTAGGTTTTAAAGGCACGTTTGCCGAATTTATTCACTTTTTACGCACTGATCCACAATTTTACGCTACGACACCAGAGCAGCTTTTAAAAGAAGCCTCTTATATTGCTAAAAAAATGGATGCACAACTGCCTAAGTTATTTCATACCTTACCGCGTAAACCTTATGGCGTAGCACCCGTGCCAGCCAGCATTGCCCCTAAATACACAACAGGTCGATATTCTGGTTCTAATCGAGATGATGAAGCAGGGTATTACTGGGTAAATACTTACGCTTTAGATAAGCGCCCTTTGTATGTTTTAGAGGCATTAACTTTGCACGAAGCCGTGCCAGGTCATCATTTGCAAATCTCACTCAATGCTGAGCTTGAAAATTTGCCGAGTTATCGTCGTGATGCTTACCTTTCGGCATTTGGCGAAGGTTGGGGGCTTTACTCTGAGTATTTAGGTTTAGAAGCAGGCTTTTACCAAGACCCATATAGCCGTTTTGGTCGCTTGACCTATGAAATGTGGCGAGCAGCCCGTTTAGTTGTTGATACGGGTATGCATATGTATGGCTGGAGCAGAGAGCGTGCCATGAATTTTATGAGTGAAAATACAGCGCTTTCGCTGCATAACGTTAAAACAGAAACTGATCGTTATATAACATGGCCTGCACAGGCGCTTTCGTACAAAATAGGTGAATTAACTATTAAACGTTTACGCTCTGAAGCAGAGCAAGCACTTGGGCACGATTTTGATATTCGTGAGTTTCATCATCAAATATTACGTCATGGTTCAGTGCCTTTATCGGTACTTGAAACGCAAGTACGCATTTATATTAAAAAGGAATCAGTTAAGCTGGAAAGTAAATAAGTATAATTTTTTAAAGTGGGTACTGAGTTGTTTTTTAGCTATTTAAGTTACAGGTTTGCTGGTAAGTACTTGTATTTATTTTAAGCTAGCAGATTAATAATTATGATGTGCCATTTAGTTCATTAAAACGGTCAGTACTTATTAGCTATTATTTTAAAAATCACCAAGGGTCATAAATGAGCAATTTTATAATGTTTAGTATCGATATATTTGCAAGTATGTTTATAGTTGTGCTCGGGTTCGTTGTGCTTACTGTTATTATTTTTTATATTCGAGATGTAACGCAAACAAAGCATGCTATTAGGCGTAATTACCCTGTAATTGGTCGTTTCCGGTATTTTTTTGAACGCCAAGGTGAGTTTTTTAGACAATACTTTTTTGCTCAAGATAGAGAGGAAATGCCATTTAACCGCGCAGAGCGAAGCTGGGTTTATCGCGCTGCTAAAGATGTTGACCGTACTGCTGCATTCGGTTCAACACAAAGCTTAGAAGTAACAGGTACAGTTATGTTCATGAACTGTGCGTTTCCGACTTTAGATGAAGAAGCACTCGACCCGAGCAATGTCACTTTAGGTCCATACTGTAAAACACCTTACACCACTAATTCGTTATTTAATGTATCGGGTATGAGCTTTGGTGCGCTCTCAAAGCCTGCGGTTCGTGCTTTATCAAAAGGAGCTAAATTAGCAGGTTGCTGGATGAACACCGGTGAAGGTGGGCTAAGCCCATACCATTTGGAGGGGGGCGCCGATATTGTTTTTCAAATTGGTACCGCTAAATATGGTGCACGAGACGAGCATGGAAATTTAAGCACCGAAAAACTTAAAGAAATAGCGGCTCACGAACAAGTCAAAATGTTCGAACTAAAAATGAGCCAAGGCGCTAAACCAGGTAAGGGTGGAATGCTTCCAGGGCGTAAAGTTAATGCCGAAATAGCTAAAATTAGGGGTATTCCAGAGGGGCAAGACTCTATTAGTCCCAATGGCCATCCTGAAATTAAAAACCCAGCCGATATTCTAGATATGATTGCCACGGTACGTAACGCGACAGGTAAGCCTACAGGCTTTAAAGCGGTAATTGGTGCCTACGGGTGGTTAGAAACGTTGTTCGCTGAAATAAATCATCGTGGTATAGAGTCTGCACCTGATTTTATTACCATAGATAGTGCTGATGGTGGTACGGGGGCGGCACCACAACCGCTTATGGACTCAGTCGGTTTACCACTACGTGAAAGTTTACCGCTGGTAGTTAACATGCTTGAAAAGCATGGGCTGCGAGATCGTATTAAAATAATCGCATCAGGTAAATTAATTGTTCCTTCCAAGGTTGCTTGGGCATTGGCACTGGGTGCTGATTTTGTTGTGTCGGCTCGAGGGCATATGTTTGCACTGGGCTGTATTCAGGCAATGCAATGTAATAAAGATACCTGTCCAACGGGGATCACTACACATAACGAGCGTTTGCAACGCGGTTTAAATGTAGCTGATAAAGCGCAGCGAGTAGCTAACTATAATAAATACATTCATTACGGAGCGGGACTTATAGCTCATTCTTGTGGTGTGACTAGTGCACGCGAATTGAGGCGTGAGCACGTACGTATAGTGCAAGAAAGTGGTTTATCGGAGCCGCTTGATAAAATTTATGAAAATTATAAGTAAATTTTAATAATAGAAAAGGCGCTGATAGCGCCTTTTTTAATGTTTTTTAGTTTAATTGGCTTATTAATAAACTAAAAAATGCGTCTTTGTTGTCGCATGTTTGGGCATTCAAAATAAGTTGCTCGCCTAGCGCTAATGTTTGTTTTTGCACTGTAAGGCGCGCAGCCTCATCACTAATGCTATCTATATCGGTTACATGTGCGAGCCCTATGGTGCGCCTAATTAATTCAGCACCACAATAACCAATAGTGTCTTGTAGTACGCTTTTCATAAAGTACTCACTATAACCTGTAGCCTTTAGCGCAGCTTCAGTAGTGTGCTCATTGATAAGCGTAAGCCAATGTTGTTCAAATAAGGTATAGCATTCAACAAGAGTGCTTAATAAATGAGTTTGGTAATTACGACGAGCCAAAAAATCTTCAATACGCCCGTATTGCGCACAATAATTTAAAAGTAAATTACCAATAAAAGAGCCAATATCGAACCCAATAGGACCAAAAAAACCAAACTCAGGATCGATCATCTTTGTATTATTACAATCAACAAAAATACTGCCGCTATGCATATCACCATGAAGTAATGTTTGCGGGTTAGATAAAAAATTAGCTTTTAGTTTTGCTATTTCTAACTTTAATGCGCTGTTTTTTTGTATTGCATCAACTTCGCTTTGTAGTTGCTTTGGGTAGTTATTGCGTTCGTGCTCAATGTACGGATCGCTAAAAAATAAGTCTTCAGTAATTTGGCAAAGCTCGGGATTAGTAAATTGGCTAACAAGTGCTTTTTTAGTTTGTGCGGTTAAATAAAAATCTGAATTATAAAAGCCAGTATGACTTAAGTAGGTAGCTACATGCTGCGCCAATTTAGGAAATTGTTCCGCATTATTTTGCGCAGTACGCAGTATTTGTAAATTACCTAAATCTTCTAAAATAGTGAGCGCTTGCATTTCACTATAATGTAAAACCCTAGCTGTATAAGTTGGGCAAATAGCGCCATGATTAAGCAAAACTTGTGCTTCTATACGAGCTCTATCAAGCGTTAATGGCCACGACTCACCCACGCAACGGGCGTAAGGCAAAGCTTGCTTTAAAATAACGCTATTATTTTGCTCATCAGTAATTCTAAATACTAAATTAAGATTGCCATCACCAAACTCGTACGCCGTTAAGGTTTGTCCGTGGGCAAAAAAATTACATTGGTTAGATTCAATTAACGTCGACACATAATCGATAGCGCGCTGTGCATTAAAAGCAACATAGTTAGTCATGGTTTAAATCTCAAAAATCAGCTTTTAAGCATTCTATACCTTTAAATGTTTAGATGTCTACAAGTCCAACTTGAGAGTTATTCAAAGTGGTGTAAAATAACGTTACGCATTTTTAATATCTTAAGCATTATGCAAAATTTAATCGCAAGCAGTTTAAAATATGAAAACGGGTCGCTTAGTGTGCTCGACCAGTATTTACTACCTCACCAGCAGGTATGGCATCAGTGTCATGATGTAGAAACCATGAAAGATCTGATCATTAACTTAAAAGTGCGTGGAGCTCCACTTATTGGCTTAAGCGCGAGCTTGTTAGTGGCGTACTTAGCTGAGCAAGGGGTAGTTAAAAGCGAGCTTGAAAAAGCAATAAACGAACTAGAAGCCACTCGCCCAACGGCGGTTAATTTAATGCATTGTATGGCGGCACTACGTAAAGCTTTAACACAAAGCGATTATGTTACCGGTATTGTTACCACTGCTGAGCAGTTGTTTGTAGAAGATATAGCGCTGTGCGAGCGAATGGCAAACCGTGGCGCTGAACTAATAAATAGCGGCGACAACATATTAACCCATTGTAATACTGGGGCGCTTGCAACTGCGGGTATTGGTACGGCACTGGGTGTTATTTATAAAGCGCAGCAAAAACATGGCAACGTACATGTGTGGGTTGACGAAACACGACCCTTATTACAAGGCGGTCGCTTAACTGCTTTTGAGCTTGATCGCTGGCAAGTACCTTACACACTAATTTGCGATAATATGGCGGCAAGTTTAATGGCTGCAGGCAAGGTAGATAAAATAGTAGTTGGGGCTGATCGTATTGCCGCTAATGGTGATTTTGCCAATAAAGTGGGCACCTATAATTTAGCTGTACTTGCGCATTTTCATAATATTCCATTTTACGTAGTCGCGCCTGTTACTACGCTTGATACAAACACTATTTGTGGCAATGATATAGAAATAGAGCAACGTAATCCTCAAGAGGTACGCGGAGTTAGCGGTAGCTTTGGCGAGGCTTTATGGGCACCCACTAATGCTAATGTATATAATCCTGCATTTGATATAACACCAGCAAAGCTGGTTACAGGGTGGGTGTTAGATACTGGCGTTTATAACCAAAGCCAAGTAGAAAGTGGCGAACTTTTAAAGCTTAAATAATTTTGCGATGTTTTGGTCCACATTATGTTTATTAG
The DNA here is from genome assembly GCF_038900255.1 of Pseudoalteromonas sp. AS84. Lineage (NCBI taxonomy): Bacteria > Pseudomonadati > Pseudomonadota > Gammaproteobacteria > Alteromonadales > Pseudoalteromonadaceae > Pseudoalteromonas > Pseudoalteromonas sp. AS84. The sequence goes on along the minus strand of NZ_JBBMQY010000021.1, from coordinate 15,164 downwards.
TGTGGACCAAGGTTTTGAATGAATGGCTAACTTACGATAATAACGGAAATTGCTTGGCAATAGATGACTCCGTACTTTTTGCTACCCAGCCCTCTGTATTGTTAAATAAGCGAATGGCAGTGAACTCAGGGTCGCTTCCCATATCAAACCAATGCGGGGTAAGCTCTGGCACTGAAATTAAATCGCCTTGCTGGCAAAGTACCTGATAAACCTTATTGCCTAAATGCAGGCAAAATAGTCCTTGCCCTTTTACAAAAAAACGCACTTCGTCTTCACTATGAGTATGTTCAAATAAAAACTTTTTGCGCAGCTCTGATGCAGTAGGGTTTCCTTTAGCCAGTGATATTACGTCTACAGTTTGATAGCCATTTTCGGTTTTTAACCGATCTATATCGTTTTTGTACGCACTAATAATTTGCTCATGAGTAGTGTGCTCATTAATCTCTGCATTTGCTTGCCACTTTTCAAAACGTACGTTTACTTTAGCTAGTTGCTTTGCAATATCATCAGCATTTGATGAGCTTACGAGTGCTTTGTTTGCATTGTTGTCGGCATACACGGTTAATTGGCTCATACTAATTGCTCCAATGTAAATTGGCTAAAGTCATTAATATAAGGGTGCGCTTTAGTGCTTGCTTGTCCATCACGAATTAAATGTAGTGTTTTTAAGCCCGCAGCTTGTGCGGCATCAAGCTCGCCGGCTACATCACTTAAAAAGAGTATTTCTGCTGCTTTAAACGGTAACAACTCAACAATAGTGTTATAGGCTGTTTGCTCTTGTTTTGCGCCAACTTTGGTGTCAAAAAAATCAGTAAATAAGCTGCGAATGTCGCCATAATCACTGTATTTAAAAAGTAGCTGCTGCGCTTTTACCGACCCTGACGAGTACACATATAAAGCAATATCGTTATTGTACTGAGCTTGTAAAAAATCAAATGCATCTGGGTATAAATGACCTTTAAAATCGCCGTGTTCATACCCAGTTTGCCAAATTAAGCCTTGTAACTGCTTAAGTGGAGTGATTTTTTTATCTTCGTCAACCCAGGTAAGTAAGGTGCTAATAATTTCCTCTATATCGGCGTTTGGCTTTTCGATAAGCGCTTTTACAGCACTGATTTGCTCGGCTACATCGGGCTTGTTAGCATTGGCGCGTACAAAGGTCGGTAACTGTTTTGCCGCGTAAGGAAACAATACCTCTTTAACAAACGAGATGCGGGTAATTGTGCCTTCAATATCGGTTAAAATGGCTTTAATCATTTAGTCACTCCCGCTTGAATACCTATTATTTTTAAGCGCTCTAGCTCGCAGCTAAATAAAAATTCTAAGGCTTCTAGGTGGCGACGAACTTCATCAATATTGCGTCCTACTGCATATAAACCATGACCACGTATAAGTACGCCATGCTCTATAGGTGTATGTAAATGATGGTCACTGACCAGCAGGCTTAATCGGTCAATATCTTGATCGTTATCGAAAATAGGAATGCTCAGCGTTTCTAAATGCGAAGTAAAGCCGCTCAGTGCTTTTTGCATTTCATAGCCTGTTAAATCAAGCTGATGACTTTGGGTAATTTGCGACAGTACGGTGGCGGCTACAGAATGAGTATGTAAAACACACTGTGCATCAGGGATAAGCTGATACAAACTTAGGTGTAATTGTGTTTCTGCCGATGGTTTTACAGCTCCACTTAGGCGCTCGCCTTGGTGGTCTAATTGCAAAAAATGCTCTTGCGTCAGTGAGCCTTTATCGTGCCCACTTGCCGTAACAACAAAGCCAGTGCTAGTACGAGCTGAAAAGTTTCCGCCTGTTGCGGGTACCCAGCCTTTTTGGCTAACCCATTTTCCGGCTTCAATAAGTTGTGAAATAGCGGTATTGTTTTGCATACATTCCTCACTAATGAGCGTAAAGTTAATTGTTTTTAGACGGCTATACTTCTGTTTTAAGCAATGATAGCATCGCTTTAAGCGCAAAACCATCATTAAGGGCATCACGTGTTTGAAAGTAAATTACCAAATTTAGGCGTTAGTATATTTAGCCAAATGAGCGGGTTGGCTAATGAGTTTTCGGCAATTAATCTCTCTCAAGGCTTTCCTGAGTTTGATGCTCCAGAACTTTTAAAAACGCAGCTAAATTATTATGTTCAGCAGGGCGTTAATCAATATTCACCTTCAAGTGGTGTACCACGATTACAGCAACAAATAGCTAATTTAGCAAAGCGTAAATATGCCGCTGATATAAACGCGGCTGATCAAATTACTGTTACCTCGGGTGCAACAGAGGCATTGTTTGTGGCTATTCAAACAATCGTGCGCCCCAGTGATGAAGTAATTGTATTTGACCCTGCATATGACTCCTACCAGCCGGCAATTGAACTTGCTGGTGGAAAGTCGGTACACATTGCTTTAAGTGCGCCAAATTACACTATTGATTGGCAAATAGTAAGCCAAGCAATTACTAAAAATACCCGTGCCATTATTATTAATACGCCTCATAACCCAAGCGGTAAAATATTACAGCCACAAGATATAAAAGCACTTAAAGAGTTAGTTGGTACTCACAATTTATATGTAATAAGCGACGAGGTATATGAGCATATTACGTTTGATGAACAACCGCATTTAAGTGTATTACGCGATGATGAGTTATTTGCCAAAAGTTTTGTTATATCGAGTTTTGGTAAAACGTTTCACAGCACGGGCTGGAAAATGGGCTACTGTATTGCGCCTGCCGATTTATCTATCGAATTTAGAAAAATTCATCAGTACGTTACGTTTTCAAGCTTTACCCCCGCACAACATGCGCTTGGCGATATGCTAGAGCAGCAAGGCGAGCATATAGATGAGCTAAGTAGGTTTTATCAGCAAAAGCGTGATTTATTAGCGAGTCATTTAAGTAACAGCCGTTTTAAAATTTTACCTAGCCAGGGCACTTACTTTTTATTGTTAGATTACAGTGATGTATCGGATTTAAACGATGTTGAATTTTGCCATTGGTTAGTTGAGCAAGCAGGTGTTGCGGCTATTCCGTTAAGTGTGTTTTATCAAAAGCCACCAACCGATAAAGTAATTCGTTTATGCTTTGCTAAAAACGACAACACTCTCATAGAGGCAGCGCAAATATTATGTCAACTTTAACTATTACAGCATTGCAAAGCTCGCTTCACTGGCTTGATAAAGACGCTAATTTAGCCATGTTTAATAAACAGCTTGAAGCAATTACTAATCAGCCCGATCTTATTTTACTGCCCGAAACATTTTCGACTGGCTTTGCTATTAATTTAGATTGTGCAGAGCCCGAAAGCGGTAAAGTACTTACTTGGTTAAAGGCACAGGCTCATAAACATAATGCGGTTATTGCCGGTTCGGTACTGGTTGCGCAAGGCAATAAAAAAGCCAATCGGTTTTATTGGGTAAAGCCCGACGGTGAGGTGAGTTATTACGACAAACGCCATTTATTTCGCTTAGGCAGTGAGGGCGATTACGTTGTAGCAGGGCTGGCGCGCAAAGTTTTTGAAATCAACGGTTTTAAACTATTACCGCAGGTATGTTATGACCTGCGTTTTCCGGTATTTCAACGTAATAATAATGACTACGATGTAATGATAAACGTAGCAAATTGGCCAGCTGTGCGCCGCCACATATGGGATACGCTACTTATGGCGCGTGCAATGGAAAACCTGTGTTACGTAGTAGGCGTTAATCGCGTAGGGGATGATGGTAATGGTGCCGCGCACAATGGTGGTACAGCGGTATACGACTTTAAAGGCGATGCCTTGACTAAAGCGCAAGATGACACCGAACAACTAGTTACTATAACACTTGAAAAAGCACCACTGGATGAGTTTAAAGCAGCGTTTCCTGCCTATTTAGATGCAGACTCTTTTACATTAATATAAACACGTTAATTTAGCGCAGAGCCAATAAAGTGTTAAAATAGCCGCTGATATTTTTTGTTGGCGGCAAATTTCGTAATGAACACTTTAATCACTCCTGTAATTTTAGCAGGTGGCATAGGCTCTCGCTTGTGGCCGCTTTCTCGCCAAGCAATGCCTAAACAATTTTTACCACTACTAAATGAAAACACGTCATTGCTACAAAGTACGTTGGCGCGTGTTTCTGATGGGTTGTTCGATAATGCTATTTTAGTGTGTAACGAACAGCACCGATTTATTGCCGCCGAGCAAGTTGCAAGCTTAGCTCCTAGTGCATTATTACTTGAGCCTAACGGTAAAAATACCGCGCCTGCTATCGGATTAGCGGCGCACTACGCACTACAAAATGGTGTTACTGGTCCGCTACTAGTGATGCCTGCCGATCATCATATTGAAAACTTTGATGCATTAACAGCTAAGCTCCCAGAAGCTGTAAAATTTGCTGAGCAAGGGAAGTTAGTGACGTTTTCGATTACACCTACAAAGCCACATACTGGCTATGGCTATATAAAACAAGGCGCGGCTATTGCTGGAACAGGTTGTTACGATGTCGCTCAATTTAAAGAAAAGCCTGACTTAGATACAGCGAACCGTTATTTAGCTCAAGGAGGTTATAGCTGGAATAGCGGCATGTTTTTATTTACCCCAGCAGCCTATTTAAAAGAGCTAGAACGATTTGCGCCAAAAATAGCAACGAGTGTCGCTGCAGCCGCACAGTTTACTAAAGATTTAGGGTTTACCCGCCCAAGCAACAGTGCGCTTGAGCACTGCCCAAGCAATTCAATTGATTACGCCATTTTAGAGCGAAGCGATAACGTAGTTGTTATGCCTGTTGATTTAAAATGGAGTGATGTAGGTAGTTTTTCATCCCTTGATGCGCTTACAAAAAAAGATGAAAACGGTAATAGTTTAAATACTAATTATATGGCTCAAAAAAGCACTAATAACTTAGTTATTAACGAGGCTGAACACACTATTGCCACGCTTGGAGTAAGTGACTTAGCGATTATTCATACTCATGATGCCACGTTAATCGCAAATCAAAATGAGCTGGATTCTCTGCCTTTGTTGCTCAAGCAAATTGCGACAACACAGGCTGATAAACTTAACCATCATCAAGTGGTTTTTCGCCCGTGGGGAAATTACCGTACTTTAGTTGAGGGCACTGGCTTTAAAGTTAAAAAAATTACTGTTAACAGCGGTGCTAAGCTTTCGACGCAGCGCCATCAGCATCGCGCTGAACATTGGGTTGTGGTTTCGGGCATTGCAGATGTATGCATTGATGAGCAGGCGTATACGCTAACGCAAGACCAATCGTGTTATATCGCCGCAAAACAAATTCATAACTTGGCTAATAATCAAAAAGAGCCGTTAATAGTCATTGAAGTGCAAACCGGTGCTGTACTTGATGAAAGCGACATAGAGCGATTTGATGATAAATATGGAAGAGGCTAATAATTAGCTGTTTTTAAAGCTAATTCACTATTACTCTAACTGCCCACGCACAAACTTTAAATATTGCTCTAAGCTTCGTTGCCACAGATCTAACGCTTCATCAAGCATATCGTTGTGTGGTTTTTTATCGAGTAAACGGCGCTCTATTTTTTTAAGCTCAATACCATAGCGATTAAAGCCAAGTTGCAGAGCAGTGCTTGCTTGTCGATGTAAAAGCTTAATGCATTGCTCTGGTTGTTGATCAATAAGCTTTTGACAGCGAATTAGCTTGTTACGCGCCGAAAGCACAAACTCATTATAAATCGACGACACTTCATCTTCACTAAACGAGCTGGTGAGTGTTTCGGCCGCTGTTTTGTCATACAAGGTATCAATAAGCTCTACTGCAATACTCGCAGTTTGATTAGATTGAGAGTCGCTAAGTGCTTGGCGAAGCTTCTCGTGCTTAATAGGCTTACCTACAATGTCTTTTATACCTAATTCTAAATACTCTTTTACTTCGTCAGGGCTAAGGCTTGCAGTAAATGCGAGTACTGGCGTTCGTTGATTTTTATGATCAATGCGTTTTAGCCGTTTAAGTACTTCTTGGCCTGTTAAATCAGGTAAGTTCATATCAAGCAAAACAACATCGAAGTGGTGAGCTTGCATGAGCTCTATTGCGCTTTTCCCATCTTTTGCGAGCTTAATTTTGTGCTCATCGTCGGCCATAAATTCTATAGCAATTTTTTGATTTAAATCTAAATCTTCAACCAGTAGTACATCAAGACCTGTTAAGTAATCCTTAGTTTGATGGCGCTGCTCTACAAGGCTTAATTCACCTAAGGTAAAAGTAACGGTAAAGCTAAATACACTGCCGGTTCCAAGCTGGCTAGCTATTTCGAGTCGGCTACTGAGCTTTTCAAGTAGGCGACTGGTAATAGCTAAACCAAGGCCGGTCCCACCTTTCTCTTTTCCTGCACTGCTTTGTACGTAGGGCTCTGTTAAGTAAGCTATCTCATCATTTTCTATACCTGGCCCTGAATCTTTTACACTAATTTTTATAGTGTGCTCAAGTTGCTTTTCTAAAACTAAATCAACCTGAATTTTAACGGTTCCGTGGTCTGTAAACTTAATGGCATTACCCACTAAATTAATAATTATTTGCCTAAGTTTTTGCTGGTCGCAGTAATAACAGGCTTGCTCAGGAATATTACATATTAGTTCAAACTTGAGCTGTTTTTGCTCGGCGAGAGGACTTAGTAATAAGCATAAATTATTAAGCCATGTTTTAAACTCGACATCTTCTTCGTAAAGCGCTTCGTCACTTTGATCCAAACTTGCATAATCGAGTACTTTATCTACCAATAAATTAAGAGATTCGGCAGAATTTATAATCGCCTCGCAATAGGCTTTATTGCGAGTATCACTTGTTTGGTTCATAACAAGTTGAGCACTGCCCAAAATACCGTTAAGCGGAGTGCGAATTTCGTGGCTTATAGTTGATAAAAAGAGCCCGCGTATTTCTAAATCTTTTTGTGCTTTATCGGCTAACTTATTGAGATGCTGCTCTCTGCGCTCATTACACAATAACGCCATACCTGCAGCATAAAACATGGGCGCAATTACGCCATTTAAAAATAGCAAAGAGCTAAACCAGCCGTTTACTAAAAGGTTTTTTTGTTCAATGTTATTCATAAATAACGAGCGGCCAATAAAGCTTAAAGCAACAAGCGTTAAAATGGTTATGTATACAATGCTGCCATTAGGATAGGGTTTGCGGGCACATTTAATAAATATAAACAGTAAAAAACCGGCTTCTGCTATGTGTTGTATATCGGATGCAATTACTCTTTCGTGCAAAGATGGGTCAAAAAAGGTGTAATAGCCAAGCATTACAGTGCAAAAAACGGTCACTGAGCAAAGTAATTTAAAACCAATACCGTGATAATTTAAAAACTGACTAAGTGAAAGGCAGTGCACTATTGATGCGGCAAACATCATGCTACTGGCAGCGCTAATAATTACTAAATTATGTGTATCACCAACAAGAGTAAAGCCAATAACTGAGCCTAATAGCAATATGGGATAGAAAATATAAAGCAATGTGCCTGGAATTTGTTTGTTTGTTCGCCACGTCAAAAAGTTAAGTAAAGTCATTACAACCATGATGGCGATGCTGGCAAAATAAAGAGTGAAAGAGTCGAGCATTAATAGTCCAGCAAAGTAGTTTTTAAACAAATATTATTAAAAGTATACACTTATACCAATTTTCAAAACAGATCACTTAAGTAAGCAAATTAGTATTAAATAAGTATGCAACACATACAAAAACAGACACCTAAGTGTCTGCTTTTAATTTTAAACTAAATATTTGATTAACGAATTTCATCAGGAATATTTTGCTGTGCCCAAGATAGGAGCTCAATACGGTTACGACATTTAGTTTTTCTAAATGCGCTATATAAATGTGTTTTAACAGTGTGTGGACTGATACTTAAATCTTCTGCGATCTCTTTATTCTTCGAACCTTTACTCATTAGTGAGATTATTGCTTTTTCTCGTTTAGTGAGTTTAACAGGCTCAATATCACCTTCAGTTAATTTATGCAGGGCATCTTTATTAAACTGAAGCATACGATTTAATGCATTACACATTATATCGCGGCGATACCAAAGTTGATCTTCAAGTAGTAAGCGAATACCTTTCATTAATACATCGGCGTTATCTGTTGTGTAAAACACGCCACGAATACCGCTCAACAATGCACGGTTAGCAAGTTCAGGGTTTTCGTCTAGATTAAATAATATGATATCGCATTTAATACGTAGGTTTACTAGTTGTTCTTTTAGTTTTCCCCATGCATCCTTGCTTGATGTTTCAATAAACAAAAGTCGAGTCCCTTCAGGTATGTCTAAAATATTAGTACCTGTGGTTACGTCAAGGCCTTGCGTTTTTAACAAAGGTTCTAAAACGTTAATACCAATAGTGTTAATTGGCTCTTGATCTAATAACAAAAAGGCTGAACTGCTCATGTTTTTATACTCTTTTATAAAGCTGACTGACTGAGTTTATCACGACTTCCACACCTTTTGTATTAGAAAGTCGTTGATGTTCTCAATAACAAATACGATATTACGATTATTTAAACATAAAATGTTGCAAATAAGTAACTATTTATTATTTATAACCATGAAAAACCATAACATTTGTAACTAATTAGTTGAGTGGAATAGTTTAGTGAAAAATTTTAATTAATTTACTTTTTTTACATTTTGATAAGGTGGCCACCCCATCTCTTTACCGGCAAGCATGTGTAAATGTATGTGATAAACAGTTTGCCCACCATGTTCGTTACAGTTCATAACTACGCGGTATCCGTCCTCAGCAAAATTATGTTGCTTAGCTAATTTAGCTGCGGCTACGTATAAGTTGCCTACTAAATGTGAGTTTTCAGGATTTATATCATTTATAGTAGCAATTGCTTTTTTTGGGATAATTAATACATGAAATGGCGCTTGTGGGTTTATATCTTTAAATGCGAGAGTGTTTTCATCTTCGTAAATAATATCTGCCGGAATTTCACGATTAATTATTTTGGTAAAAATAGTTTCTTGGCTCATAGTGTGTTCCTAATTAGGTGTTGTGAATTTTAAGCTCACTAATGACAAACTTTCAAAGCAGTGTCAAACTGAAATCAAATAAAGGAGTTAATATGCTTAAACCAATTTTAATAAGTAGTGCAGTTGCATTATTAGTTAGTTTTTCGGCTAATGCTGAGAATATTCACTTTCCAGAAGAAATTGTACCACTGCAAGTGGGCGATAAAATGCTAGAAAGCTCTTTGTTTAGTCGTATTGACGATGTCGAGCTTGCTCCAGGGACCTATCTGCTTAGGCTAAAGTACACCGATTTATATGAAGATGATTATGACACGCATGAAGTTATAGAGTCGGAACCATTTTGGGTAAATGTAACTGTTGAAGCAGGTAAAGATTATACCTTAGTGTTTAATCGTGCTGAAAATGCGGTATCTGCAAAAGTATTTGCAGAAGCCCCTCAAGTGAGTTTAAAAGCAAAAAGTAGCGCTGTTGCTAAACCTTTAAGTGTTATTTCTAACACGCAGCTAGCAAGCAATAAACCGGCAATGCAAAATACAATGCCTGCAGGACCTTCTCGTCCTAGCCAACCAATAAAGCCAATAGCACCAATTACAGGTAAGGGCATGCCAAGTGCGCCGCAAATGCTTGATTTTTGGTGGCAGCAAGCCACGGCTACGGAGCGTAAAGCTTTTTTAGAAAAAGTGACAAAGTAAAAAACAGAAAAACAAAAGGGCCAAATTTGGCCCTTGTTAGTTTCTAATTAACGCTATTTATTCAAATAATGCGTCAATAGTACCTTGTGCAAGAGGGTGATACCCAGGGCGTGCTTTTAAGTACACGCTTTGTGCCCACTCTTTTTTACCGTTAGTGATAAGTGATTTGTATAACGGTACAATTAACTTACGACGGCCAATACCTGATAGGTGCTTATTAAGCGCAGGATAAATTGGTTGATAACCATTACCTACTGCTAGCATAAACCAAGCAAATGCACGTTCAGCATTCGTTGATTGCGTTAGGTTAAATTCACTATCAAGCTCGCTCATTTTCTCTATGCTTAAATCGCGTGGTAAGTTATTTAAAAAGTGTAGCCACTCATGCACAGACCAATCAGCCGTTGGTAGTTGAGCTGCTGTTGTGTCGCCTTTCAACCATGCTGCTGTTGCAGTATCTACTTTATCAAATGCATCAGAAGTAGGGTTTGGCGCATCACTTGGTAAGCCAGGCTCAAAAATCCATTCGTTTACTTTATCCATACTTACAACACCGGGGTACTTCTCAATTAAGTTAGCTTTTAAGTAAGTAACAAATTGCGCGGTAGTAAGTGATTTAAACGAAAACTCTTTAAAGTACGCTTTTACGAAAGGGTCAAACTTATCGCGGCCATATTTGTTTTCTAGGTAAATTAAAAATAACTGACCTTTAGTGTAAGGCACTGAGCTAAACGCATCATCTGGGTCGCGCCCGTTAAGTTTTAAATTAAGGCGTGTATCTGGTGCATCAATTGTTTTAATTTGTGCGCGTAAAGACGCTGCATCAAGTGCTTGTTCCATAACCGCACGGTCACGACCAAATACTTCTTCCATAATGCGGTTTTCAACGTACGAGGTAAAACCTTCGTTTAACCATAAATCTTCCCACGTTGCGTTAGTTACTAAGTTACCAGACCAAGAATGAGCAAGCTCATGGGCAATAAGGTTAACTAAGCTTTTATCACCAGCAACAACTGTTGGAGTTATGAATGATAAGCGTGGATTTTCCATGCCACCAAACGGAAAGCTTGGCGGTAGCATTAATAAGTCGTAACGACCCCATGCATATTCGCCGTACATCGCGTTTGTTTTGTCGATCATGGCTTGGGTGTCATCAAACTCAGCAACTGAGGCATCTAAAATTGTAGGTTCAGCAAATATGCCCGTTTGGTGCGACATTGCTTTAAATTCTAAGTTACCTGCGCCAATAGCAATTAGGTAAGGTGAAATTGCTTGTGGCATATCAAAAATGTAGTCGCCATCTTTATAAAGCGCATCTTTGTTATCTGCACTCATTACAGCACGTATATCTTTTGGTGTATGAATTCGTGCAGAGTAAGTTACACGCATTGCGGGTGTATCTTGCACTGGGATCCAACTACGTGCATGAATTGCTTGCGATTGGCTGTACATAAATGGATGCGTTTTACTTGCCGTTTGCGTGGGTGTTAACCATTGCAGGCCTGAAGCTTCTGGACGACTGTTGTAGTAAATACGAACTACTTCAGCTTGGTTTTTAAACACAATAGTAAGCTTTGAACCTTTAACGTCATCTCGCTTAGCTAAATCAAAAGTCGCCTTTTTCCAGTTACCACTTTGATCTTTGTACATTACTTTATCAATGTCTAAGTCGCGGGTATCAAGTACAAGCGTTCTACTTTTGCTGTTGTTCCACTGAAGAGTATGCTCAACAAAACCTTCTAACTGCTTGTCGGCAAAGTCGACATCTAAATCAAGGTTTAAGTGAGTAGTAACAACATCATCAAGGTTAGCATACGAGTTTTGGTCAATCGCATTAGCCATTGCTTGCGAACACATACCCGCCATAGCGAGGCTTAAAAAAAGAGGTTTAATTTTCATCATTACTCTGAACACAAATAAAAAAGTGCTGGTTTTATATCACGATTGGCACGGTGGGTTGAGTGATTTTTACAATCTAGTGCCACATTTGCGACGATGAGGTAAACTATTGCGATTAGTTACCGGTATTTTTAGAGAGCTTTGTGGCGCATTCATTACACTCCTTACATACATTCGCATTAAACAGCCAATGCCAAAATTTTGTTGAAATTACTCAGCTTGAGCAACTTAAAACGCAAAGTTTTAGTACACCGTTTTGTTTGCTAGGCGAGGGCAGTAATACCGTATTTTTAAATGACTACATGGGTACGGTTATAAAAATAGCCTTAAAAGGGATTAAAATTACTGATCGTGAGAACGACACACTAATAACTATTGCCGCAGGCGAAAACTGGCATCAACTAGTCAGTTATTTATTAGAGAAAAATATACCCGGGCTTGAAAATTTAGCACTTATACCGGGCACAGTGGGTGCATCGCCGGTACAAAATATTGGTGCTTATGGCGTTGAGATAGCTAAATTTATTGAGTTGGTAGAATACTTTGATATAACCACTAAAACTATGCACTCACTAAATAACGAGCAATGTGAATTTGCTTACAGAGACTCAATATTTAAACATGCCCTTAAAAATAAAGCGGTGATCACGCAAGTGCATTTAGCGCTTCCAAAAAAGTGGCAACCAGTATTAAGTTATGGCCCCCTGCAGCAGCTCTCAAGCATTACCCCGCAAGCAGTATTCGATCAGGTTATAAAAACGCGCAATAGCAAATTACCTAACCCATATACACTTGCCAATGCGGGTAGCTTTTTTAAAAACCCAATAATTACTAACCAGCAGTTAGCTGAGCTATTAAAGCAGTTTGCAGATTTACCTCATTACGAATATGGGCAAAGTCATCACAAGGTCGCAGCAGGTTGGTTAATCGATAAAAGTGGTTTAAAAGGGCACCGCGAGGCCGGTGTAGAAGTGCATGAACAACAAGCATTAGTGCTTGTTAATCACGGAAATAGTGAAGGTAGTGACCTAATAAAAATGATTAAACACATTCAGCAAGTGGTTTATACGCGCTACAACATTATGCTTGAGCACGAAGTACGTTTGATAGATTCGTGCAGCGAATGCCATATTAACGCGGAGCCTGAGCAATGAAAGCACCTGATGGAAACAAACTCGCTATTTTAAATGCACTCAACCAAGGAGGCTTTGTATCTGGGCAAGCCTTGGGTGAAAAGCTAGGAATTAGCCGAGCTGCGGTTAGTAAACATATTAAAACGTTACAAGAAATGGGCTTGGATATTTTTAAAGTGACTGGCAAAGGCTATTGTTTGAATAGTCAGGTGGGCCTTTTAAATAAAACGCAAATTGATCAACACTACAAAGCGCTAGGTGATAATACGGCCAATGTAGAAGTACACCCTATTATAGATTCGACCAACAGTGAGCTTATGCGCCGTATACAGGCTAAAACAGCGCTTGAGTCTGGGACTGTTATTGTTGCTGAAATGCAGCAAGCAGGGCGCGGCCGACGCGGCCGTGTTTGGCAATCCCCATTCGGCGCTAATTTGTATTACAGTTACTTTTGGCGTTTAGATGACGGGCTTCAAGCTGCAATGGGTGTATCAATTGCAGTAGGCCTTGCAGTTTATGATGCAATTAAAGCGTTATACCAAATTGACGTAGAGCTTAAATGGCCTAACGATATTTATATAAATAAGCAAAAGCTTGCAGGTGTATTAGTTGAACTCGACGGACAGCCGCAAGGTCCTTGTCAGCTTGTGATTGGTATAGGTATCAACTTACAAATGCCAGACAGCTTTAGCCAACATATAGACCAAGCGTGGACCGACTTAAATCAACATACCCAACAGCTAGATAAAAACCAGCTGGTGGCATCGCTTACTCATCATTTAGAGCAGCGTTTAGTGCAGTATCGTCAAACAGGTTTGCAAAATATGTATGAGCAATGGAATTCACTCAATGCATTTGCTGGTGATTATGTTGAGCTTAATACAGGGCACCGAAGCTGGCGTGGAATATGTGAAGGTATTGACCCACAAGGTGGAATACGAATTCGCCAAGATGGTGAAGTAAAAAGTTATTACGGTGGGGAAGTCTCCCTCAGAAAGGCGCAAGTATGAGATTACTGATCGACGTAGGAAATACATCACTAAAAGCTGTGCTGTGGGGTAACGAGCAAGCACAACCAGCAGATATAAATAACCTACCTTGGTTGCAAATAACCGAAGTGATTTATGCGTGCGTAGGGCGCAGTGATTTATTAAACGATATTCTAATGCAAGCGGCTAGCAATAATATTACTTGCTTTGAAGCCAAAGTAACCAAAACGCTTGGAGATCTTGTATGCGCTTACGAGCACGTAGGTAACTTAGGTATCGATAGGTGGCTTGCGCTTATTGCAGGCTTTACATTATACCCACATAAAGCATGCATTGTTATTGATGCAGGTACTGCCACCACAATTGACGTGCTTGATAGTGAAGGCCTACATTTGGGTGGCTGGATTTTACCTGGGCTTGATTTAATGACCTCATCGCTTACACAAAACACCCAACGTGTTTTTGATGACGGTAAAACACCATTTACTAATGAATTGGGTAAAAACACGCCAAACGGTTTAAAAAATGGTGCTTTAGTGGCAACCATCGGTGCAATTGAGCAAGCTAAGCTGAATTTAACGGCTCAAAAAACAGAACAAGCACCACAAATTATTTTTGCTGGTGGCTATGGCTCGCTATTGCAACAGCAATTTGCAGGAAGTATTTTTGATTCATTGTTAGTAATGAAGGGCTTAAATTATTGGTATGAATTAACCGAAACAGTATAAAAAAGTGCAAAAAACGTGTTTTCGCGTGAATATTGAGCATTTAAACTAAAAATTTACACTTTTTTTAATTTTATTGTTGCATCCCAATAAACCTTACTCTAATATCTCGCCCCGTACTAAAGCAGTGCCGACTTAGCTCAGCTGGTAGAGCAACTGACTTGTAATCAGTAGGTCAACCGTTCGACTCGGTTAGTCGGCACCACTTTCCTTTTACCGGAAGTGAATTAGTAGAGAATTATCGTGGAGGGGTTCCCGAGCGGCCAAAGGGATCAGACTGTAAATCTGACGGCTCAGCCTTCGCTGGTTCGAATCCAGCTCCCTCCACCACTTTATTCTTGACGGTTAGAGGTAGTTTAAGAACAGATTTTTATGCGGGCATCGTATAATGGCTATTACCTCAGCCTTCCAAGCTGATGATGCGGGTTCGATTCCCGCTGCCCGCTCCAGTTCTTGTGTTGCTGATATAGCTCAGTTGGTAGAGCGCACCCTTGGTAAGGGTGAGGTCGGCAGTTCGACTCTGCCTATCAGCACCAGTCCTAAGAATCTCCTTGATTACTTCCTTTATCTGTCAGAAAATACTATTTGAAAAAATTAACTTAATCTACCTCTGGTGGATTATTTTCATATGTAATTTAGATACACAAAACTGATAGGTTCCGTCATGGCAAAAGAAAAGTTTGAACGCGTAAAACCGCACGTAAACGTTGGTACAATCGGCCACGTTGACCACGGTAAAAC
>NZ_JBBMQY010000020.1:0-83138 GCF_038900255.1 Pseudoalteromonas sp. AS84 | reverse complement strand
AAATCCAGAGAAAAAAGAAGCAATGCGGGCGGCATAAAATTTAATTTGATGCGACAACTAACTTGAAAAACTCCGATTCAGCAAAAGGATCTGGCCCTAAAATCTGATGAGAGGTAATAAAAGGGACTCTAGAGTCTTGTGATTTCCAATCATTCAAACATTTAGCTTCAACATTGCTTACTAATAAATAAATGCTTTCATCCTTTTTAGAGTCACTTATAAAGATAGTAATAAAAACCATATTGATAATAAGTGATGCAAACAAAACTAATTTTAATATATTCCTATTATTCATTTTAACTCAGCTCTTTTATCGCTCTACTTATCCCATCTAAACTCAGCGCATACATGCGATTGTTCATTAACTCTTTTATAAAGCCAATCGATTGATAGTACGGCCAGTGTTCAACGGGTTGTGGGTTGAGCCAGGCGACTTTATCAAAGTGGTTGGTGATTCTTGATAACCATGCACTTCCGGGCTCTTCGTTGTAATGTTCTACCGAGCCGCCGGGGTAGGCTATTTCGTATGGGCCCATAGTAGCATCGCCCACAAAAATTACTTTATAGTCGCTGGTAAATTTATTAATCAGCATCATGGTGTCGATTACGTTTGAATGGCGGAGGGCGTTATCTTGCCACACGTGTTCGTACAAACAGTTATGAAAGTAGTAAAACTCTAAATGTTTAAACTCGCTGTGGGCGGCGCTAAATAATTCTTCGCAGGTGTGAATATAGTCATCCATTGAGCCGCCAATATCAAACAGCATGAGTACTTTTACGGCGTTGTGGCGTTCGGGTGCCATTTTTACATCCAGCATGCCACCTTGCTTTGCAGTAGCGCGAATGGTTTCGTTTAAATCCAGTGTATCGCTTGCGCCAGTGCGGGCAAACTTACGCAGTTTTTTAAGGGCGAGTTTAATAGTACGCGAGCCAATTTCTCTGTCGGTGTCGAGGTTTTTGTATTCTCGTTTATCCCACACTTTTACCGCTTGGCGGTTACGGTTGCCGTCTTGCCCAATACGTACGCCTTCAGGGTTGTAGCCGTATGCACCAAAAGGTGATGTGCCGCCAGTGCCCACCCATTTATTGCCGCCTGCGTGGCGTTTTTGTTGCTCTTCTAAACGCTCTTTTAGGGTTTTCATTAGCTCGTCGAGCCCGCCCATAGCTTTAAGTTGGGCTTTTTCTTCATCGCTTAGGTTTTTTTCAAACTCTTTACGTAGCCAATCTTCAGGTAAGTTGTGCTGTTGCTTTAAACTTTCGAGTAAATCAAGGTCGGCAATACCGCTAAAGTAGTCACTAAAGGCTTTGTCAAAACGGTCAAAGTGCGTTTCGTCTTTTACCATTATGGTGCGCGCTAAATGGTAAAATGCGTCTACGTCGGCAAATATAACGCCTTTTTTTAAGGCGTTAATTAAATCGAGTAACTCACGCAGGCTTACCGGTAAGCGGTATTCACGCAGTTTGAAGAAAAACTGTACTAACATATAAGGGCCTGTTTATCTTTCGAGGTTAAATTTGCAGCAGTGTGTTTGGTATTTAGGCAAGGCAGAGCCTATGTAGTGTGGTTATTCCCCATAAATAGGCGATAACACAGCATAAATACCAAACACGCGCTGCCTGAAGGTTCGTTCTAGGGACGATTAACTCTTTGTTGCTCGGCTTTTACTTAGCCCACTA
Organism: Pseudoalteromonas sp. AS84; assembly: GCF_038900255.1. Lineage (NCBI taxonomy): Bacteria > Pseudomonadati > Pseudomonadota > Gammaproteobacteria > Alteromonadales > Pseudoalteromonadaceae > Pseudoalteromonas > Pseudoalteromonas sp. AS84. The sequence continues at coordinate 81,461 of NZ_JBBMQY010000020.1, read as the reverse complement.
GGTTACAAACCTCGCGCCACGATTAAATCGTCCCTAGTTAGAACAAATTTTAATCCTGAAAGGTCAACAGGCCCTAGCGACGGCTCATAAACGCGAGTTTTTCGATTAGGCTTATGTCTTGCTCGTTTTTAAGCAGTGCGCCAAACATGGGCATTAAACCGCCTTTTTTAGCTTTGTCGTGCAGTGTTTTAGCGTCTATGTCTTCAGCCATTAAGAGCTTTAACCAGTCGAGTAATTCGCTGGTGGAAGGTTTCTTTTTAAGGCCGTTAGCTTCGCGCAGGTTAAAAAACACTTCGAGTGCTTGGCGTACTAAATCCTGTTTAACGTTAGGGTAGTGCACGTCAATAATTTGCTGCATTTCATCGCTGCTAGGAAAATCAATGTAATGAAAAAAGCAGCGGCGTAAAAATGCGTCCGGTAATTCTTTTTCATTATTTGATGTGATGATCACAATTGGGCGCTCTTTTGCGACAATACGCTCATTAGTTTCATAAACATGAAACTCCATTTTATCAAGCTCAAGCAGTAAGTCGTTTGGGAACTCGATATCAGCTTTGTCTATTTCATCAATTAATAGTACTGGGCGTTTACCGTTAAGCTCTGCATACGTAAATGCCTGCCACAGCTTACCTTTAACAATGTAGTTACTAATATTATGTACGCGCTCGTCACCTAATTGGCTGTCGCGCAGGCGCGAAACCGCATCGTACTCGTACAAGCCTTGCTGCGCTTTGGTGGTCGATTTTATATGCCACTGAATAAGCGTGGTGTCTAAACTTTTAGCAAGTTCTTCAGCCAGCATAGTTTTACCAGTGCCGGGTTCGCCTTTAATTAAAAGTGGTTTTTCGAGCATAATGGCAGCATTTACAGCTTGTTTAAGCGAGCTGCTAGCTATGTAATTATCAGTTGAATTAAATTGCACGAGTTAGCCTCTATCTGGTCAGAGCAGTATTGAATGTATTCATGATGCCATAGTTAATCTATTTCACCAATATAGGCAAAACGCGGTATGGTGTTGCCGTCTTTTTCTATAGTTTCGTTAAACATACTAAGTGGACGTGCCCAAATACCAAATTCACCGTAAAGAGCCTGATAAATAACAAGCTGTTCCTCGGTTTCGCTATGGGTGGCAACGTGAATAACTTTGTATTGCGGCCCTTTGTAGTGTTGGTATAAGCCTGGTTTGAGGGAAAGTGGTTTTATTGCTGTAGTCATGTTTTGATCTCTTGTATAATTTGGCTTTGCACTTTTAATGTTAACTAATTTGCCGACACTATGAACTATATTTCTTTAGATGATTACAAAAAGGCGTGGGTTTTTCGCCACAAAGATTTACCTGTATCTGATGAAGACGCAGCAAAAATAAAACCTATGAGCGACGAGCGCGCAGCCGTACTTTGGACAACCATGGTGAGTCGTGAGTTTGATCACCCTGATTTTTTTGAAGACACCGATTGGTGTGGCCAAGAAAAAAGCTTTAGCCAAGAAGTAGATTGGCAAGATGCGTGGGAAAATGGTGATGCGCTACCACCAGAAGCAATCTTAACGTTTTTAGATTGGGAAGCTAACACCACTGTTTATTTTTGTATGGCACGCGATAATATTATCGAAACAACCTTTGATGTATTTAAACGCAATTGGCAAAACTTTATGTTTTTAGCTGATGGCAGTTTACTAATTGGTAAAAAGCGTAATACGGTTGTGCAATTTTTAGAATCAGGTAAAGCAAAATTAGGTGAAAAGCCAAGCGCTTAAATTAGTGCGCTGCGCTTAAAAAATATTCAATACTGTGTTATAAAACATTTACCTAAATATTTTTGAGTACAGCTTTTGGTCGCTAAAAATCAGTCACTTGGTGCTCAGCAGCAAGTTGAAATTTGGCAAACTGATGCACAAAAAGTGTTGTATGCACAATTGTGTAATGCGTTTTATCAGCGTGAGGTTCAGCGATTAGTTGCAGAGCCTAATGCCGATAAACTGCGCCGCCAGTTAAAAAGCCTACCTTATTATATTGAGCGAGCTGCAACGTTAGTTGCCAATGGTGACACGCCTTTTACGCTGGACGCACAAAATGGTACGTGGCTTGAAAAGCAAAAACCAACCCCACCGGATGTGAATGTTCAAGCTAATGAACTTTTTTACCAGGCGTATGCCAAAGTGGGGCTTATAGTGCCGGTTATATTACATGGCTACGATCAGGTGCGCCTTAGAATAGACAGTATCGATCAGTTAGGCGAAAATAAGCTGCATTGTAACGAGCTTGGTTGGTTTGATTTTTTAGGAAATGGGCTAGAGCAACAAAACGCTCAGCTAATAAAGCCAAGCAAAGTAAGTTTAACTGGGGCATGTTGCGGGCATCAATGGCAATTTTCGAAGCGTTGTATGCCACGGGTTTTATCACTACGCGAAATGCTTTTAGCGGGTAGTATTAATTGGCGCAATTTAAAGCGCCCCTTAGCGTATTAAAGTTAAGGTATTTGGAATTTAAAATAAGGAGTGTTAAATGCGTATTTTTCAAGTTGGCTTACTGTGCTTAGCACTGTTTGTACAATACAGATTATGGTTCGGTCATAATGGTTTACAAGATTACACACGGCTAAAAGGTGCTGTAGCGTCGCATCAAGAAACCAACGAAAAGCTCATTAAACGTAATAAAGTACTTAAAGCAGATATTGAAGACTTAAAGCTTGGCCAAGAAGGCATTGAAGAGCGTGCACGCAACGAATTGGGAATGATTAAACCGGACGAAACATTTATTCGTGTTTTACCGGGCAAACAATATGACAAATAAACAGACTATTGCAGCAATTGTACCTGCTGCGGGTGTTGGCAGTAGAATGCAGCACAATGCGCCTAAGCAATATATACAATTAGCCGGTAAAACCATTTTAGAACACACCTTGGCTAAACTTTCCCAATTATCTCAATTACGTACTATTGTTGTTGCTCTTAGCGACAGCGACCCTTATTTTGATGAACTCCCACTGCTTGACAAGCGCATTGTGCGAGCCAGTGGCGGTAAAGAGCGAGCAGATTCTGTGCTCAATAGTTTACTTTTTTTAGCGCCTAACCCGCCTACATGGGTATTGGTGCACGATGCTGCCCGTCCGCTAGTTAATATCAGTGATATAGAACGTTTGATTGATGAATGCGTAAGCGCTGATGAAGGCGGTATTTTAGCTAGCAAAGTAAAAGACACCATAAAACGTGGCCACAAGTACAGCGAACAAACTGTGCCACGAGACGACTTATGGCAAGCACTTACCCCACAGTTTTTTAAATATAATGAGCTTAAAAGTGCGCTTCAAAACGCATTAGTAAGTGGGGTAACTATTACCGATGAAGCCAGTGCAATTGAGTGGGCAGGTAAACCGGTAAAGCTTGTAGCAGGTCGCAGCGATAATATTAAAATAACCACGCCAGAGGATTTAGATTTGGCTGGGTTTTTACTACACAAACAACAAAACGAGAGTGCATTATGATACGAATTGGCCATGGTTTTGACGTACATAAATTTGGCGGCGAAGGCCCGTTAACTATTTGTGGTGAAAAAATTGATTACCCACAGGGCTTTTTAGCGCACTCAGATGGTGATGTTGCTATTCATGCATTATGCGATGCTATTTTAGGCTCGCTTGCAATGGGTGATATTGGTAAGCACTTTCCAGATACGGCAAGCGAGTATGAAAATATCGACAGCCGTATTTTACTTCGCCATGTGGTGAGCTTAGCTAAAGAGCAAGGTTATGTAATTGGCAATGGCGATGTGACTATTGTTGCACAGGCGCCAAAAATGCTGCCACATATTCAAGCTATGCGCGCTAATTTAGCCAGCGATTTAAATTGCGACCTTTCGCAAATTAATGTTAAAGCCACTACTACCGAAAAACTAGGCTTTGAAGGGCGCAGGGAAGGTATTTCGAGCCATGCAGTGGTTATTATGAATAAAGATCTTGCGAGTACAACAAACGCATGAGCGATTTAAATTATTTATACGGTGCTCCGCTTTCTAAAGCTGATTTTAAAACCACTGCTGAAGACTTTATGGTTGATGAAGACCTAGGTATAGAATTTACCGGCAGTGGCGAACACATGTGTTTGCAGGTGGTTAAAAAAGGCGAAAACACGCAATATGTTGCCAAGCTAATTGCGCAGCGTGCGGGTGTATCCCCTCGAGACGTAAGTTACGCTGGCATGAAAGATCGCCACGGTGTGTGCTCGCAGTGGTTTAGTGTGAAAGTACCGATTAAAAAGCCTATCGATTTTAGTGATTTAAATAGTGAGAGCATTTTTATTGTGTCGCAACAGCGCCACGATCGTAAATTACGTACGGGCTGCCACAAGGGTAATAAATTCACTATTACGCTTCGTAACGTGACTGAGCCGCTTGATATTTTATGCCGTATTAACGCTGTACGCGCAGGTGTACCTAACTATTTTGGCGAGCAGCGTTTTGGACATGGCGGACATAACTTAGTAATGGCTGAAAAAATGTTTGCCGGGGAGCGCATTCGCGATAAAAAACTGCGCGGTATTATTATTTCAGCAGCGCGTTCTCATGTATTTAATCAAATAGTAAATTTACGTGTAGCCGAACATGGTTTAGCTAAAACAATGCACCGTGAAGTATTTATGCTCAGCGGCAGTAATGCATTTTTTGAAGATGCAATTAACGACGAAAACATAGAGCGATTAGCCACTGGCGATATTATGATGTCGGCACCTATGGTGGGTAAAAGTGAAAAAGGCCTAACCGAGAAAGAAAAAGTATGGCTCGAACCATATCAAACATGGTGTGATGGCTTAGGTGAGTTAGGCCTTAAAAATGAGCGCAGGATGCTGCGTTTAATTCCGCAAAACTTAACGGTTGAGACCATAGATGAAACCAGTTTAAAACTGAGTTTTGGTTTGCCAAAAGGATGTTTTGCAACCGCATTATTACGCGAGCTGGTGGATTACACAGATGCAAGTCCACGAGAGCGCAAAGAAAAGGATAATGACATAAATGAAGATACTGTTAAGTAACGATGATGGCGTAAATGCCAAAGGTATTGCGGTTTTATATCAGGCGCTTATACAAATTGCAGATGTAACCCTTGTTGCACCTGATCGCAACTGTAGTGGTGCTAGTAATTCTTTAACATTAATGAACCCGCTACGCGCAACAACGCTTGAAAATGGTTTTATGTCGGTTAATGGCACACCTACAGATTGTGTACATTTAGGTGTAAATCAGTTAGTTGATGAAAAACCCGACCTTGTTGTTGCTGGTATTAACCATGGTGCCAATTTAGGCGACGATACGCTTTATTCAGGCACTGTTGCCGCTGCAACCGAAGGTCGCCACTTAGGCTTACCTGCAATTGCAGTATCGCTTTGCTCACATAAAGGTGAGCATTTTGAAACAGCCGCTGCTGTTACCGTAAATATTATTAAAGGCTTGGCTTCGCACCCGCTTCCAAAAGATCAAATAATAAATATAAATGTGCCAGATATTCCATTAAGTGAATTAAAAGGGGTGCAAGTAACACGTCTAGGCGCTCGTCATAAAGCCGAAACCATGACCAAACAAACCGATCCTTGGGGCCGTGATATTTACTGGTATGGATCGCTGGGCACAGAAAGTGATGCAGGTGAGGGGACCGACTTTTACGCAATCAATAACGGTTATGCCTCTGTTACGCCATTAAGTGTTGATATGACAGCTAAAGATAGCTTAAAAGCTGTAGGAGACTGGTTAGCCGATTTGGAGATTAATCGTGCTCGCTAATTATTCCCGCAGTGCAAAAGCGCTATCTGACTTACTAAAGCGTGAAGGTGTTGAAGATACACAAGTACTTAGTGCTATAGCTGATGTTCCACGTCATGTGTTTATAGATGATGTGCTCAAACACAAAGCCTATGAAAATACAGCGCTACCGATTGGGCAAGGGCAAACTATTTCCCAGCCTTATATAGTCGCGCGTATGACTGAGTTACTTCGCTTAGCTGGTGTGCGCAATAAAGTGCTGGAAATTGGTACTGGCTCTGGATATCAAACTGCAATATTAGCCAAAACGTTTACAAAGGTTTATTCGGTAGAGCGTATTAAAACGCTTCAGTGGCAGGCAAAACGTCGATTGCAACAACTCGATTTATATAATGTAACCATGAAGCATGGTGATGGTTGGCAAGGCTGGCAATCACAAGCACCTTTTGATGGTATTATAGTGACTGCTGCGGCCTCTAAAGTCCCGCAAGACTTACTTGCTCAGTTAGCCGATGGAGGCGTGTTATTAGCGCCCATTGGTGAGAGTGTTCAAAAATTAGTAATGGTTATCCGCGAAGGCGATAATTATAAAGAGCATGTTATTGCTCCCGTTAGATTTGTGCCGTTAGTACCTGGCGATATTGAATAGGAATTCATTTTGAAGTTGTTTACCAAGTTATATGATATGGCCCTAGTGTGGGCAAAGCACCGCCATGCGGAACGTTATTTAGCTGCAATGAGCTTTGCAGAGTCAGTTTTTTTTCCAATCCCACCTGATGTAATGCTTGCACCTATGTCGCTTGCACAACCTAAAAAAGCATGGCGTTTTGCAAGTTTTGCCACAATAGCATCGGTTGTTGGTGGAGTCGTTGGTTACTTGCTTGGATTTTGGCTATTTGAACCCGTTGTTGAGCCATTGATTGCACAAATGCACTGGCAAGAAAAGTTTGATATCGCATTAAATTGGTTTAAAGATTACGGTGTTTGGGTTGTGTTTTTAGCTGGTTTTTCGCCTATACCATATAAAGTATTTACCATTGGCGCAGGTGTTTTACAAATGGCATTTTTGCCATTTTTGCTCGCATCGGCCATTGGACGTGGTGCGCGATTCTTTTTAGTTTCAGCCTTAATGAAGTGGGGCGGGGCTAAAATGGAAGCAAAATTACGTCAATATATTGAAATACTTGGTTGGGGATTAGTGGTATTAATTGCGCTAGCGTACTTTTTATTGCGTTAAGCGTTAAAAATATCAATTGTCTAATTTGGGAGAAAAATACAATGAATAAACAGTCTTTACTGTATGTGACTATATTTGTTGGTGTTTTTCTCTCTGGTTGCTCTTCTCGCCATATTCCAGCGCCTGTTAGCAGCCTAAATAATAATGTTAATGATTTAGGTCACACCATTAACATAAATGGCGATATTTATAAGGTGCAAAAAGGTGATACGCTCTACTCTATAGCCTTTAGCGCCGGTCAAGATTTTATATTACTTGCAAAAAACAATTCAATTCCATCACCTTACACAATTTTTCCTGGGCAAAACATCTCCTTAATCTCCAAGCCTGAAAAAACAAAAAGGGATGAAAAATATACGAATTCGAGTAAAAAGTCTATAAAAAACACACAAAAAAATAACATAATATTAAAGAAAGAGCTTGATCCTCCAAAACAACGAGAGTATGTTCAGAAACAAGCCAGTAACAAAGTTAGTAATGCTAAACGTTTGTCGAGCAGTAAAGTTAAGTGGTTTTGGCCTGCAAAGGGTAAAATTACCAAACGCTTTTCTAATAAGGAAAACGGTTATAAAGGTTTACAGATTACTAATCGCAAAGGGGCTTCAGTCTTAGCCGCGGCACAAGGAACAGTGGTATACGCGGGTAACGCTCTTCGAGGATACGGTAGTTTAATCATATTGAAACATAATGATGATTACCTAAGTGCTTATGCACATAACTCGAAATTACTTGTTAAAGAAAAGCAGAAGGTTAAGGCAGGACAAAAAATAGCAGAAATTGGTAATTCAGAATCTCCGGTCACCGCGCTTCGTTTTGAAATTCGCTACCGAGGGCAATCTGTCAATCCTGCTAAATACCTACCTTAATTTTTAGGTATTGATAATTGCTCGGGAGAAGGCTTATGGCTAACGCAGCAAAACTTGACAAACATACTACGACTGATGAAAAATTCGATGACATCGATGCTGATGAAAGTACAACGCTACTAGAAAAAGTAGAAGACGATGAAATTTTTGCAAAAGAAGAAGTAACCAAAAACCTTGATGCAACCCAACTTTATTTAGGCGAAATTGGTTTTTCTCCTTTGCTTAGTGCTGAAGAAGAGGTGTTTTTTTCTCGTAAATCACTTCGAGGATGTGAAGCCTCACGTAAACGTATGATTGAAAGTAACCTACGTTTAGTTGTTAAAATAGCACGCCGTTACAACAACCGTGGCCTTGCTCTACTCGATTTAATTGAAGAAGGTAACTTAGGCTTAATTCGCGCGGTTGAAAAATTTGACCCTGAACGTGGCTTTAGGTTTTCTACTTACGCTACCTGGTGGATACGTCAAACAATTGAACGTGCCATTATGAATCAAACTCGCACCATTCGCTTGCCAATACATGTTGTAAAAGAGCTTAATGTTTACTTACGTACAGCACGTGAATTAACTCAAAAACTTGACCATGAACCAACAGCTGACGAAATTGCAGCGTGCCTAGACAGACCCGTTGAAGACGTAACTAAAATGCTACGTTTAAACGAGAGAATAGCATCGGTTGATATGCCGATTGGTGGTGAAAACGACAGTGTACTACTTGATATCATCCCAGATGAAAAAAGTGCAGGCCCTGAAGGCGAAGTACAAAACAATGATATTAATAAACACATTGTAGACTGGTTAGGTGAATTGAACCCTAAACAACGCGAAGTATTAGCGCGTAGATTTGGTCTACTTGGCTACGAGCCATCGACACTTGAAGATGTGGGCCGTGAAATAGGCTTAACACGAGAACGTGTAAGGCAAATTCAGGTAGAAGCATTACGTCGTTTGAAAGACATTTTGCAACAAGAAGGTTTAAGTACAGATAGCTTGTTTAATCAGTTTTCGTAACAGCTTAAATAATTTAAGAGACTATGTGTGTTAAAAAGCCGAAGAATTTATTCTTCGGCTTTTTTTATGCTTGTAAATTAGATGATATAAATTACAACAATGCTTTTAGTTTATATAATAAATCGTGCGCTTGGCGTGGCGATAGATTATCAGGGTCGATAGCGCTTAACTGCTCTTCCACTTCAGAAGGTGTACTTTGCGCTGCTTCGTTATTAAAAGTAAAGGCTTGTTGCTCTGTACTTGGTGCAGTAACGCTTTGATGATTTTCAAGTAACTTAAGTTTTTGCTTTGCTTGTGCTATTACAGCTTTTGGCACACCCGCAAGAGCAGCTACCTGTAAGCCAAAGCTCTTACTTGCTGCGCCATCAAGTACTGTATGCATAAAGGCGATTGTATCGTTATGTTCTATTGCATCAAGGTGCACGTTTACCAGACCTGTTGTTTGTTCAGCAAGTTCTGTTAACTCAAAGTAGTGAGTAGCAAATAATGTTTTAGCTGATATTTTTGACGCTAAATGATCGGCTGTTGCATACGCAAGCGAGAGCCCATCGTAGGTACTTGTACCGCGACCAATTTCATCCATTAACACTAAAGACTGCGCCGTGGCATTATTTAAAATAGTTGCTGTTTCGGTCATTTCTACCATGAAGGTTGAGCGACCTGATGCTAAATCATCGCTAGCACCAATACGTGTAAATATGCGATCGATATTGCCTATTTTAGCGCTGTCTGCAGGTACATAACTGCCAATGTGAGCCATTAATACAATAAGTGCTGTTTGGCGCATATAGGTTGATTTACCGCCCATGTTTGGACCCGTAATAATCAACATTTTACGTTGGCTGTTTAATTCAACAGGGTTGGCAATAAACGGTTCTTTCATTACTTGTTCAACAACAGGGTGACGACCTTGTTTAATGCTTATATTGTCGTTATCGCACAGTTCTGGTTTTGCATAATTGAGTGCAAATGCACGTTCGGCCAAGTTATTTAACACGTCTAAATCGGCCAGTGCTGCTGCCATCATTTGAAGTTGCTCTATATGTGGAGCAATAAATCTAAACAACTCTTCGTATAGTTGCTTTTCAAGTGCGAGAGCTTTTGATTGGCTACCAAGTACTTTATCTTCGTGCTCTTTAAGCTCAGGAATAATATAGCGTTCGTTATTTTTAAGTGTTTGACGACGAATGTAGTCGGCTGGCACTAAGTGAGCATTGGCGCGGCTTACTTCAATAAAAAAGCCATGTACGCGGTTATAACCAATTTTAAGCGTACTAATACCCGTGCGTTCGCGTTCACGCAACTCTAGTTGATCAAGTACGTCGGTTGCACCTTTACTTAAGTTACGCCACTCATCTAGTTCGCCGTTGTAACCAGGGGCAATAACACCACCGTCACGAATTAGTACCGGTGGGTTTTCTATCACTGCACGTTCTAATAACTCTTGTAAATCAGGGAGCTCAGGCGAGTGCTTGATAATACCCGCTATACGAGGATCGCTAGCATCACTTAACAAAGAATGCAGTGGTGCAAGTGCTTGTAATGCACTGCGCAGGCGAGTTAAATCGCGCGGGCGAGCTGTGCATAAAGCTAGGCGTGCAATAACACGCTCTACATCACCAATCTCTTTTAATGATTCGTGTAATTCATCGCACAGTTGTACATCTAAAATAGCACTAATTGCATTTAAGCGTGAATTTAGCTCGTCTTTATTACGTACAGGTGTATGAATACGGCGCTTAAGTAAACGAGAACCCATTGGCGTTGCTGTTTTATCAAGTACCTGGGCAAGTGTATTTTCAAACCCGCCTGATAAATTAACGGTAAGTTCTAAATTTTTACGGGTTGCGGCATCTAAAATAACAGCGTGTTCGTTGTGCTCAAGTGTAATTGCACGAATATGTGGCAGTGCAATACGTTGTGTATCTTTTACGTATTGCATCAGGCAACCAGCAGCAACAAGTGCGCTGTGAGCTTTATCAACACCAAAGCCAACTAAATCTTTAGTACCAAACTGATCGCATAATAAGTGCTGAGCCGTATCTAAGTCGAACTCCCACTCTGGGCGACGACGAGCACCTTTTATATGCTCAATTAAATGGAAGTTTTCAAAGCTTTCGCTATATAGCAATTCTGCCGGAGCTAAGCGTTGAATAGTTGAGCTAAAAGCTTCATCGGTACTAACCTCTACAACGTTAAAGCGACCAGAGTTAATATCAAGGTACGCAATACCGTATAAACCTTTTTTACTTTGCCAAACGCTGGTAAGTAGGTTGTCTTGTCGTTCTTGTAAAAGCGCTTCGTCAGAAATAGTACCTGGCGTTACAATACGAACAACTTTACGATCGACAGGACCTTTACTAGTTGCAGGGTCACCCACTTGTTCACAAATAGCCACTGATTCGCCCATTTGAACTAGACGTGCTAGGTAGTTTTCTACTGCATGATAAGGTACGCCCGCCATAGGGATAGGATCGCCACCGGCTTTGCCGCGGTGAGTTTGCGAAATATCGAGTAATTGAGCGGCGCGTTTAGCGTCATCAAAAAAGAGTTCGTAAAAGTCGCCCATACGATAAAACAATAAAATATCGCGATGCTCTGATTTTATTTTTAGATACTGCTGCATCATAGGGGTTTGTTGTTTTATAGTGTGTGGTGCATAAAGATCAAACGACATGTATTTACCCAAAGGCTGAATATGGAATTACATCAAGAGATTAAAACACTTGCTGCGCAATTAGGCGCTATTTTAACGGATAAATGCTTATGGATCACTAGTGCTGAGTCATGTACTGGTGGCGGAGTGAGTTATGCCCTTACAGATACCCCTGGAAGCTCTGCTTATATTGACCGCGCATTTGTCACTTACAGCAACCAAGCAAAGCAGGATTTGCTAAATGTAAGTGCCAGTACATTAACGCAATTTGGTGCTGTGAGCGAGCAAACCGTGCGCGAAATGGCATTAGGTGCAATTAAGGCTGCGAATGCCAATATAGCTATAGCTATATCGGGTATTGCAGGACCCGGTGGTGCCACCGAAGATAAACCAGTTGGTTTAGTGTGGTTTGGTATACAAATTAACGACAAGCAACTTGCATTAAAGCAAGTATTTACCGGTGATAGGGCTCAAGTTAGACTGCAAGCTATTGTATTTTCATTAAAAAGTGTAATTGATGAGATAAAATGAAAAAATTAACTTGATACTGTAATTTCATACAGTATACTTGGTTCCATTAGCTGGATTTGGAGAATAAAATGAACGATAACAAACAAAAGGCGTTGGACGCTGCACTATCACAAATTGAACGTCAATTTGGTAAAGGCTCAATTATGAAATTGGGTGATAACAAAGCGTTAAATATTGAATCTGTATCTACAGGTTCATTAGGCATCGATATTGCCTTAGGCATAGGTGGTTTACCTATGGGACGTATTGTTGAAGTGTATGGTCCTGAATCATCAGGTAAAACAACACTTACTTTACAAGTTATCGCCGAAGCTCAAAAAGAAGGCAAAACATGTGCCTTTATTGATGCTGAGCATGCTCTAGATCCAATTTATGCACAAAAGCTTGGTGTTAATATTGACGAGCTTTTTGTATCGCAGCCAGATACAGGTGAGCAAGCACTAGAAATTTGTGACATGTTAGTACGCTCAAGCGCGGTAGACGTTGTTATTATTGACTCGGTTGCTGCACTTACACCAAAAGCTGAAATTGAAGGCGACATGGGCGACTCGCACATGGGCTTACAAGCACGTTTAATGTCACAAGCATTACGTAAGCTTACTGGTAACATTAAACGCTCTAACACGTTATGTATTTTCATTAACCAAATCCGTATGAAAATTGGTGTTATGTTTGGTAACCCAGAAACAACAACGGGTGGTAATGCACTTAAGTTTTACGCATCGGTACGTATTGATATCCGTCGTATTGGTTCTGTAAAAGAAGGTGACGAGGTTGTTGGTAACGAAACTCGCGTTAAAATTGTTAAAAACAAAGTTGCTCCGCCGTTTAAACAAGCTGAATTTATCATCATGTATGGTGAAGGTATTTCTAAGCAAGGCGAGTTAATTGACTTAGGTGTTAAGCACAAAATTGTTGAAAAAGCAGGTGCTTGGTATAGCTACTGTGGCAACAAAGTTGGCCAAGGTAAATCTAACTCAATTAAGTTTTTGAAAGAAAATCCAGAAATTGCAGATGAGATTGAAGGCAAGTTACGCGAAATGCTTTTACTAAAAGCAACTATTGAACCAGAAGATGGTGAAGATAAGTTAGGCGATGACGCTGACCTTTAACAGCCTAAAAATGAGTTTTTAAGCTTGATTTGACCCGAGCTTTAAAAAGCGCTAATCAGTAATGATTAGCGCTTTTTTGTTTTTAAGCTTTTATTAAGTTGATAATAATTATACCAATCAGCTTAATTAAGTAATCTACTTTAAGAAAAGAAAACCTTGTTGATAACGAGAGAAAAACTTCGTTATTTAGTTAATATCGGCAATTTTTTATGTACTGCTATGCATTAGTAAATTCGAAACTTTAACGCAATTAGCGTCAGGTTTGACCCTTCTAATTGATAAAGTATTATTGCGGGTTGGTATTACAGCCATAAAAATAAAAACGACACATAGTATGTGTCGTTTTTTAAATTAATTAAAATGTTTTTAATTAATTTTATAGTTGCCAGTTAAGTGATAGCGCGTAGTTACGAGGTGCACCATAGTAGCCTTGAGCCCAGTATAGGCTGTGCAAATATTTTTCACCAGTGGTGTTATTCACATTAAATGTAACGCCTACGTTGTCTGTAATTTTGTAAGTGGCCATTAAATCAAGTAACCCGTAGGCATCTTGATGGGTCGTCACACTTGCAATACCATTAGCATCGCTAACTTGTACTCGGCTAGTTGAATCCTGCCAGCGGTAATTTGCACCAAATGATAAACCATCAATTAAAGGTACTTGGTAAGTTGCTGCTATTTTAAGTTGGTTTTCTGGTGTGTAATCTTTTACTAAATCATCACCATCAATATTTAAATTACTAAAGCTAATACTTGCACTTAAATCATCTGTAAATTTACCGCTTAGCTCTACTTCAAAGCCATCACTATTAATTCCATCTGCGGCGTAGTAGCGAGTATCATCTGGTAATGAGTTAGGTATAGCAATAGCAAGGCCGTCTTGTTTTGCATCAAAATAAGCGAATGTCACAAATAGTTGATCGTCAAGAAGCTGCGCTTTAATCCCTATTTCACTACTTTTCCCTGTAATTGCCGGGAGTTGATTTGCATTTATATCAAGTTCTTTTTGCGGGACAAATGTTTCAGTGTAGCTAGCGTAAGCAGAGAAAGACTCGGTAAAGTCGTATACAGTACCAATGTAAGGTATTAGCTCTGAGTCATTGCGAGTTTGAGCAACACCGTACGCTGTACCTTTTGTTTCCCAATCCGTATAACGCGCGCCAGCAAGTATACTTAGTGGCTCACTTAATCTGATACGAGTTGATATATACGCCGACTTTTGCTCATTCGTTATATCGCTTCCATTTACGCCATCAGCAAGTGTTGCTTGTGGCATTACCCCATCCCACGTTTTAAGTGATGGCATTGCCGGAAAGCCATTGCCTGTGGTGTAATCGTAAAGAGACTGCTCGGTGTAATCCATTTTTGCTTGGCTAACACCAAATGCCAAGTCATGCTCTTGGCCAAATAAATCAAACTTCCCGCTCGCATACAAATCAAATAAGTCGTGCTTATCTTCGTAGTCATAACGGCTTGCATAACCGGTTAAGCCAAGCTCTGTTTCTCTATCTGGTGTACCGTATACGTAAAACAACTCTGAGTTTTGCTCGTTTTCGATGTGAGCATAGCGTGCTCTAGCCACCCACGTTGCTGATAAGTTTTGTTCAAGCGTTACATATACTTGCTCTGCACTGTTATTCCAGTATGACCAATCAGAAGCCGTGCTTGTTGACTCATCGTAGTCAGTTGGTGTGCCGTCAGTATAATAAAGAGGCAGCGCTCCCCAAAGCGGGCTGTCAGCATCTTTTTGCTGATTAACGTAGTTAACACTTAATAGTGTGCTGTCCGTTAATTTACCTTCGTAGGCTAAGTAAATAATTGTTTTATCTGTTTCGTAACGATCTAAGTATGAATCAGCTTTTTGTTTTGTAAATACAGCACGTACGGCGTGTTCTTCATTTATTGGCGTAGATACATCTAAATCTAATCGTTTTTTATTCCACGAACCATATGACACAGACGCATTAGCTTGCGTGTTATATGTTGGTTTCTTTAAAACCATATTTACAGTTGCAGAAGGATTACCCGCGCCGGTCATTAAGCCATTAGCGCCACGAACAATTTCTACACGGTCGTAAATTGAAGTATCAAGACTGCCTTGAATTGACCCTGAGCTTTGTGGAATACCTAAGCCATCAACTTGAAAGTTCGTAATTTCAAAACCACGAGCTTTAAAGTAAGTACGGTCGGTTTCTATTTGCTCTACTGTTACGCCTGGCGTGCTCTCAAGTACTGAGTTTATATCGTCTAGTGAAAAGTCGTCCATGAGTGCGCGTGATACTACCGAGATTGACTGTGGTGTCTCTTTAATTGTTAAACCAAGTTTGGTAGCCGATTGTGCCTCTTCTGTTATGTAATTTTTGTGATGCTGACCATATACCGCAATTTTTTCGAGAGGTTCATTTTTTACAGTTGCTTCATCAGCAAGTGCATAACCAGATAGGATTAAAGAAGTAGCAAAGCTTAATTTAGATAAACGCAAAACTTGAGGGGACGACATAAGTTTTTCCAGTTAGTTCAAAAAGAAGTGCGTAACTTAATCTAAATGATATCGATTTGCAATTGAGTTGTGTGTTTTTTACCTATTATTATTCTATTTTGTTGGATTTTAGCGTCATATATAGAGATTATGGGTACGAATTTATGAATTATATAGAACTTAATATCGCTTATAAAAAAAGCGGCCAAGGCCGCTTTTTTTTAATTAGTTAGCTTTTTAGTTATTAAAAAGAGTATTTAACAGAGAACTGTAAACGATCTAAATCGCCATCTACGCCGCTTTCAGTTTCACGCTCAGCATGTTTTAGCTCAGCTCCAAATGTTAGGCGTTTAACAGGGGAATATAAAATGTTAGCGCTATAGCTTTGGCTTGATTCTGTCGGATCGCCAGAAATAGCTAATAGATCAGTGTTGTTATCAGCAGAGAAGAATGAGTATAAGAACGTTGAACGCCATTGGCTTGTCCACTTGTGCTGGTAAGCAACAAAACCAGAAGTCGAATCAATGGCATCTAGTTCATCGCCATTAAGTACTGCGCCGTGAGCAACGTTTAAGCCTACGTAACGGCCTAAGCCTTTACCTTGAGTAAGCATAAATTTAAGGTTGTCTTCACCAAGGTTTATTTTACCTGATGCGCTAATACCAAAAGATGTTTCATCTGCATCAACACTGCCTACTTTATAAGTTAGTTGGCGAGCAAGCGCTGCAACAACAATGTTACCCCAATCAGCTTTATGCGTGTAACGAGCTGTAAAGTCAGGTAATGATGCATCATCAGTTACTACCATACCGCTTGTAGTAGAAATTGTACTTTCTGGGTTTTCTAATGAGAAAGACCATGCGCCAGTGGTATACTTAATTTGCGATTGGCGAACAAATATAGTGCCTTCAGCTGGGCCTACAAAATCAAGCGTTTCAGCAAGGGCACCCACGTTTTGAAAGTTAGACCATGTTTGACCAAATAACCAACCGTAGTATGTCACAAACGCATGGCGAATACGTGGAGCATAAGAGTTTGATACACGTTCATTACCGCCAGCAGCTGAGGCTAAAAAATCAATCTCAATTTTAGTGTTAACGGTCTTACCGTTATCCATAACAGTGGCTGTGCCAAAGTTAAAGCGTGACTCGCGAGCATGCATATCAAACACGGCATCTGAGCTGTTATCGTCGCCAACTGTAAGTGTACTTGGTACGTAAAAGTCACGACCTACGTTTGAGCCTGCAGGCGCACCCGCTGAATAATCACTCCACATAGAGTCGAGCTTAATGTATCCACCGTAAGTAAATTCCGTATCACCAATTTTTGCGGCAGTCGCTGCATAAGCAGTACTTGATAGTGCACATAGTACAGCGCTTGCTGCCAATGTTTTTAATGGGGTAAATTTCATTGTGGTGTCCTTTATAGGCTACTTGTTATTTGTTACTTTTTTTCATGTAAGGTTGTATTACTTGCTACGAGTATTACTTACGAATAAAAAGGGTTGTTAATTTGGCTTTCAATTCACTTTCTATTTTCATTCGTTAAATAAAGCATTTTAGTAAGTACAACAAAATATCTTTATTTGGAGTACGAGAACACTGTTGAATATGTGCAATATTTACTCAATTACCTATTGGTCTATAAGACTAAGGTTTGAGAACAGATTAGTTTGTATTCACTTACATTTAACGCGTTGTATTATTTATGTAAAAAAATTGAAAGCAGAAGGATTATAAACTACAAATGAGGAAATTGAAGGGGTGTACAACTAAGGTCTAATACTTAATGTAGCACTGCTGAGTAATCCTTGATAAAAGCTTAAGGCAAGTAATTTAAATGGAGACTAAGATGTCACAAAGTATCTATCCAGTTCCTGCGCATATTAAAGATGCGACTCTCATTGATAAAAATAAATATAATACGCTTTACAAGCAATCTATTGATGACCCAGAAAGTTTTTGGCGTGAGCATGGCAAACGTCTTGATTGGTCTACTCCTTATACCAAAGTTAAAAACACGTCTTTTGATAAAGGTCACATAAATATTAAATGGTATGAAGATGGCTACCTCAATGCTTCGTATAATTGTATTGACCGCCATCTAAAAACCAAAGCCGATAAGGTTGCGCTTATTTGGGAAGGTGATAGTCCATCTCAAAGCGAGAGTATTACTTATCAGCAGCTGCATGATGAAGTTGCTAAGTTTGCTAATGGCTTAAAAAAATTAGGTGTGCAAAAAGGTGACCGCGTAGCGATTTATATGCCTATGACGCCACAGGCTGTGTATGCAATGCAAGCTTGTGCACGTATTGGTGCTATTCATTCTGTTGTATTTGGTGGCTTTTCACCTTCAGCTATTGCCGATCGTATTAGAGATTCGGGTGCTAAGGTTGTTATTACATCAGATGAAGGACGCAGAGCAGGTAATTGTGTACCACTAAAAGCAAACGTTGATGAAGCTGTTGCACAAGATACAGTGACTTCAATTGAACACGTTATAGTACATCAATTAACAGGCGGCGAAGTTGATTGGAATGAGCACGATATATGGTGGCATGACTTAGTTGCTGATTTACCAGCGCAGTGCGATCCAGAGCCAATGAATGCTGAAGATCCATTGTTTATTTTGTATACATCAGGTTCAACAGGTCAGCCGAAGGGTGTTGTGCATACCACAGGAGGCTACTTAGTTTACTCATCAATGACACATGAATACGTGTTTGATTTAAAAGAAGACGATGTGTATTGGTGTAGTGCCGATGTAGGTTGGATCACAGGCCACAGCTACATTGCTTATGGGCCACTGGTAAACGGTTGTACGCAAGTTTTATTTGAAGGTGTACCTACATACCCAACAGCCGGGCGTATGGGTGAAATTGTTGATAAACACGGGGTTACTATCTTATATACTGCGCCTACAGCAATTCGTGCATTAATGGCGAAAGGTGATGAGCCAATTGCTTCATCAAACCGTGATAGTTTACGTATTTTAGGTTCGGTTGGTGAGCCAATAAATCCAGAAGCATGGACGTGGTATTACGAGAGTATTGGTAAATCTAATTGTCCGATTGTAGATACGTGGTGGCAAACAGAAACCGGTGGCATTATGATCACGCCATTACCAGGTGCTACTGATACAAAACCTGGTTCTGCGACACATCCATTTTTTGGTATTGCGCCTGCATTATTTGATGCTGAAGGTAATACACTCGAAGGTGCTGTAGATGGTAATTTAGTTATTTTAGATAGCTGGCCATCGCAGGCGCGAACTGTTTACAACGACCATGAACGTTTTGAACAAACTTATTTTAGCGCCTACCCAGGTGTTTACTTTACAGGTGACGGTTGTCGTCGTGATGAAGACGGGTATTACTGGATCACAGGACGTGTGGACGATGTACTTAACGTATCAGGCCATCGCCTTGGTACAGCCGAAATTGAAAGTGCGTTAGTTGCGCACGAAGCAGTAGCCGAAGCTGCAGTAGTGGGTTACCCGCATGATATTAAAGGCCAAGGTATTTATGTTTATATTACGCCTAACGAAGGTGTAACAGTAAGCGATGAGTTAACCAAAGAGGTACGTAACTGGGTTCGTAAAGAGCTTAGCCCAATAGCATCACCAGACATGATTCAATGGTCACCGGGTTTACCTAAAACGCGCTCAGGCAAGATTATGCGTCGTATTTTACGTAAAATCGCTGCAAATGAGCACCAACAACTCGGTGATACGTCAACGCTTGCAGATCCATCTGTAGTCGATGAACTAATCGAGAACAGATTAAATCGTTAAATGTGCGTTAAAAACTTGATTACAAGTTGATTCTAAACGTAGTATATCGGCTGTCAGTAAGGGTTTTATACCTAACTGGCAGCCGAATTTATTAGGAGTGAACCATGAGTCAGTTTTTAATAGCGGACGATCATCCGTTATTTCGTGAAGCACTAAAGGGCGCACTGAGCGCAAAATTTGAAGGTTTAGAGGTTTTTGAATCATCCGATTTTGACAGCACACTGCAAGTGTTAAGCGAGCAAGAGGATCTTGATATATTACTGCTAGACCTTCACATGCCAGGTAATGGTGATTTATATGGTCTTATTCGTATTAGAGAAGAATACCCAAGCTTACCAATTGCCGTTGTTTCGGGTAGTGAAGACGCTAATATAGTTTCAAAAGTAATGGGTTACGGCGCTATGGGTTTTATTCCTAAATCGTCATCGTCTGATGATATTGCCAGTGCAATTAACCAAATACTTGAAGGCGATACATGGCTACCAAAAGAGCTAAAAAACAAAGTAGCTGAAATTGAAGGTGAAGACCGAGAAATAGCAGCGCAAGTTGCCTCATTAACACCTCAACAATACCGAGTACTGCAATATCTGCACGAAGGTTTACTTAATAAGCAAATTGCTTATGAACTGCACATATCAGAAGCGACAGTAAAAGCACACATTACAGCCATATTTAGAAAACTCGGCGTGTACAATCGTACCCAAGCCGTTTTAATTGCCGCTAAATTAAAACTCGAGCCAATAGAGCAGGCATAATTTACATTTAAAAAGTCACTTGCTTATTTATGAGCAAAAAAATGCCAGCAACAATGCTGGCATATTTTTATGTGTAGAATAATTAATGCTAAGAAAACACTACGGTTTTATTACCATTAATAAATAGCTTATGCTCTGAGGCAAGTTGCAGTGCTTTACAAAACACTGTTTTCTCAACATCTTTACCCATTTTAGCCATTATTTCTGCGGTATTGGCATGTGTAACGCTGGTTACATCCTGCAAAATAATAGGGCCTTCATCAAGCTCGTTGTTCACAAAGTGAGCGGTGGCACCAATGATCTTTACGCCGCGCTCAAATGCTTGATGATAAGGTTTAGCACCAATAAATGCTGGTAAAAATGAGTGATGAATATTAATTATTTTGCCTTCAAAGCGACCCACAAATTCAGGGCTCAAAATACGCATGTATTTGGCAAGGCCAATAATATCAGGGTTGTAGCTGGCAATTAAATCACCTACTTTCTGATCGTGCTCGCTGCGAGTGAGTCCTTCGTGCGATACAACATGAAACGGCACATCAAACCCTTTAGCTAGTGGCTCTAAGTCAACATAGTTAGCAATTACAGCTAATACTTCAATATTAAGAGTTTGTTCAAATTGCTTTAATAACATGCCACCTAAACAATGGGCTTCTTTAGTTGCCAGTAAAACTACTTTAGTTTTTGCGCCGCAATGCAGGGCAAGTTTAGCGCCTTGTGGTAGCAATGCACGCAGTTGGTCTAAAAAGTCGCTTTGTGGCTCACCTGTAAGCTCTGTACGCATGAAAAATCGCTGCGCGTCTTTATCTACAAACTCGTTGTTACGCGTAATGTTTAAATTGTTTTTATGACAAAGCCCTGTGATTTTAGCTATTAAGCCTACGTCGTCAGCACATTGGGTGGTTAATATATAGCTCATTGTCCTCATTCTTACCCCGTGATTAATACCTCATTATTTGTGTTTTGGCATATAAAGCAAGGGCTTTGTGGACTAATCCAATATTAATCATGTTGTTGAGTATAAAAGAGGTAATAAAGTTAAAAAGTATTGAATAGAGGTTAAAAAAAATGCCACCTAATTTAACAAGGTGGCATTAATACTACTTATCCAGAGTTTAGGTTAATTAACCCTTAGGTTCAGGAGATAAGTTTTCTTCTTGTCTTAAATACCCAGCAGCTTCTTCGTCATCTTTCGCTATCGCTTGCTGAGTAGGTATCGCGCGCGTTTGTTGGTTTAATTGATGTATTTGTGACGCATTACCTAAATCACGCTCACTGGTGATTGAGGCGATAGATTCACGGTCTTTCAAGAACGCGATAACGTCTTTTTTGATTGCTTGTAATTGACCTTCGTCTTTATGCATTTCCATAATATGGCGAGGATGTTCAAGGTTTTTCATGCCTGTTGCTGCAAACGTAGTAGAAACAACACGAGAAACAATAATCCAAGGCGTTATGCTACTGCGTACTAACGTATTTTCTGAGCGGGTACTATCGTGAATACCCGTACCAGTTGATATTTTAGACTCAGTAAATGTGCCTTCACATTTAAAATATACCAATAGTGATTCAAACTGCATTTCAGCAAAGAACAAATGAGCTGTGTTTGTTAGCAATTGCGCAAATGCTTTAATAAGTATACCTATTAGCAATAAGTGAAAGCTTGTCATTAATAGTTCACTAAATTGAACAACATGTTGGTTATTAAATGCTTGTTTAAAGCTACTAATATTTGCCGCGTCAACGTAATGATAAATATTGATAAACGAATACGCTAAAAATACAGTAAACGCCAACGCTACAATGTAAAGTAAGTTACCGCTCACTAAAGAAATTAGCCTTGCTAACGAGAAGTTTTTACCTAAATCCATTGAGTGCAATTTAGGCTGAATTTCTTGGATCATTTCACCTTTAAAACCGCCTTTACCTTCAATTTGTTCTTGAAGTTTAGGGTCTAATTCTCTGTAAACTCTGTTAGGTACCTCTTTATAACGACGATTAGCCATTACTAAGTTATCAAGGTTTATAAAAATTTCGTCAGGATGAACAGACTCTTGCCAGTTTTCACGTAGTTCTGATACTTCAGCCGAAGGTGTAACTGCATTTAAACGCGCTTTAATCATAATAAAAGCAATTGCGCAGCTCAGAGTAGCTAATACAATAATCGCAACTAAGTACATGCCAGCATGAAGACTAGGTAGTTGCTCAATCCAGCCATCTATTTCTTGTTTGCTAATGTGTTGTTCTTTCATCAGCCATGACATAGAAAGACCAATAGCGATTGGTAGAATAAAAGATAAAGAAATAATTTTAGCGAGTGCACCGGTACCAAGTGCTTCAATATTTTTTTCAGCGTTTCTAGAAATAGGTTTACCCGTAGAGCGCCACGAAAAAAGCACGTAGAACATTAATATGGCACTATAAACAGGAAATGCTAATTCGCCTGCTTCACCGGTAAAACCCGATAAAGATACAAATGCTACAAGGCCATAAGCAATAAGTGCAACAAGGGTACTTACCCATGAGCCAAATAAGCGCTGAGCAACATTACGAATAGGATAAGGTAGGAATAATAACTTAGGGATTAAACTGTGTAGTAAACGCGATAAAAAACCATTAGGCTCTTTAAATGTACTATTTTTACGACCAACCAACATTTCTTCTAGTGATTGCGCTGTATAGGCTACTTCTTTTTGTTCTTCTTGAGCGGTTGATGCTTGTGATTTGCTGTAGTTATAAGCAAGTGAAGTAGGGTGGTTTCTGCCTACAAAATACTTAAGAGTTGCATAAATACCACTTGAAAGTGAGCGAATGCCGAATGCTAAAATAAGCATGCCAAACACCATTAAAATCCATCCAGCAGTTGTATCTTCTTTCACTGAGCCCGCAGCAATAACAAGTAAACTAATACCCGCTATAGACTCAATGAGTCCTCTTAGCGCTGTTACTTTACCTTCCAGTTTGAAGGGGTTTTTTAGTCCAAGATCAATCGATCCATAATCAAAAGCCATTGAATTCTCCATTTAAACAGCACCCCAATTACGGGGGACAAAAGTGTAATTAATCTGAACTTAGGATAATAAATCTATCTCAAGTAGTTATTTTTAGCGCGAAGTGCATTGAGTTTAATCGTAATAGACTTGTTGCTTGCGCGTAAGTGCGTCCTACTTTTACAAAAACCTAAATAGAATTATTAATATATATTAAGTATTTATAGTTGTTGTTAGTTTTTTATTATATATCAATAATCTTGTTCAGTTTAAGGTTATTTTAAAGTGATACATTTTATATTTCGACGCATGCTTAAATATAACTGGAGGGTAAATGAAACTAATTTATGTAGACGATAATTTGCCAGGGATCACTCGTAAACTTAAACACAAAAGTTGGCTTTACTTCGATCCAATAGGAAAGCAAATAAAAGAGCAAAATGTGATTGATCGTTTAAATGGATTGGCATTTCCGCCTGCCTATAAAAACGCCTGGTTTTGCCCAGAAGAAAATGGGCATATTTTAGCGACAGGGTTTGATAGTAAAGGGCGAAAACAATACCGCTATCATCCTGAATTTAGAGCGCAACAAGAGGCTAAAAAATACCAAGCATGTGGAGTATTTGGTAATAAACTTCCTTTGTTAAGAGCACGTTTAGAAACAGACTTACAAGGTGATGAGCTTAATATTGAACGTACTTTAGCGGCAGTTGTAAGGCTTATGGATTTAGGTGCGCTGAGGGTAGGTAACGAACGTAACGTAAAGCAAAATAAAAGTTTTGGTGCTACAACATTACGCACACGCCATGCAAAACTCACGGGTAAAAACATTCAGCTAAAGTACCGTGCTAAATCAGGCAAGGAGCGTGAAGTAAATATAACCGATAGGGTGCTTAGCCATGTAATAAAAGACTTACAAGATTTACCCGGCCAGCATTTGTTTCAGTATATAAATGAGGGTGAGCGCACTAATGTTACATCAAGTGAAATAAATCAATACATTCAGCAAATAATGGGTGAGGAGTTTAGTGCAAAACACTTTAGAACCTGGCGAGCAAGCGTAATTGCATTTAAACAATTAGCTAAAGCGAAAGGAGCACTTACTTTAAAAAATATGCTTGATAGTGTCTCCCAGCAACTGGGTAATACTCCAGCTATAGCACGTAAATCTTATGTGCATCCCGATTTAATTACGCTGTGCAAAGAAGATGAAGATACTCAAACTGCGTGGAGAGAGTCGCTTTCATTACCACGAAAAACGAAGTACTTGAGTCGTTATGAACGTGGTTTTTTAGCTTTTTTAAAAGATTAATTGCCATAGCAACTTTACACACTTAAGCATATTAATTACATATTCACTAATCTAATTTATTAAAGTTCAAAAAACGAGTTTTTAAAAAGTCATTAAATTTCAAACGTTTACTGTTGAAATTTAATTTGGCATTACCGTTGCTCCTCCAGTGTACTACTTAGTGGTAAGTACATAAGCATTTATCAACGATATTTAGCGAGGAGGTACACAGTGAAGGGGTCATTTTCAAATCAAGCGCTTACTAAAGCAAAGGGTTTTACTTTAAAAACTGCATTGTTTATTGGCATGAGCGGCTTATGCTCAGCACCAACACTCGCTGCCAATGAGCTTGAAAGTGTGGTACTCGCTAACTCTTCACTAACTACTTACAACTCACAAAAGTACGTGCAAGCAGATGACACCTACTACTTTGACCAATATTCAGCGCAGTTAATTGAACGTACAGAAAAAGCCATTAATTGGTATCAAGAAATAGTTAACAAAGGTGGTTTTACACACTTATATAACGATGAATTGCTTGAACTAGGCAGTAATAATAAACAAGTGAGCTTACTTGCACAGCGTTTATACCAAGAGCGTGACTTAAAAACTAATGTGTGCGACGAAGTTATATGCACGTTTGATAAAGATATAGAGCAAGCTGTTAAGCAATTTCAAAGCCGCCATGGTTTAAAAGTTGATGGCCGAGTGGGTAAGCGTACTTTTGCATCGCTTAATGTGCCCGCACAGCAAAAACTCGATAAATTAAAACTTAACTTTTATAGAATAACTAACTTTGAAGGCGCAAGTGATAAGCAATATGTGTATGTAAATATTCCTGAATATAGCTTACGGTTTGTAAAAGCGGGCGATGTAAAATTAAAAAATAACGTAATTGTAGGTAAACCAAGTTGGGAAACACCTGCATTTAGCGACGAAATAGAAAAGTTTGTAGTTAACCCTGAATGGCGTATACCCACCTCAATCGCTACTAAAGAAATTGCTCCAAAGGTAGCCGAGGATCCTGACTACCTTGTAAAAAATAATATTGAAATTAGAAAAAACAGCTACCTAGACTCACAAACTGTTAATCCTAGCAATATTGATTGGGATTCTATTAAGCCATATCAATTTGATCACTTTTTAGTTAAACGTGCTGGTGAAGAAAACCCCCTAGGAGAGGTTAAGTATTTATTTCCTAACGCCGAAGCAATTTACGTTCACGATACACCAGCAAAGCAGCGCTTTAGCCAATCAAATCGTGCTTTATCGCATGGCTGTATAAGGATAGAGCAACCCTTTTCGTTAGCGCGTGAAATTATTAAGCACGAAGGAGAGGCACAAACACTTAATCATATAGACAACGCACGTACTCAAAACAGTACTCAGACGTTTTATTTAAATAAGCCTCTTCCTATTCATTTAGTTTATTGGACTGCATGGGTTGATGAAAATAAGCTGGTTAACTTTAGAGATGACATTTATCAACGCGATAAAAAAGCATTATTAAAAAATGATGAACAATCGGTGATTGCCGCTTTGTTAAAAAATAAATAATGAGAGGGTTTATGCAATTTATTCATTATATTTCTATCGCCATATTCACACTTATATTTAGCAATAATGTATTTGCTGCAGCGCCAACAAAAGCAGCGCATCAGGTGGTTGATATAAAAAATAAAGCTAACTTTGAAGATGCAGAATTTAGCCTGAAAATTAACGATATAGTTATGCCATACTCGGTGTTTTCGGTATTCGTAATGCCCCAAGAGCAGGTTGAGTTTGAAGTGCTTTTTGCGCAATCAAAAAAAGCCTACAATTTAATTAATACTCAAGGAAAGTCCGAGCTTACAGACACTAACCGCTGGCAATGGCAAGCACCCAAAGAGCCTGGTTTAACAACGGTAATTATTGAATCGCCCGATAAAAAACAGCGTATGAAAATTAACGTTTTTGTAAAAGTACCCGCAGACCACGTTGAAGGAGGAAAGCTCAAGTATTATCACATTGGCCACTACCCTAAGCCTCCACAGATTAAAGACACTGCACATTACATAGTGCCCGATGGATTTGTTGAGGTAACGCCTGAAAATGAAAACGTAAAAATTTCACCTCACTTTTCACTAAAAGAGTTTGTTAGTAAGCAGCGAAGTAAGCACCCAAAGTATTTATTTTTACAAAACAAGTTGCTACTTAAACTAGAAAAAATACGCAAAGAGCTCATTTTAGAAAACATACCTGTCAGTAATATGGTGGTTATGAGCGGTTACCGAACTCCGTACTACAATAAATCAATTGGCAATGTAAAACTTAGCCGACACGTATTTGGTGATGCTGCCGATATTTTTATAGATAACGATGGCAACTACCGCATGGATGACATAAATAATGACGGTAACTATTCAATTGGTGACGCTAAAGCTATGGCTGATATAGTGGAGTCGTTAGCTAGACGTGAATCATTTAAAGGTTTGTTAGGTGGTTTAGGTATTTATGGGCCTAAGTCGCACAGGGGCGCATTTATACATGTTGATACGAGAGGTTTTAAAGCGCGTTGGGTGAGTAAGTAGTTACATCAGCTTAACTATTTTTAGTTACACAGGGATTATGCAAGTGCAGACTAATGGATAGTGTTGAGCTTCACTTTATTTAAAAGTATTGAGCACTTGCTAGTGGTCAATACTTTCTCTTTTTGCGATGAGTTTTATCACACGTTGCTCTTTCATTGTTGCACTACTTTCTTCCAGTAATATATCGCTAAAGCTTGGGTCATATAGCCTAGGCCTACTGAATTACGTAGCACGGACGCGACCCACGTAGAAGATGCATTGGAAGAATTATCTTCTGTCGCTTTAGCCTCAGCATTTTTCAAAAGCTGATCACCCTGATCGCACGCTCTGGGTACGTGTAATCATCAATTGTCATCCAAGCTTCATGTAGCTCTTGCAGTGAATAATTTAAATAGTCTACTTCCATATTATTCTCCGTTAGTCATAAAAGAGCTCTACGCGTGTACCTTTTGGTAAATAATGTGTTTTCTATTGAGTTTTAAATAGTCTATTGCAGCATAAACGTTTCATACTCTAAATCTTCAAATTGCTTTGAAAGCCAGAACAACCCTACTACCGAGGTAATAATGGTTGCTAATGCAAAGCCATATCCATAGAACTGCGGCCCAAAAGCTATTGATAGCAAAGTTAAAACCACATTTATTACCAAAAATAGTCCAGCTAAAAATAGGACTGTTGAGCGTTTATCTAAATAAAACAAAATATTCAAAATAGACAAAAATATAACTTGTACACCTACACCAACTACATCAATAAATAACAGCGTTTTGTAGTTTGGATCAATACCAATAAAGGTAAGTATTTGCTCACCCCATAATAATAAGCAGGCAACGGTAATACCCTGAATTTTAAATATATCGTATAAACCAGCACGCGCAGTTTGGATCATACTGTCTTTTAATATGTAGATCTCTTCAAGAGATGAGCCACCACGAATAGCGGTGTAAAAACGGTCGTACTCTTCTACAAAGTCGGTTTCCATTTTTACTAAAAATACTGCCATACCAGGAATAATAGATAAATAGGCCAAAAATATAGGTAAGTCATAAATTGGGCTGGCTCTTAACGTGCCAATAATTTGGATTGATGTGCTTGGAGAATACCAAAAAATGATTTTATCAGCCCACACGCCAATATTGTAGAACAGACCACAAAAGAACAGGCTGTAATACACTTTTTTATTGCTTAAAAAGTCAAAGCTTATAAGTTTTTCACCCGGGTAGCGGCGAATAATCATAAATAAAAAGCTAAAAAAGAGCAGTGCTTCGCCAGCGAAAAATGCAAAAAACAAGCCGTCTAACTGCCAGTCTCTTAATAAATATGCAAGCAGTACCATAAAGGCATAACCACTTAGCATGGTAATCAAAATCAACCGGTATTCTTTCATACCCGATAGAAAAATAGCGCCAAGCCACTGATTACATAAGCTTACAAAGGCACCTAAAATTATAATCTTAGTAACAACGGGTATAGGGAGCATAGGCCATACAGCCAAGCCCACCAATAATGCGGCTATTGTTGTTATAAGTTGCGCACCAAGTAAATTAGGGAGTACTTTTGCCTCTTCTTTTTGAAAAAACAAATCTGCAATAAATCGAGTTAATAATAACTGCAAGCCACCCGTTAAAATAAGTGAAGCTGCCATCATGTAGGTAACAAGCGTTAAAAACTGAATAATAAGTACTTTGGGTAATACAACGCCTAAACTTAAAATACCAATTAGCATTAATGCTACAATAGAGAGCAGCCAAGGACCTGAGCCTATTAAGCCCGCGTAGCCGTATGCTTCAAAAACTGAGAGCAGGGTGTTTTTTTTGAGAATTTTTCGTATCTCAAAACCTATTCCGGCCATGCCATTGTATCCTTATAAAGTTTATCGTAACGGGCAAACATGTGGCTCTCGTCATAAAATTTTTGTACGCGGTCTAAACCACTTTTTTGATACTCAAGCCAAACTTGCTCATTTGTTAGCATGTTTGATATTTGTTGTGCTGTTTCGCTAGGTGAAGCAATTGAGACAACTTCACCGGCTTTACCTAATGCTTTATCTTCATCGGTTCCGCCTTCGATTATTTCGCGGCACGAGCCAACATCACTAGCAAGTACAGGCACACCGGCCGCCATTGCTTCTAAAAGTACTAAAGGCTGCGCTTCGGAAATCGAGGTTAAAGCTACAATTCCGAGCTTAGGCAAAATTTTGGTAATATCTTGCATACCTAAAAACTTTACACTGCTTTGTAAATCAAGACTGCCTACAAGTAGTTCACACTCTTTGTAATATTGCGGGTCTTCTTCATAAGGGCCGATGATCCAGCCTTCTACTTCAGGCAGCATCGATTGTGCCTCTTTAATCGCACGTATAAAGGTTTTAATATCTTTTATAGGCACTACACGTCCAATTAATCCAACAACCGATGGTATCTGTTTTGGACGCTGCTTAAGCGCTTCAATAAAGCGCACTGTTTTAATTCCATTAGGTACAACAAATGCTTTTTCAGGCGCTGCACCATCCTTTATTTGGCGCTGCCTGTTACCGTCGTATAGCGAAATGACCTTATCTGCTTCTTGGTATGTTGTTCGGCCGATTTGCTCAAAAAAGCTGATCCACATACGGCGAATAAAGCCCATCTCGGTATTTAAGTTTTTACCTAGGCTTTGCTCAGACTCTTTGATCCAACTGGCTTGAATAAGATCTATTTTTCTCTCTTTGGTGTAAATACCATGTTCGGTCAACAAAAAGGGAGTATCGCTTATTGCACTGGCACCAGATCCTAAAATACCAGCATACCCAGTAGATATTGAGTGAATAAGTTTAACTTTTGGAAGTCCGCGTGCAATTTCGGCTATTTTAAATAGCGGTTTATATAAATTGCGGTATGACCAAAAAAAGTCAATAAAAGAGGATTCATCACAAAAAGTTGAATAGTAATTGGTGAGTACTTGCCACGATGATTCACTATATAAAAAGTCGGCTTCGTTAATACCGTCTTTTTTAGCCAAAGTCTCAAATGCAAACTTTAATAAATCAGTTGGGATGGGCTCATCACAATCTCTAAAATAATTTTGTAGCTGCTGCCAAAAATCAAAGAGTTCTTTTTTATATTTAACGCCATGCTTGGCTTTTATTTCAGAAGTGTCATTTTCCACTAAATAATGTACATGCAGCTTTGTAACATTTTTAGGCAAAGTATATTGAATCTCGCCATAATGCTCTGGTGCTCCACCTATAAAAACAAGCTCAAAGTTATAATGAGGTAACCCTTCAATTATTTGATGAACCCAGCTAGATACGCCACCACGTACATAAGGGTAAGTGCCTTCTAAAAGCAGTAAAATGTCTGCATTTTTATTACTCATGCCAATACTCCTGCAAATGACGTAATTCACTGCCCTTAGGTTGTTCTGGGAGTTCTTTTAAGTAGCGTTTACAGTCGTCAAACTTGTTCATACAAAAGGCAACTTCGGCTTTATAAGGCAATACATGGCGCCTTGCCATACCAAACTCAGTTGCTTTAAGTAGATACTCATGGGCTATTTCGTATTTGTCTAAGGCTAAAGATATACGCCCTAAAAATATAAAAGTTGCGGGTGTTTTTACGTGCTCAATACTTTGCAATGCAAGTGCTTCTGCTTTTTCTAAAACGTATTTACGCAGTGCGCCTTGGGCTAAGCCTAAATAGCTCAGTTCCCAATAAAGTTCGGCTAGCTGTTTTTGTAAATGACTCAATTTTGGCTGATTAGTTGTAACTGCTATTTCTTGCTGATACAAACTGATTTTTTCGTTAAGTTTGGTTTCTTTACCATCAAGGGTTGAGTAGGCGAGTAGTCGAATATCATCTTCTAAATCTTTAAGTGCTAGCTTTAAAATAGGAATAGCTTGTGAGTCACTCATGTGACGAGCCGCCATTACAGCACTTAAACGCTTGTTTGGCTCATTAGCGTGCTTCAAAATTGCTTTAAGTCCGCCAATTGAATAGGTTGGATTTGCTGATATTGCTCTGGCTTCAAAAGGAAGCTCAGGTATTTTATGCTCCTCTATTTCTATCTCGTCATTCTTGAGAGGTTTACAAAGAGCAAATGTAAGTGCTACTACAACACCTATAATTCCAAGTACTGGTAATGTAAACAATAATAAAAACATGAGTAGCAAAGAGCTATAAGGAGTCGTTTTGTATTTTTTAGGTATAAAAACATAACTAACAATAGCAAAAAAGATGCTAGCAATAGCATGCAATAATATAGCTAAAAACCAATCAGGTGTTTCCAGTACTTCTATTAGTGCAAAGTACTGACAAATACACCCTAATATAGCCGCTACAATAATTATAATCATGAAAGTGAAACCAATCTCTTTATGTCATCTGAGCTTATAGGTAGTGCAAGTTGCTGCTCAATAACAATATCAAGCTCAGCTAAAGTGCTACCAGTGCGCTCTTTACACCAAGTGTTCATTCGGGCGATAAACCCTGCTTTTTCAAGTTCATCAGCTAATGGCATCAATAGCAGTAATACCTGATTTTGATTATCGTACAAATAAATGTCTAAACCACGGCGTGCTTCACTTAAATAACTCATAAGTTGAGTGGATTTATCAGTAATATTATTAGCTTTTATCTTTAGTAGCTGCGATGGAATGTTGTATCGTTTTGCTTCTTTATTCGCACGTTTAACTTGGCGAATAAAGTATGGATACTCTTCATAAGTCATTACTGGGTTTGTTATTTCATGGCGCAGTAGGTCGCCAATATGCCCAGCCATAACTGCAAGTAGTGTAAGAGTGGTATTTTTAAGTGCAAAAAATTGTACTCTTTCAACTAAAATAGCGCCATAAATTGTGTTATTTACGTCGATAAGTGGAATCGCCATATGGTATTTACTTATACCTGATGCCATTTTTGCGTCTTTTACTGATACTAATTCTTTTTCTTCAATCATCGCTAGTATAAGAGGATCGTTTTCAGCTATTTGACTCATTTTGCCAATAGAGGCAAGTGGTGGCTCTAAAACAGTGTCATTTTCAACTTTATATAAACCCGCTCTTTCTAATAAACCATATTCAACGAACAGGTCGATTATTTTTTGCGCTGCGCTATCAAGTCTTCTTTCTTTTAATAGCCCGATAGAGGTTCTTACTGCTTGTAGCGATTCACGCAAACTTAACGTATGGCCAGCTAACATTTGCTCTATTCTATCGTGAGATGAATTAATTAAGTGATACTGACGAGTAAATGTTTCAAGGCGATCGGTTACGTACTCAAGCTGAATACTTTGTTGTTGATTAGTGCGCTCCCACACATCCCTAAATTCACCTGTGATCATAATTACAATAATGTAGCCAATCATGGCGTTAATATTGAAGTCGGTTTGTGGTGATAAAATATTTGCTTGAAGTAAAAAAAGTTGGCCAACAAGCAAACATAAAATACTAATAAAGCCTTTTGAAAAGCCATAACGTAGAGAAACTAAAAGTGGGCCAAGTACAGGCCACGAAAACCCTCCCTCAGTCCAAAATGGGTCCTCTGCGTTAAATAATACAGGCAGCCCTAAAGCAAGCGCGGTAAATATAAATACCTCAGCCCATATTTGTAGCTCAGGAACGTCTCTTGGTCTAAGGAAATGTGTTTTCACTCACTAACCTCTATATAAGAAATTAAATCGGCAATCACATCTTGTGCTGTTGCTGCAATGCTATCGCGGCCCCAACCACTTTTAGCAATAGTACCGGTCCAAATCGGTGTTGTTTGTCCAGTTACAGTGAGTGATAATGTAAGTGCAACAACGGGTTCGCCATCAAGGCCAGCTTTGTAGCGCCACTCTTCAATACTGCCTGTTAATACATAGTCAGCTTGTTGAGTGTTTAACCACTGCATAGCATTGTCTAAGCGGTATTGATCGTCCAGTGGTGGAAGCTCTTTGGTGTTAACGCGAGGTGCACGTATAAGAGTTGGTAATTTATTTTGTTGCCAAATACTGGCTAAAATATCTTCAGCACGCTCACCTGCAAGCGGTGTTTGAGCATGATTAACAAGTGGCATTAATGCCACTGTTTTTAAAGGGCTAAGCTCTACATCATCAGCAACTCTGCTGGTGGTACATGCTGATAATAGTAATACCAAACACGGTATAATTAAACGAAACATACTCTCTCCTAACATTAAAAATGTACGTAATAACCTAATTGTAATTGTGTATCTGAGTTACCCACTTTATTACTACTTTGGTAACCCAGCTGTAATTTAAATAAATCATCGCCTAGTACAGACCAACCTGCGCCACTCGAAACAGATACATCTACTGTATCGTTAAGTGTTTGATAGCCAGTACTTATATCGAATAGCCATGAAGGGTTTGCGCCTAAATAAGGCGGCTCTAACGAACCCGTTGAGGCAAATGAGGTGCCTAGTGCAAAGCGCCTAAATGGTTGAAGGTCAACTCTTAGAGGTCTTGTGTCTGTATTTATTAATGCATTTACACGTTCAAAGTCTTGCCATTGTGCACTAAAATAAGCGTTCCAAATTGGGCGATCTTTTAAAATGCTGTACTGGTAACGTGCATTATATTCTTGGCCATTAATGAGTGAGCTGCCATCGTCTCTTCGAGAAAAAGACATCGCTGCTGTTGATAGTTGTACGTTTTGTCTACCATCAATGTTGTAGTTAACATAGGCCGTGGCTTTATCTAGTTGAGCATAACTAAGTAGCGCTTCTGATTGGCGGTTTTCAACATTATATTCAAGCTTTAAACCTATCTGTGTACGCGAATCCCATTGATAACGAGAGTCTAAGCTAAGACCTTGGCGGCTAACTAAGCTGCCTTGGTGAGAATCTATTTTTGCATCAAAATACCAACGACCAAATGTCATTTTATCTTCTATCGCAAACAGTAATCCGTTGTTATCAAGATTTTGCTGATTACTTAAACTTAATTTCCATTGCCCATTAGCATATGGAAAATAAACGTTTACATCGTACTGGCTACTGTTTAAACCAGCCTCTGGCGATAGGTTAATTTCAAGCGCCCTAAAGTAGGATGCACGTGCATTTCTAAGTAAGCTCAATTGTGATTCGTCAAGCTCACCAGTCAGTTCTTCATACCAACGCTGCATTGTTGCGTATGGCTGCTTTAGATAGAGTAGGGCGTTTAGTTCATCTAATTTGCTTAGTGAGCCTTCTGCTAATAGTTGTTTCGCTTTATTAAATTCGCCGTTGGTCATATAAAGTTGTAGTTTTTGCCATGGCTCTAATTTTTGTGCAGCTCTGCGCGCTAACCACCAGTTTGTTTGGGGCTCACCAATAGTGTCGGGGGCAAGTTCTTCCATTGTGTTTAATTGCATTAAATGAGGAACAGCCATCGCGCCCGCCCAGCGGAACATTAAGCCTCTGTATGCATATTTATCTTTAGGTAAGTGTTGCAGTAAATAGTGATTAAGTTCAGCAGCATTTGCATAATAACCAAGTTGCTTCATTACATCGGCTAAGTTAACCAGTGTTGTTAAATCGCTTGGATCTGCAATGGCTAATTTACGCAAATAAAAGTAAGCACTGTTATATGACTTTTCGTGAATAGATAAGCTTGCTAATAGCTGGGTCCACGCATAGGAAGGGTCGCTTTGAGAATAGCGAGCTAAAATGCGGCTAATCATCACGGTGTCGTGCATTTGCAGCGCTAACCAACCTTGTGCCAGCACAACATCAGAGTCATATTCACTTAATTTAGCGGCGCGGTTTAAAGTTGTATAAGCTGAATTTAAATCACTTTGGTTTTGATACCAATTTGAAAGAATTAACCAAGCAGGGTAGAGAGCTTTATTGTAGCGCTGCTTATCAAGTTCAGCATGAATACGTGCAACTGATTTAGCATCATTTACTTGTGTGCTTAATAATGCAATTTGAATCAATTGACGGTCAGTTTGCGACTCACTTTTCCATAAATAATCAAGAAGCTCCTGAGGCCGACCTTCAAAGCGCAGTTGTTGGTAGTGCAGCATGTCGCCTACGCTCAAAGGACTTATTTTTTGTAACTTCTCTAATGCATATAGCTCATGAGCTTTGTCCTTAACTCGCATTGCCATGTCAACATTGGCGCTCCAAAACTCATCGTCAGAACTTTCATGTTTGTTTTTTAGTACTTGCAGAGCTGTAGAAAAGTCATCATCTAGCCAAAATGCGCGGGCAATCCAAAGTAAATCTTCTTCATTTTTAGGCCCTTTATATGTAGGCCACAAAGCTCTTAATGCTTTTAAATTACCAGTATCGTGAAGTACTTTTGCTTTCCAATATTGTGATAATGCACTTTTACCATTTATTTGCTCAAAGCGTTCAATATTATTTAATTCTTGCTTTGTGTTACCAATAAATTCGTTAGCTTGCATCCAATTAGCAAAGCCATTACCTTTTAGATTTCTATTTTGGGCTTTATATTCGTATATATCATTAGCGTCTTGGTATAAATATAAAGCGGTGGCATCGTTAATACTATCGGTAAGCATCGCAGGAGTTACAGCTTTGTTAGACATTAGCCATTTAAACTCTCGAAGTGCTTCTTTAGGCTTGTTTTGCCAGCGCTTTATCTTCCAATTTAATAAATGTAGCTCTTTGTCAGCTGGGCTTTGTAGTAATAACTTTGCGAGTAATTGCTCTGCCCCTTTTGCATTTGCATTTGCTAAACGCAGGTGCATCGCTTGTGTTAAGTACTCTGTGTTATTTGGCTCAGCTTTTAATAAACTTTCAATGGCTTGAGCCGCATCTTCTGTATTGCCTGCTAAGTTAGCCAAATAAAGTGTGCGTTTAATATTAGCTTGGTCGCCATAGGTTTTCCACCATGCATAAGCTTGTATCGGGTTATTTGCACCAAGTGCAGTTTCAATCGCTTTAGCTGCAATATCAGCATTTATATTTGTTTTATAAATAGCGAATGCTTTGTCTGGTTCGCCTGCGCTTAACCAGTAATCGGCTGCAAGGAGAGGCTGTTTATTTTTTTGATAGTACTGAGCAACTTTTGCATTTAACCCAACTGCTTTTGCAATAGTTAATATTTGTTCGTTCCAGTTTTTATGAGCACCAATTTTTAAAGACAACTCTTCAAAGCGGTCGTCAACTTTAGCACCGCTTGCTAGCCATAATGAGTAGAGCAGCTTTATTTCAAGTGTTGCTTTGCGCTCACCTCTAGGTAGCTTTTCAAGCTCGTTAGTAGCTTGTGAATACTCACTAAGCCCTATATGTAGCTCAACTAATTTTGCGCGTAGCTTTTCGTTGTCGGGCTCTGTATTGAGCGCTGCATTAAGGTAAGACTTCTCAAAGGTATAGTCTTGTGAAAGTGCATCATCTTCAAAAAATAAGGTATGTGGAAATAATGCATAAAGTGCAAAACAACTTACGGCTAATATCGCTAATATTGTTTTTACTGAAATTAACTGAGGGCGCTTTGTAGTATTCATTATAGTGCGGCTCCGTCGCAGTTAAGGTAACCATAAAAATCACCTGCAGGTATTTTGAAATGTGTTAATTTACCTCGGTTAATACCTTTAAAGTGCTCACCCAAACCAGATACAAACTCACAAGAGCGTGCATTCATTAAATCAAGCGAAGCAGGTACCCACGCTTTAAAGCTAACAGGCCCGTTAACTTGCCAGCTATTAACAACCACATTTGCAGATGCTAAATAAGGTTTTTTACTATTTTGGCTATGATCAAAGCTAAGGCGAGCTATGTTATTTATAATATGTATGTAGTCACCTTTTTCAGTTACACCAGATACACCTTCACTTTGAGCTATGTTTGGCACATCAAAATCGGTAGGTATTCGCAAAGTATGAATGTACTTTGAGCTAAATAACCATTCATTATTACTGTTTTTTGCAAGTGCAGAAAAGTAAAAATCCTTTGCTACTTTTGCATAATGGCTTAAATGCACAGGTGTATTTGGTCTTGCTAAAACATAATCTATGTTGTGTTTAAGAGCGTCTAGTCCCGCAAGAACTTCACCTGAATAAAAGTGATAATAAATAGTGTAAGGTTTTAACCTATATGGCTTTTCTGTAATTTCGAAAGTTTCAGTTAAGCGTCTAAAGCCATAATAAGGGCCATGCCATAAGTTAGTGTAAACATTTTCATTTAATATGGGGGCATAAATTTGATACAGCAAATCTCTTTCAGGGCGGCCAATAGGTGATATATGTGTAAGGCTAGGGTTATCGGAATTTACATCAGTGTTGCCACCGTTGACATTTAACACACCTGCGTCACGAGCAAGTTCAAGCGCTTTAGGACCAGGTGTTGCATCGCCTGACCATAACATCATCACTGTTTTTTTATTTTTAGATGTGAGTTTTTCATCAATATATTTTATCGAATCTGTAATTTCTTTTTTAAGGCTGATGGTGTTGTAGCCAGGTACATCTAGATGAAAACCGTAATCAGTGTCGTCTTCATCTATTTTTTTTCGCCCAGATAGAGCAGTCCAAAAATAGGGGTGGCTATAGGTGTGTGAAGCAACTTCTACGTAAGGCAGCTTAAAAATACTACGCGCAATGTCTTCGAGTTTGGCACTTTGTTTAGAGTGAATACCGCCTTCTTCAATGTCAGCTTGGATCACTGAGGACGTTAACGGTAGTTTGTAGTGTTTAATTATTTCATCTCGAATTACTTCTGCTGAATAAGGCCTACCCGCATAGTGGGCAACACTTGTAAATCCATCTCCATCTATATGCAGCGTAAGCATTCGCCTGCCGCTTTCGGTGGTTGTATCTGGCACTAATATAGGTGGTAGTTCCATAGCCTGAGTTAGTAGTGTACGTGGATCAATAACCCATTTGCTGCCTTCCATCGGAAATGTATCAATTAGCCAAGGAGCAACCACGACTGCGCCATATTTAGTTTTAGCCGCTTGTACAATTATCGTGTTATCAGCTGATTTTATTGTAATTAAAGGAGTCGCATTAGTTGCTAATTTTAGTAAATATGGTTTAACGATAGGGGGAGGTGTTGTGGATTCTCCTTTGAGCCAAGGTGCAAAGCTATCTTGTTTATATGGACCTTCAGGTAGTGTGTTTAACGACTCAATACCCATGCTAAATAGTAATTTAGTAGACTGTGGTAACTCGCCTAAAATAAGTTCTGGCACAACACCTAAATTAGCTTCAAGCCAATTGGTAAGTGTTGGGGTGTAAAATGCATCGCTTGAGGTCCACGAAATAATACCGGCATGTAAGCTAGGGTCAACCAAAGGTAAGTCGCGTTTTGCCATATCTATGTAATCAGGTATGTACCCCAAATACTCAATCATGGTCGCAAGCTTTAAGTGTACGGTAGTGTATATGAGTGGCTTTACGTTACTGTTATAAGGGATTAAAATGCGCCTAGGGATCGGCGTAATTGATGATGTGCCCCACGTTTGCAAGTGACCGTCGGTTACCCACGGATTGAAACCTGCGTCTATAATATTTTGTGCCATAGTAAGGCGATTACCGGGCTTTGCATAATCAATAACTTGGACGTTGAGGCCTAAACTTTGTGCTGTTTTTAATTGTGCGCTTAGCCAATCTTGGTCGTTTTTGTTGGTCACTTTATAGCTATTGTCGGTTGGATTGAAGTGGCTATACAAACCCTCAGCAACTAAGTCACTTGCTAAATTAGCGAGTTTAGGCAATAACTCAAATCCCCGATTGAGGATAAGGTGCTTATCAAAAGTCTCAGATAGTGAGCTTATTATGGTGACTAACCCAGCTTGTTGATCGGGTTTACTGTGTGTAGCATCTAATAGCTGATAGCTATCTAGGGTATCTAAAAATAAGCCGCTAAAGCCGCGTGCTTTTAATGCCGCAGCGCTACTTTTAATATGTTGTTGCCAATGTGCTGATGCTAAATCGGCAATATGGCTATTCCAGTTAGGGTTAACTGCGAGTGAAGACTTACTTTCAATAAACGACTCACCAACACTTAAATAAGCATAGACAGCAATATTACGCTGTTTAAACCAATTAAGTTCGTGCTCAGTCACAAGATCAGGCTGGACTACAACTCGAGAATAAAAGGTCATTTCGGCTAATGGCATCGGCGCTGAGTAGTAAAAAGCGATACTATTATTTACAGGAGCTGAAAATGCATGAGCAGACACTAAAAGTGCAAGGTATAAAATATATTTCATTAATAATTCATTTTTATTAGATTATAACTGTGACTCAAAGTGATGCGTTCCGATTTTTCTAGTTGTTTGGTATTAGTAATATAGGGTTATTATATGTTAATGGAAGTTTAATATCTATATGTTCATTATTTATATGAACCTAAAATCAATACTAACATGAGTCATGCGTTAACTCATTACATAGATGGTGACTAATCGTCTTAGTACGCTATAAAATTAAGTTTGGATCAATGCAGCTGCTAGAACTTTAAATCTCTAATGAAAGAGTGGCAAATTATATATTAATTAATACGAAGGTCTCAGTGTTTTTAGTGTCCAAATACCTTCCTTGTGACTATAATATCAGCTAATTGAGCATGGTATGAGTTTACTCCCACCAATTTTTTTATTTACTATGCTTTTAAACCCAATAAAACAATGTAAACAGCCGTAATTTAATTTTTGGCTATTGTCGCTATATATGCATTTATATACCCCGGAGAAATAATGAGTAATTTAAGCTTGAAAAACAAACTGTTGTTATTAGCTATATTGCCCTTAATGCTACTTTTGATTAGCTTGATGCTGAGCTCTTATTATTTAGAGAATAAAAATCAGCAACAAAACTTTGATTCATTTCAAACTAAACTAATAAGTGACAAACAAACGTTGCTAAGCACCGAGGTGGAAATTGCCAGTAAAATTGTGCGCTATCAAATAGCAAATGGCTCTGAGCAAGATGCTAAAAACGCTTTAAGAGACTTAACGTTTGGTCAAGGCGGTTACTTTTTTATATACGACACAAATGGCGTTAGTGTTTTTCATGCATTATTAGGTGATGCTATTGAAGGGCAAAATAAAATAGGAATGACTGACCCTAACGGTAAAAAAATCATAGTGGGTTTACTAGAACAGGCTCGAAATGGCGGCGGCGCTTTTAACTATCATTTTCAAAAACCAAATACCACAGGCTTAGTTGAAAAGATGGGCTACGCAGCAATGATCCCAGGAACAAACTGGATGATTGGTACTGGCGCATATATGGATGATATAGACGCTGAACTACTTAAATACCAAACGGCAATGCAAGAGCACATGAATGATAAGGTAATGACCTTGTTGCTAATTGCTTTGTTTTGGGTTGTGTTAACAATTATATGTGCGTTAGTTGCTGCAAATACAATGGTAAAACCAATACAACGCATGGCGCAAAGCCTTGACGACATTGCAAAGGGTGAGGGCGATTTAACCAAACGTTTAGATATTGATACTAACGATGAAATAGGCCAACTTGGCGAAGCATTTAATATGTTTGTAAGTAAGCTTCACGGTATAATTGCCAATGTGGTTGATGTAACACACGATGTAAAAATAGCCTCTAGTGATATAAATACACAAACACGATTAATTGAAGACAAGCTACTTAATCACAACCATGAAACAGACCTAGTTGCGACGGCAATTACCGAAATGTCAGCTACTTCTCATGAGGTGGCCCAAAATACGAATCAAGTGGCAGAATCAACCCAAACGGCAACGCAAGAAGTTGCTAAGGCTCAAGAGTGTGTTGATATTTCACTCAGTGAGGTGTCCAACCTAATGGGCGAGATAAACCTAGCCGCTGAACAAGTTGATTCACTCAGTGATCAATCTAAAAAGATTAATAGTGTACTAAGCGTAATTGGTGGAATTGCCGAGCAAACAAACTTACTTGCACTAAATGCTGCGATAGAAGCTGCACGAGCAGGTGAGCAAGGCCGAGGATTTGCTGTTGTTGCTGATGAAGTAAGAAGCCTAGCAAGTCGTACTCAAGTTAGCACACTAGAGATTAGTGAGATGTTAAGTGAGTTACATAATTTAGTATCAGATGCCGTAGCTGCAATGCAAGCAAGCCAAAGTAGTTGTAATCGCTCGGTTGAATCGTCTCGTGCTATTTCAGAAAGTTTAGGTGCGGTAACAACCTCAGTTAGATCAATTAACGACATGAGTACGCAAATTGCAACGGCAGCCCTGGAGCAAAGTAGTGTTACAGAAGAAATAAATCGTAATGTATTTGCCATTCAAGAAATAGTTAATGAGTTAACTATTTCAAGTAAAACCACGTCTACTGTTGGTCAGCATTTAGCGGCGCGTGGTGAAAACCTAGGCCAGCTTGTTGGTCAGTTTAAAATTTAGCAAAATTTTAAACTATATAAAATAAAGCCGCTGATTGCGGCTTTATTTTTGTGGCTTAGTTTTAGCTGCTTAGTTTTTATAAAAATTATTGAATTTTTTGTATGCGTTAAGGTCTATCAGCATGCAAATATACCTATACAGTGGAATAACCATGCAAAACATGCCATCAATTAAACGTTGTACTCGCGAAGAGTTAGCGCCAGAGCAAGACTTGGGGCGTCTAGTGTCTTTTTTACGCTCGAGATTAGCCATTCATGTTGATGCCAAGTTACTTCCTATGGACTTAACTTCAGCGCAATATATTGTGGTAGTACTACTTGCGAGAGAGTCGGTTAATACGCTTGCAGGACTTTGCGAGTATATGGTTTATGATCGTGGTGCTATGAGCCGTTTACTAAACCGACTTGAAGAAAAAGGACTCATTATTAAAACGCAATGCGAGCTTGATAAGCGCTCAACTATTTTGTGTTTAAGTGAAAAGGGTAAAGCTCTTTGTCCAGAAATAATGCCTGTAGTGAACGAAGTCTATGCGCAAGCATTAAATGGTTTTTCAGAGCCAGAAAAAAATCAAATAATCGACTTACTATTCAAAGCTATAAATAATCTAGATATATTACCCGAAATTCCCCCACACAAATAGATTATCAATAAAATAGCGATACTGTTTCAACAGAAAGTTAGCGTGCTAATTAGTTGATCTGATTGTGCGTAGAATCTAACTTTGATAACATGGTTGCCTAGGCAATCAAAGTTATCATCTTGTTAGGTTTGTTATGATTGAAAATAATTTGTTAGTACAATTACAGCAGCAATATCCAGAACATACTTTTATGCAACATCACTTAAGTGTTGTCCATAAGGGGCGTTTTGCTAACGCGATTGTGTATCGATATAAAGATAATGAATTTGATTTAATTGTTAAAGACTTTAGCCAAAGCCCGTGGTTTATCCGCAAAACATTTGCACGACTATCTGTAAATCAAGAGTATAAAGGATTGAGCCGTTTAGCTGAGCTTGATGCCGTCGCTAACCGCTTTTGTAGATTATCGCCGATAGCCGTAGCTTATAACTATATTGAAGGCACGCCACTGCGCGTTTTAATTCATGAAAACAAAACGCTACCAGTAAGCTTTTTTAGTGAGCTTGAGCGTCAAGTAGCGAAAATGCATCGTAAAGGCATCGTGCATTTAGACTTGCGTAATATGGGTAACATTTTATGTGGCGCAGACGGTAAACCTTATTTTATTGATTTTCAGTCCACTATTAGCTTTTCACGTTTTCCGCGCTGGTTGCAACGCTTTATGCGAGGATCTGACATGTCAGGTGTATATAAAGCGTGGAATAAATTGGGCGAGCAACCTCTGCCTCAAAAAAAGCAAGACTATTTAGAGCGCTTTAATCACGTGCGTAAACGCTGGATTTTTAAAGGTTACCCAATACAGCGTGGCTATGCGTGGGGCGCTGCACTTATCACTCAATTTGTAGATTCTGATTTAGTACGAAATATTACCGATAGACTTTAATTTAAAGCACAAACCGTAATTTAAAAACACCTAATTCATTGTGTGATTTTGCCCATATTAGCCTGGCTAATATGGGATTTTTTTTATTATAAGTAATCCCTTTGGTTTGCTTACTTGTCGTTTAATCTCTTAAAAACAATTCCTTTTACTGTTTTTTTAATTTTTTAAAATAAATATTAGTACTGCATTTAGTTTGCCCATACAATGCGCAAAAATAGCATGCGCATGCTTAATAAGTTCACGTTTTTTCTGCAATTTTTTATTGTTCAAGTAAACTGTGAGTAATGTACGCTTTTAAATTTAAGGTTTTAAGATGATTGAGTATCCGGTAGACCAGCTTCCACAACTCATAAATGATTTATTGCAATGCGATACAACAGAACGTAAAAATAAATTATTAGCAGATGCGCAGTTGACGCTTTCTACAGAGCACCTGTCATTACTTTTTGAGGCGATACCAAAAGAACAGCGACTTGAAATTTGGCAATTACTTGACGAAGACACGCAACACGAAATTTTTGTTAATTTAAGTGAAGACAGTTGTCTGTGGTTACTGCAAACACTAGAAGACACTGAGGCTTTTAAGCTTCTTGATGAAGTGAATGTAGAAGAGTTATTGGAACTTGAAGAAGTTATACCAGAGCGATTTGTTGAGTATGCAAAAAGGCAACTCGATGAAGCGCAAACCAAACAATATGATTTAGCGCAGCAATACCCGCCAGAACAATTAGGTCACTGGTTAGGTTTTGACTTTTTAAAAGTATCAGAGAAGCTAACCGCCGGTGGCGCTAAAAAATTGCTACATAAAGGTTTACCGCAATACAGTGAGGTTATTTATTTAGTAAGCCGTAAGGGCAGCTTAATAGGTGAGGTTGCGGTAAATGATTTAATAAAAGCCAGCGACACCGATAACTTAATGACATTGGCAAATCATGACTTTTCATCGCTCCATGCTGATGATGATTTATATGAAGCGGCAGAAGTGGTGATCCACAGTGAAAAAATGGCACTGCCAGTGGTTAACGCAGACAATAAATTACTCGGGCGATTAACCATTGCCTCAGCGTATGAATTACGCCAAGAAATTGCTGATGAAGCAGCCGCTAAAGCGGGTGGTTTACGTGAAGACGAAGACCTGTTCGCAAGTGTTC
This sequence comes from Pseudoalteromonas sp. AS84, assembly GCF_038900255.1. Taxonomy (NCBI): domain Bacteria; kingdom Pseudomonadati; phylum Pseudomonadota; class Gammaproteobacteria; order Alteromonadales; family Pseudoalteromonadaceae; genus Pseudoalteromonas; species Pseudoalteromonas sp. AS84. The sequence goes on along the minus strand of NZ_JBBMQY010000020.1, from coordinate 37,451 downwards.
GAAAAAGTGCTAAAAACCGTGGTATATGGTTAGGTATTAACTTAGCTACTGCCTTTTTAGCGTCTTGGTTCATCGGTTTATTTGGCGCAACTATAGAGCAGGTTGTAGCACTAGCTGTATTAATGCCAGTTGTTGCTTCTATGGGGGGGATTGCAGGTAGTCAAACATTAACCGTTATTGTGCGTGGTTTAGCGCTTGGACAGGTTACAGATTCAAACCGCAATGCGTTACTTAAAAAAGAGCTACGTGTTGGCGCTGTAAATGGCTTGGTATGGGCGTTTGTAATAGGTCTGCTTACATTCTTATGGTTTAACGATTTAATGCTCAGCATTACAATAACGGTAGCCATTTTATTGAATTTAGTCGCGGCGTCACTAGCAGGTGTTGTTATTCCGTCTATTTTAGACAAAATGAAAATTGATCCTGCGTTATCTGGCTCGGTAATTTTAACTACTGTTACTGATATTGTTGGGTTTGTTACCTTTTTAGGTTTAGGCAGTTTACTGCTTTTATAAGCCTTATACCAATTCGCTTAATTAAGCGGATTGGTATTACTTACAGGAAAATACAATGACCTTTGAAGTCATGATTTGGTGTGCAATTGCTTTGTGTATTTCACAATCGGCAATATTTTCGGGCTTAAACTTAGCGTTTTTTTCGCTAAGCAGACTCCAGCTCGAAATGGAAAGCACAAAAGGGAACGAAGCTGCCATAAAAGTGATGGCACTTCGAAACGACTCTAACTTTTTATTATCGACTATTTTATGGGGTAACGTAGGTATAAACGTACTGCTTACGCTACTTTCTGATTCTGTATTAATGGGCGCCAGTTCGTTTTTATTCTCAACTATCGCGATTACTATTATTGGTGAAATTACGCCGCAAGCTTATTTTTCGCGTAATGCACTTAAAATGGCGAGCCTACTTTCACCACTCATTAAGTTTTATCAAATTCTGTTTTATATAGTTGCTAAGCCAACGGCTTTAATTCTCGATGCATGGCTAGGTAAAGAAGGGATTACGTATTTTGCTGAAAGTGAGCTCAGAGGTATTATTCGCAAACACATAGAAGCGGAAGAGGCTGATGTTCAGCACGTTGAGGGAATTGGCGCACTTAACTTTTTTAGTTTAGATGAAATAAGCGTAACCAAAGAAGGGGAGATAATTGACCCAGACTCTATTATTTCTTTGCCGACTAAGCTTGATTTACCTATTTTCCCAGACCTTACATTAACGACTGATAATGAGTTTTTACGAAAACTACATAAGTCAGGTTATAACTGGGTGATCATTACCAATGAAGACGGTTGGCCTTTATTAGTGGTAGATGCTGACGGCTTTTTACGTTCAGCCTTGTTTGAACCAGAGTCGTTCGACCCTTATCATTATTGTCATAGACCTATTATTGTTGCTGATGAAGCGATGCGCCTGAGTGAAGTTATTTTAAAAATACGGGCTAGTCATTCTTTAGATAAATCGTTTGATGGGGCCATTGATCACGACGTGGTGTTAGTGTGGAGTGATGTGAAGCGCATTATTACCGGCGCTGATATATTTGGTCGGTTACTCAAAGGTATGAGTGCACCAAAACTCGAACTGCATGAAAATACAGAGAATAAAAAGCCGCTATAAAGCGGCTTTTTTGTATTCAATAGAAAGGAGGGTTATGCCCAACCTTCGTAGCGCTTACGACGCGACAACACTATCGTTAATATAATACCTAAAAATAGGCCTAGAAACGCAATAGCACCACCGTAAGTAAGTAGCTGGCGTTTCTCTTTTGAACTCGCTGCTTCTTTTTGAGTGCGCTCTTGTTCTAGCGTTGTTTTAAGCTTAGTAATTTGGGCCGATAACTGCAGGTTTTGATCAGTTAAAGTTTGGTTTTGCTCTTGTAGCTGCGGAAGTTCTATTTGAGCTTGGCGCAGGTTTTCTTGCATAGTGCTCATTTCGCTACTTAGTGTTTTGTACTGTTGGTGTAAGCCTGCCGTTTTGGTAACAAACTTAGTTTCTATCCAACCTTCACGGTCTTTATCATCTTTGATTTTTATAAAGCCGTTTTCTTCAGCAGATAACAAGGTTAATTTTGTTCCAGCATCTACAGAGCCGAGTAGTCGATAATTCTTACTCGCACCAGAGCGCATAAAAGTATATAAATTATCGATAATATAAGCGGTGTTTGCATCAGTTGAATTTGCAGGTTTTGCTTCTTGTGCATAACTCATAAATGTCGTGGCTGTTAAAAGTAGCCCTAATAAACAATGTTTTAGCATTTATCTACCTTGTTGATCTAGCTGCGTCCGTTATGAACGTGATTTTATTTCACATAAGTAGCTAGATAGTATGGATTATATAGCTCAATAGCAAGACTGATATTGTAACTCGCCCCTGATATGACAAGAGAAATAAGACTAAAAAATTTGCATTGTTAGTGTGCTTTGTTTATTTTGAGCACTTATTTATTTTAAAGGTAATCCGCAAACCGAATGGATACTGAGATAGAACTGAAATTTTTGGTATCAGATGCCGTTATTCCACTGATCCCCTCGTTAATTACTCAATTTGCAAAAACGGTGAAGAATAAACCGTCACGCAGCTTACAAAATGCATACTACGACACGCCAAGTCGAGAGCTAAGAGCGCTTGATATAGGCTTTAGAACGCGTTGTTCTGATAGCGAATGCGAGCAAACTATAAAGCTTGCAGGTGAAGTTGTAGGAGGTTTACACCAACGTCCAGAGTACAATTTACCAATTGAATCAAGCCGCCCTAATTTAATGGCGTTTGATGCTGATATTTGGCCTCATGGCATGCAAATAAGCGCCATTTCAAAAAACTTGTATCCAATATTTAGTACTAACTTTATTCGTCGTACTTGGTTAATTGAAACCGAAAGTGGCGCTAAAATTGAAGTTGTACTCGATAAAGGTGAAATTGCGGCTTCGGGTAAAATTGAAATTATTAGCGAGCTTGAAATTGAGCTTGTTGAGGGCAGTCGTAATGAGTTGTTTGCGTTTGCAGATGTACTGGTTAGCCAAAACTGTATCCGTTTAGGATTATACTCTAAGGCTGCGCGTGGTTATCGCCTTGCTGATGAAAAACCTTTAACACCAAGCAAATCTATTGGTTTTGTTCAATTACCAAAGTCGACTACCCAAGAACGTGCTTTAGTTGAAGCCATGAATTTTGGCATTCGCTTTGTGCAAAAGCACGAGCAATGCTATTTCGATAAGCCAAGTTTAAAAACGCTTAAACGCGTAACTGATGGCATTAGCCTAATACGCCATACTTTTTGGTTGTATGACGATATAGTATCCAAAGAAAGTACAGAGCATTTACGTACAGAGCTTAAATGGTTATTAAGTGAATTAGCGTGGGTAGAAAACGCAATTCAATTAAAAACGTACACGTCTAAACGCCATGCTTTTTATAAAAAAATTAATGCTGCTCCAGCACTTACTCAAGTCATTGGTGATTTAAAAGAGTTACAGCCAAGCATTGACGATATAAATGCACTGTTTCATAGTGCGCGTTATAATCGTTTATTACTGTCGTTAACTACGTGGTTAATTGATAAACAGTGGCGTAAAGATTGGGGGCAAATAGAGCTTCAAGCGGCTGAGCAAAACGTGTCGTCGATTGCGAGTAGGCTTTTTAATAAAGACTGGAAAAACCTGCACGAATTACTTCCTAAAGAACAAACACTCGATGTCGCTTCGTATTTAAACCTGCGCACTCAACTTGAAAATAGTTTACTGAGCGGTAACTGCTTAGGATCGTTATTTGATAAAGAAGAACGCCTAGAGTTTAGATTGCCTTGGCTTGATATTTCTCATGGTATTTATGAGTTAAGTACGCTTGAATATTTAAAGCAGCTATGTGCAGGGCAAGAAGATGAACAGCTTGCTAAAATCCAGTCATGGCTTGAACAAAAGTCTGAATATTTGGTGAGTGCCATGGAGCAAAGTCGCCTTGCTTCATTTGACATAGAACCTTACTGGCAAAAATAAATGATGCGCTTTTGTAATAAAATTCAGTTACAAAAGTGCTTATCCGTTATTTTTTAACTCTTTATTTTTTAACACTTACGCTGAGCCAACATGGCATTTGTATAAAAACAAAAATGGCGTAAGTGTGTATTATCAAAGCCACAGTGATAATATTTTTGAAGTAAAAGCGCAGATGAACGAAATACCAACCAGCTTTGCCTCATGGATCAATCCCTACTTGGCTAAGCAACAAAGTCTGCCTAAAAAGTACTTACAACATCTTTATTAATTTAGATCATATGCTCACACATAAAAATACACTCCAAAACTACCTGTAATCAAAGTCGGTCAGTGCTAAATATCGAATATATAATAATTTTATGGTGTGTTGAGTAGTCTTTAACTACGCTTAAACAATAATGACACGCTATTATTTGGAGAATTGATGAAGTATTTAGTGGCTATATTATGTTTGATGCACAGCTCACTCTTATTGGCTCAAGAATATACCTTTGGTGTAGTGCCGCAATATGAGCCGCAAAAATTAAATGCTATTTGGCAACCTTTGTTAAAGCAAGTAAGTAAGCAAACAGGGGTATCAATAAAGCTAATTACAGTTGAATCTATTCCGGTATTTGAAAAAGCCTTTGCTGAAGGCGAGTACGACTTTGCGTACATGAACCCTTGGCATAGTGTTGTAGCGTACGAAAAACAGGGATATTTGCCACTAATAAAAGATGCAGGGCGTAAGCTGCAAGGTATTTTGCTCGTAAATAAAAATAGTAATATTGATAATTTAAGCCAACTAGAGGGCGCCGAAATAGCATTCCCTGCTCCTAATGCATTAGGGGCATCATTATTAATGAGAGCTGATTTAGCACTGTTATACGGGCTTACAATAAAGCCTGTATATGTTCAAACTCATCCATCGGTATATTTAAATGTAGCGCTGCACTCAACAATGGCGGGTGGTGGTGTAATGGGCACATTTAAACAGCAACCAGAAAGCTTACAAAATAAGCTTAAAATTCTTTATAAAACGCGTGAAATTAGTCGCCATCCAATTGTAGCCCACCCTAGGGTTGATCCTGCAATACAGTTAAAAGTGCAACAAACTATTTTAGATATTGGGCAAAGCCCAGAGCATAAACATTTACTTGCAGGTATCCCAATTATTAAACCTAGTATTGCAACTTTAGCAGAGTATCAGCAGTTGACTCAGTGGGGCTTGCGCTCATTTTATGTTGAAAATTAGAGGGTTTCGTAGTCTAAGGGCACAAAGCTTTATTGTTGTATTGCTTTGTGGCTTGCTTATGGCCTGTCTTTTTATGTTTTACGCCTTACCTGAGCAAGCGCGTTGGGTAAACGATGGGCTTTCAAAGGCTGCACAGCGTTCTTTAGCGCAGTTATCGACCTCTATAACGACTCCGTTGTTAACTAGGCAGTATGCAGAGCTGTATGAAGAAATAGACAGCCAACTACAAACTCGCCCTAATTGGAAAAGTATTAAAATTGTTGATGTGGATTCAAATAACCAATTATACCCGCTTGAAAACTGGGTTGGAGCAAATGAAAACGGTGACATGCTGTTATCTCAGCAGGTGGTGTTTTTAGATAAACCGCTGGCTAATATTAGCTTGGTTGTTAATTTTACGAATGAAATAAACGAATCTTCAAAACTTCATTACACCCTAATATATATACAATTTATTATTTTAGTTATCGTTTTTATAGGTTTAGCTTGGCTGGTGGATTACAGGGTTACGTCGCCTTTGAGGACGTTAAAACAGGGGTTTTCACGTTTAGCCAAAGGTGACTTTGATTGCCATATAGATAAGCAACAACAAAATGAAGTAGGCAGCGTAATAAGTGCATTTAATAACATGGTTGATGAGGTTGCTAATAACCATCAAAAATTAAATGTATTACGAATTCAGGCTGAGTCAGCAAGTAAAGCAAAGTCAGATTTTATGGCCAGTATGAGCCACGAATTAAGAACCCCGTTAAATGCAATTTTAGGCTTAGCCCAATTGTATGGATATGATGAAAGTGCTAATAAAATACAAAAAGAAAACGCGAAAAGCATTTATCAAGCTGGAGAACATTTACTATTACTCATAGACGATGTACTTGATTTGACCGCTATTGAGTCGGGTAATATGCAGTTTAGTTTTTCTTATGTGCCTATTAAAAGCATATTAGAGGAGTCAGTAGAACTCGTCACTGAGCTTGTTAAAGGGCACTCAATAACACTGCAAACCCAGGGTTTAGAGTCCTTAGAAGGGTTGAGAGTTTATATTGACCAGCGCCGCTTTAAACAAGTGATGCTTAACTTGCTTTCAAATGCGATTAAATACAACAAACCAAATGGCAGCATTAATATAAATTGCCGAGTGTTAAGTAATAAACAATGCGAAATAGATGTAACAGACACCGGATGTGGATTTGCTCCAGATGATATTTCTCGCTTATTTAAACCTTTTGACCGTTTAGGAGCTGAAACCAGTAAAGTAAATGGCACGGGTATTGGTTTAGTGATAACTAAGCAACTGGTAGAGCGTATGCAGGGTTCTTTAAGCGCGCAAAGTGAGCAGCACAAAGGTTCTTGTTTTACACTAAACTTTAACAGCTTTGATGAAGCTGACTTGCCAGCACAAGAGCAATCTCCTCAAATAACACTGCAAAGCTTAGATACAGTCACTCTTCCTACGCTTGAGGTTTTAGTTGCAGAAGATCAGGTTACAAATCAGCAAGTATTAAAACAGCAATTAACCATGCTTGGAGTGTGTTCTACTTTTGTAAGTAATGGCGAACAAGCTTGGGAAGCTCTACAAAATAAACACTTTGATATTTTACTAACCGATATTCAAATGCCTTTACTCGATGGGTTAGGGTTAGCTAAAAAAATACGCGAAAACACCCGTTTTGATAAACTAATTATAATTGCAATTACTGCCAATATTACCAAAAACAATATAGATAATTGTTACAGTTGTGGAATGAATGGCTTTTTGACCAAACCCATTGAGCTTGTTAAGTTAAAGTCGCTGTTAATGGAACACTCTCAAACAATGGTTAGTACATGCTCCGAAAAATCTGATAGTGAAAATATAGCTTCAGATAGTTTTGAACAACTCGATATTACGCTGCTAAAAGCAATGCTTGGTGATGATCCTACTGTGCACTGCATGGTGTTTAATGCGTTTTTACAAACGGCAGGGGAGCAAATTAAATTAGCTAATGCGTATGCTAAGAGTAAAAATTATGTTGATTTGGCTTTTCAGGCCCATGCATTAAAATCGTCTTCAAAGTCTGTGGGGGCTATTGAGTTGGCAAATATATGCCAGCAGATAGAAACACAGGCAGAAAACGAAACAGTTAAAAATGAATATATACAGCAGCTTGAAGTATGCTTTAACGATGTAGTAACGCAACTTAAAAGCTATTGTTTACGATATGAAAAACGCATATAAAAAATGGCTCATAAAGAGCCATTTTATGTTTAAAATATTTTAGTATTTAGCCGCTTCCCCTTTCTTAGGTAAAGCGTCCTGTATAAAGTCACGTAAATCGTTATTAGAGCTTTCTAAGTCAGCGTGGCGAAGGTACATCATATGCCCACTTCTGTAGCCTTTAAAGCTCAAACGGTCTTTCATTTTACCGCTTGGGTCTAATTGCCATAACGTATATTTAGCGTCAAAGTAATTGGTTGCACCATCAAAGTATCCTGATTGAATCATCACGTTTAAGTAAGGGTTTTGCGCCATTGCCAAACGTAGATTTTCGCCCGTATTATTACCGGTTCTATCCCATGGGTGAACATTACCAAATAAATTATATTTTACATCTGTTTTATAGTTTAGCTCTTCACGTAAGTAGTGATTAATTGCAGGAGTGAAAGAGTGTAACCAAGAGGTAAGTTCAGCCCAGTAGTCTGGGGATTCACCCGCGCCTCGTTTATCTATTCCTAAATAACGAGAATCTAAGCGACCCACAGTTTGACCACGTTCACGTAGTAGCTCTTTCCAGAAAAATTGAGTTGGAACATCTAAGTTATTTTGTTCAACAAATTTTTCTGATAAGCCAGCGTAGTGCGCCATTTTTGTAATAATTCGACGTTTTTCTTCAGCATTAATAAAGCCACCCTTAGCAAGCGCTGGGATTAACTCGTTTACAGTAAACTCTTCAACTTCAGGCAATAACTCGTCTAGGTCTTTAGCTTGTAAATCGGCTTTAAGTGCTTTGTGATACCAAGCAGTGGCTGCAAAGTAAGGTAAGCGGTTAGCGGCTTTAATCGGACCATCGCGTTTAATACCAATATCAGTAGGGGATACTAGTACAACACCGTTTATGTACATCCATTGACTATTTTGAAGCTCATGAGCAAGACCTGACACGCGTGTTGTACCGTAGCTTTCACCTATTAAAAACTTAGGTGAGCGCCAGCGCTCAGCTCTATTTACAAAGGTATTTAACCACTCAGCAAGGTATTTAATGTCGGCATTAACACCAAAAAACATTTCTTTTTGTTGGGCTTTAGAAGGAAGTTCGCCTTTTTCGTTTTCAAGTACGCGAGAATAGCCTGTATTTACAGGGTTTACATAAACAATATCGGCAATATCAAGTACAGAATAAGGGTTATCTTTTACGCCGTATGGCTGAATAGGGTAGCCTTCGTCATCAATTTTTAATACACGAGGCCCAGTATAAGCAAGGTGCATCCATACCGAAGCCGAACCTGGCCCGCCATTAAAAGAAATAAGTAATGGGCGGGTTGTTCTGTCGTCAACTTTGTCGCGGGTGTAGTAGGTGTATTGCAGTGTAGCAACCGCGTCGCCTTTATCATCCCATACAGGTTGTGTACCTGTAGCAACAGTGTAGTTAAAACGTTGACCGTTGATTTTAGCTTTATGTTGAGTAACAACTTTGCTGTCTACATCAATACGACGTTGGTTATCGGCAAGTGTGCTTGTACTGATTATTAATGCAATAACGGTTATCGGTAAACTGATAATACGACTAAGCTTCATTAGGTGTCCTTATTATTGTTGATACACCATTAAAGACATTAATGAGCTAAATAACAAAAGTATTGAGACTAGTGGCCGATAATACTAGTTAAGTAAGTGATTAATACACTTGTAGATGCGTATTAATCACTTCTATAGTTATTTTGGGTTGGGTTTCTTTATTTAGTTAATTACAAAATTCAGGTATATTGCGGGCCTGCTTGTATTGATTTTATATACAAGCTATCACCAAAAAACCTAATGGATTACGCTTTCAAGCACATAAGTGCACTCTACACTGGATGTTTATTGATAAATGCTATTACGGTAATAGCATTGTATTTTTGTTTTATTACAAAATTAATTAAAGGTAAAGAGAAGCTTTATGCAAAGAGTATTAGTGGTTGAAGACAGTAAAGTCGTGCAGCAGGTGCTTCGCCACTTAACGGCACAATACCTCGATGTAGCTGTCGATTTTGCTTGGTCTTTAGCTGAATGCGCGACTTATGTAGAAAAGTACGATTATACGCTTGCCTTAGTTGACTTAACTCTGCCAGATGCTCCGCACGGTGAAGTAGCAAAATATACTTTATCTAAAAAAATTCCTACCGTTGTTTTAACCTCAAAAATAGATGAGTACAAGCGCCAACAAATGCTTGAATTGGGTGTGGTTGATTATGTCATTAAAGATAACCGCGATTCTTACCATTACGCCGTTAAACTCGTTGCGCAATTGCTAAGAAACCAGGGGTGTAAGGCATTAATAGCAGATGACTCATTACTAAGTCGCTCGTTAATGAAGCAAATGCTTGAAAAGCAATTGTTTGATGTAACAGATGCCCATGACGGTCAGCAAGCACTCGAAATATTAAAAGCTAATCCTGATATAAAGCTACTAATGACTGATTACGCTATGCCCTCTATGGATGGCTTTGAGCTGGTTAAAGCTGTGCGTAATTTTAGAGGCCGAGACGATTTAGCAATTATTGGTTTATCGGGCGCTGGGAAACATGGGTTATCCGCGCGATTTATTAAATACGGCGCTAATGACTTTTTAACAAAGCCATTTATGAATGAGGAGTTTCATTGTCGTGTACTTCAAACAATGGAGCAGCTGTCGTTAATTTCAGATATTAAGGAAAGTGCACATAGGGATCATTTAACAGGGCTTCATAACCGACGCTATTTTTATCAATATGCAGAAAAGCTTCTTAAAGGTAAAAATCAAAAAAATACTCTTGCATTGCTTGATATCGATTTTTTCAAAAATATTAATGATACGTTCGGCCATGAAGGCGGCGACCAGGCCTTAAAGCAGGTTGGTTCTTTAATACGATCTACATTTTCAAACTTTACGGTTGCACGCGTTGGCGGAGAAGAGTTTGCCATAATATTACCTGAAATAGAGTTAGAACGCGGTCGCGAATACTTTGAAGCATTCAGGAAAAAGATGGCTAGTTACGATTTTTCTATTAGCGATAAATCAATTAAAATTACCACGAGTATAGGCTTAGCTGATTTTCAAGACACTAGTTTAACGCAGGCAATGCGTGTTGCTGACAAAGCATTATATCAAGCTAAAAGCCAAGGCAGAAACTGCGTGGTATAACCTTTGTTAATAAAGCTAGGTACGCGATAAATATATAGAGATATACCACGCACCAATGTAGCTGACTTGTTAAATTAACGCACCTAATTGGTGCGTTTTTTTTGATCTTGAGTTTGTGTTTTGTATTAACTTGTTGTTTTTAAAAATATAAAAATAGTGGCACAAAGGTTGGATTGTTTAACCCAATAAGATAACAATAAAGAGTCCGAGGGGGCCGCTATGAAAATGATTAGTGCAATCATAAAACCATTTAAATTAGACGACGTGCGTGAAGCACTCGCTGATTTAGGAATTGAGGGGATGACAGTAGTTGATGTTAAAGGTTTTGGACGTCAACGAGGTCATACTGAGTTATATCGTGGTGCAGAATACCAAGTAGATTTTATTCCTAAGATCAAACTTGAAATTGCAACGCGTACTGAAAATTGTCAACGCGTTGTTGAAGCAATTACTAAAATTGCATCAACAGGTAAAATTGGTGACGGTAAAATTTTCGTGTACGACTTGGATCAAATTGTTCGTATCCGTACTGGCGAACTTGACGAAGAAGCAATTTAAGGGGGTCTCATGGAAAATACAATAATAGAACTAAAGTTTTCACTCGATACCTTCTATTTTTTAATATCAGGTATATTAGTAATGTGGATGGCAGCAGGTTTTGCCATGTTAGAGGCGGGCTTAGTTCGCTCTAAAAACACAGCTGAAATTTTAACTAAAAATGTCGCGCTATATTCAATTGCATGTACGATGTTTTTATTAGTTGGCTACAACATTATGTATGTAGACAATGCCGAAGGTGGTTTCATTCCTTCAATAGGCGCTTTAATTGGTACACAAGCTGCCGATGCTGACCATTCTTTAGAATCTGACTTTTTCTTCCAAGTAGTATTTGTTGCAACCGCTATGTCAATTGTATCGGGTGCTGTTGCTGAGCGTATGAAACTGTGGGCTTTCCTAGGTTTTGCTGTAGTACTAACTGGTTTTATCTACCCTATTGAAGGCTACTGGACATGGGGTGGTGGTTTCTTATCTGAAATGGGCTTTGTTGATTTTGCAGGTTCTGCAATTGTACATGGCGCAGGCGCAGCAGCTGCATTAGCAGGTGTATTAATCCTGGGTGCTCGTAAAGGTAAATACGGTAAGAACGGTGAAATATACCCGATTCCAGGTTCAAACTTACCACTTGCTACACTAGGTACATTTATTTTATGGATGGGTTGGTTTGGCTTTAACGGTGGTTCTCAATTACTACTTTCTGATAAAGAAAACGCAACTGCAGTAGGCCAAATATTACTTAATACTAATGCTGCCGCTGCAATGGGTGCTATTGCTGCACTGTTTGTATGTAAAGTACTTTGGGGTAAATCAGATTTAACCATGGTATTAAATGGTGCATTAGCTGGCTTAGTTGTTATAACAGCAGACCCACTTTCACCATCACCATTAATGGCATGTCTACTTGGTCTACTTGGTGGTGCACTTGTTATATTTAGTATCATAGCACTTGATAAAGTTAAGATTGACGATCCAGTGGGTGCTATCTCTGTTCACGGTACGAGTGGCGCATTAGGTATTATGTTAGTACCGCTAACAAATGGCGACGCAAGCTTTGTTAATCAGTTAATTGGTCTAGTATGTATTCTTGCCTTTGTATTTGTAGCATCATTTATTGTTTGGACTGTGCTTAACAAAACAATGGGTATACGAGTAACCGAAGAAGAAGAACTAAACGGTATGGATCAACACGATTGTGGTATTGAAGCCTACCCAGAGTTTGTTTCTGTTCGAAATAGCTAATAGTTTATTTAAATAATAGTGTGTTTACACAAAGCCCTACTTCGGTAGGGCTTTTTTTGTTTCAGGGGGGGTTAACTTTTCGGATGTTAGGATATGCCCAATATGCTAAGCTCACTCTCGTGAATAACCCTTGGAATAAATTACACTTAAATGGCCGATAATAAAAAAACACCTACCAGCAAATCTGCAACTAAACGTGCAAGTAAATCATCAAGCACAACAAAAAAAAGTACCTCAAAGGGCAGTAAAAAAACAGTTAAAACTACTGTTAAACGCTCTTTTATGAGAAAAACATGGTCAGTGTTTTGGAAATTAAGCTTGGCTGTTTTTATTGCCATGGCAATGTATTTCATTTATTTGGATTCAAAAACAACACGTATATTTGAAGGCAATAAATGGCAGCTTCCAGCGCAAGTGTATGCTCGTTCTATGGCGTTTTATCCGGGGCAGTTTTTATCAAGCCAAGAGGTTGTGTTTGAACTTGAGCGTTTAAATTATTCATCGGTTAATAGATTGAGCCGCACAGGGCAATTTGTTAAAACAGCAGATAGCATTAAGATTTATCGTCGTGATTTTGAATTTTATGATGGGCTTGAAGAATCACATATTATTGAACTTCGCTTTGCAGGACAAAAAGTTGCGACTATTAAAGATAAGTTTGGCAGACGTTTAAACACCGCTCGTTTAGAGCCTGTGCAAATAGCGCGTATTGGTAACGACTCTAAACAAGATAGAGAATTTGTACCACTAGATAAGTTTCCAGCGATGCTAAAAGATACGCTATTGGTGGTTGAAGACCGTGATTTTTACGAACATCATGGTGTATCCGTGTTTTCTATTTTACGCGCGCTTTATTCTAATATTAAAGCGGGGCGCACCGTTCAAGGTGGTAGTACGCTTACTCAGCAATTAGCTAAAAATATTTACCTAACGCGTGAGCGTTCTTTGGTACGAAAAATAAATGAGGCCTTTATTGCCCTTATTTTAGATTATCGTTATTCAAAAGATCAGATATTAGAAGCTTACTTAAATGAAGTATACCTAGGTCAGTCATATAACCAAGGTGTGCATGGAATGGGGCTTGCTGCTGATTTTTACTTTTCAAAGCCGGTAGATGAGCTTGAGTACGATCAAATTGCTTTGCTGGTGGCAATGGTTAAAGGTCCATCTTATTACAACCCACGTCGCTATAAAGAGCGCACAATGGAGCGCCGAGACTTAGTGCTTCGCCTTATGGTTGAAAACAAGCTACTTAGCACAAAAGAGTACCGTGCATCGCTTAACCGCCCAATTGATATTGCGCCTATGAAAGCCAGCTTACAAAAATCATACCCTGGGTATTTAGAGCTAGTAAACAGGGAGCTAAATAAATTACTGCCAGATCAGCACACACTTGATGCAGGCGTAAGAGTATTTACTTATTTTGATTTGCAAAAGCAAACTGCAATGGAAGAGTCTGTTGAAAAAAGCTTACCGTACCTAGAAAATCGCCCTAGAACCGAAAATCTAGAAGCGGCCATGATCTCTGTAAATGTAGAAAAGGGCGGTGTATCCGCACTTGTTGCAGGGCGCGATGTTCGTTACTCAGGGTTTAATCGTGTTTTAGATACAAAGCGTAATATCGGCTCGCTGGTAAAACCAGCTGTGTATTTAACCGCCTTGCAATTACCACATTATAATTTAGCTACTTTGCTTGATGACTCGCCAGTACAGGTTACAAATGAGCAGGGAAAAGTGTGGCAACCAGAGAACTTTGATCATCAATACCGTGGTGCAATCCCTCTTTATAAAGCATTTAGTAACAGTATTAATATTCCAGCGGTTAATTTAGGCCTCGATGTAGGTGTTGATAAGGTAGTAAATACATTAAAAGGTTTAGGTGCAACAGGGGCAATAGACGATTACCCATCGTTGCTTTTAGGAGCTGTTGAAATGTCGAGCTTTGAAGTTGCTCAGCTTTATACAACAATTGCTGCAGATGGCGAATATAAAAAGCTCACTGCAATTTCGGCATTAACTGACTCAGTTGGTAAAGTGCTTTATAAACATACAGTAAATGCAGAGCCTCGTTTTGATAAATCTGCAATGTATATGACTAAATACGCAATGAAACGCGTAACGAAAGACGGTACAGCTAAACGATTGAATTTACACTTTCCGTCAATTCAACTAGCTGGTAAAACAGGAACTAGTAACGATTTACGTGATAGTTGGTTCGCAGGCTTTGATCAAAATACAGTGACTGTTGCGTGGCTTGGCCGAGACGACAACAAAAGCACGGGTTTAACAGGCAGCGTAGGCGCATTAGAAGCGTATATTCGTTACTTAAAGCCGCTTAACCCACAAGCAATAGCTGATACGCGTCCACCATCAATACGCTGGGCATTTGTAAATGAGCAAACGGGTAAGCAGGCACCACCAGGTTGTGGCAAGGTGATTCAGCTTCCGCTTAGAGCGAGTGAGTTTGAGCCAAGACCACAATGTATTCGTTAATTTGAGATTACTTTAAACAACAAAGCCGCTTATTTAGCGGCTTTGTTGTTTAAAGTATAGTTAGCGTAATTATACCAATCCGTAATAATACTTAATCAATTTGAGGGGTTAAATCTGACGTTAACTACGTTAAAAATTTCTGATATACAACTGCATGGATGCAGGAGGTAGAGCAATGCAGGAGCAATTGCCGAGAACAACTAAATAACGAAGTTTTTGCCTTGTTATCGACACGATTTTCTTCCCTCAAAATAGATCACTTAATTAAGCGAATTGGTATTAAGATTTAAAAAACTGCATTGATTTGGTTAAATCATTAGATAAGCGACTTAGCTGCTGTGCATCTTGCAGCGTTGATTGGGCTGATGTTAGCGTTTGATCTGCTAAATTACTCACCTCTTGCGAATCATTCAATGCTTGTGTTGTCGCATTTGACTGCTGTTTAACACGCTCTGCAATAACTTCGCCCTGATGTTTAATATCGCCCATACTTTGCTCTGCGCTTTGTAATACATCATTAGTTTGATTGGCTGCTTTTACTGATTGCTCCATCTTTTGCACGCTTGAACGCATTTTTTGCTGAGTGTCGTCAGATGCTTGTTGTAAGGAGCTAATAATTTGGTGAATTTCTTGAGTTTGTGTTTGGGTACGCTGAGCAAGAGTTCTTACTTCATCAGCTACAACGGCAAAGCCTCGGCCATGCTCGCCAGCTCGTGCAGCTTCAATAGCGGCATTGAGTGCAAGCAAGTTTGTTTGATCTGCTATCTCACTAATGCCTTTACTAACTTTGCTAATTTCTTGGCTATCTTGCGCTAGCTTATCGAGTGCTTGTTGGCTCTCTGCAAATTCAATTTGTAGATCTTGCATATATTTAGCAAGCTCCATTGTATTGTCTGAACCTTGTTTTACATGTGCAGCAGCATCTTGCGCGGTAAGCGTTGCTTGATGGGCTGACTCTTCAACTGCAAGTGCGTTTTGAGCCATTTCGCTTAGTGCATTATAAATGGCATTTACTCGAGTTTGCTGTTTTGAAACATCATTGCTTGTTTGGCTACTCGCATGCGATAGCGATTTAGTTGCGCCGCATAGCTCTTCTGTACTTGCTTTAACATCAAATAATAAGTGTGAAAATGCATTAAGTAATGCGTTGTAGCGCGATGCAATAATACCCATTTCATCATTGGTGCTTGAATCAATCGTTGCATTTAAGTCGCCATTCGCGGCTCTATTCGCCGCATCAGCAAAGCGATTAATGGTATCAACAACCGCAAAATAAAAACCAATCATTAAATAAAATGCAAATAACAAACTAATCAATGAAGCGGCTAAAACAAGATTTCGAGTCCACTGTTGAGTTTGCAGTTTTGCTTCAATAAGGCTCTCAAGCGTTGGAATGCTCTTACTAACAAGTTGATTAATACTGCTGTGAACATTGTTTGTTAGCTTATTAAATTCTGCTTGAGTTAATAAAATATCGTCAGGCTCAAGTAGTTTTTCATCTATTGCTTTTTTAAATGCACCAACAGCACTGTGTAAATTAGTTAACGAAGGCATGAGCGCTTTATTTACTGATTTATCTGCACTGGTGGCTACATTGAGTATTTTATCTAGTTGTTTTTCGTACAAAGGAAGTGATTTACTAAAATTTGAAAGCGCTATAAAGGTATCGGGCGTAAAACGATTACTTGCCAAAACAGTGTTTGCGCTTTGCCCTGTCGAGTTTATTTGCATTATAAGTGCAGGAATCGGCGTGACTAAAGAGCGGTTTACATAAGCACTGGCTAACTGGCTATCTAATGCTAGGTTTGACTGAATAGAAACAAGTTCGAGTACTTCATTTTCTTGATCGTCTTTTATATCAAAACCGAGTGAGCGAGCTATTTTTATATTTTGATTTGCTTCCCCCTGCATTTGATTTGAAAGTATTGACCTGTAGCCTTTTAAGCCTTGTTGCTGCATTTTTGAAACAGCGATACTTTCACTTAATAATGAGACTAAAAAAAACAAACTAAGTGCAAGAGGAACGAGTAAAATTCCAAACATTAAGCTGATTTTAGTTTTGTATTTTAAATTTGCCATTAGCTGGATAGCGGGAAAAGAAAATTGGCGTAATCCTGACATAAGGCTCTCTTGTATTTTTGTAATTAGGGTAAAGGTGAATAGACCTTGTTATGCTTAATTATCATTCATTTATAGTACTTTACAAATAAAAAAAGCCCTTTCGGGCTTTTTTCAATCTTTAGTCTTAATTACATACTGTAAAAACAAGCGTTTATAAAATATAAAAAGTAATTTTAACTTAAAGTTTAGCAAACGAGCGTTCTGCTGCCGCTATTGTGTCTTTTACTTCTTGTTCAGTATGCGCAGCACATACAAAACCAGCCTCAAATGCTGATGGAGCAAGGTACACGCCTTCTTCAAGCATAAGGTGGAAAAAACGTTTGAAGCGCTCTAGGTCGCATTCAGTCGCTTGTTTGTATGTCGTTACTTTTTCAGCATCAGTAAAAAAGAATCCATACATGCCGCCAGCATAATTAGTTGTTAATGCAATGCCTGCTTTTTTAGCGCCAGCTTCAAAGCCTTCACAAATTGCTTTTGAAATAGCTTCTAACTTATCGTGTAGACCTGGCTCACATAATAGCTCAAGTGATTTTAAACCTGCAGCCATCGCAATAGGGTTGCCAGAAAGAGTACCCGCTTGGTAAACAGGGCCCACAGGCGCAATGTAATCCATTATTTCGGTTTTACCACCAAACGCGCCAACAGGCATGCCGCCGCCAATGACTTTACCTAAACACGTAAGGTCTGGTTTAATATTGTAATAAGCTTGTGCGCCGCCAAGTGCAACACGAAAACCCGTCATTACTTCATCAAAAATAAGTACTGATTTATATTCGTCACACACATCACGCAAACCTTCTAAAAAGCCTGGCACTGGTGGAATACAGTTCATGTTACCGGCTACTGGTTCTACAATAATACAGGCAATTTCGTCTGCGTATTTTGCAAAAATAGCTTTTACTTCATCTAGGTTATTAAACGATACCGTAAGTGTATGCTTAGCAAAGTCTTCAGGAATACCAGGAGAATTAGGCACACCCATTGTTAATGCACCAGAGCCTGCTTTAACTAATAACGAGTCAGCATGGCCGTGGTAACAACCTTCAAATTTTAATATTTTATCGCGGCCGGTAAAGCCACGAGCTAAACGAATTGCACTCATCGTTGCTTCAGTGCCTGAGCTAACCATGCGTACTTTTTCGATTGATGGAACCAGCTCTTTTACTTTTTCAGCCATTAATATTTCGGCTTCAGTTGGCGCGCCATAGCTAAGGCCATTTTCTACTGCTTCGTGTACGGCTTGTTTAATTGCAGGGTGGTTATGACCCATGATCATAGGTCCCCAAGAGCCAACATAATCAATATAACGATTACCGTCGGCATCAAATGTAAACGCGCCTTCTGCTTTTGTAATAAATAGCGGCGTACCGCCCACACCATTAAAAGCACGAACTGGCGAGTTTACGCCGCCTGGAATAGAGGCTTGAGCGCGTTCAAATAAGTCTTGGCTAATTGTCATGAAAAATCCTATAAATTGTCACTTAAAGAGGGTTTAGCTGTCGCGTTTACGGCTAAACCAAGGTACGTCTACTTCATACTTATCGACTTTGTTTTCTACGCCGAGTGTCAAAGCAAACAGTGCCATACGAATTAATACGCCATTTTGTACTTGGCGGAATATTGCTAAATTGTCGTTACTGTTCAAGTCGTTATCAAGCTCATTGGCTTCTAAGCGACTATCGCGTGGTAACGGATGCATTAATACAGAGTTAGGTTTGCAATGAGCGCTGTAAATAGATTGGCTAATTCTAAAACCGCCACGATATTTATTTGCTTCTTCTTGCGAAGGAAAGCGCTCTTCTTGAATACGTGTTTGGTAAACAATATCGGCTGCTAAATTACCTTCCATCTTGTTTACTAGCTCAATTTTGTGTCCTGCATTTTCTACTGCATCTAAAATGCTCGTTGGCATTTGTAGGCCATCAGGTGCGACCATCGAAAACTTTACGTTTTTATAATGGCACAATAGTTTTGATAGAGAATGCACTGTGCGACCATATTTTAAATCACCCACAAGCGCTATATGCATGCCATCAATATTTTGATCAAAACGCTGTAATTCACGCTCAATGGTTAATAAATCAAGTAATGCCTGGGTCGGGTGCTCATTTGGACCGTCGCCGCCATTAATAACCGGCACAGTACAGCCATCAGCAAATTCACTTACTGAGCCTGCGTCAGGATGGCGCATAGCAACAGCATCGGCGTAAGCTGAAATAACGCGCGCAGTATCGTAAAGAGACTCACCTTTAGCAAGAGCTGAGCTTTGCATACCTGTAGTTTCACGTACGCCACCGCCTAGTAAGTTAAAGGCTGTACCAAAGCTAACTCGTGTACGAGTGCTTGGTTCAAAAAACAAATTAGCTAAAATAGCGCCTTTAAGCACCGTTGTTTGCTTTTGCTTTTTAGCATAAGGCTCCATTTTTTTAGCTACTGCAAAAATACGTTCAATGCAGTCTCTGTCTAGCTGATTTACAGACAGTATATGTTCGCCTTGGAAACTTAACATGGGGTAATTCCTAATCAATCAAATGGGCGCGATAATCCATAAATGGAGCACGCAATCGCGCGTGTTATAGCAAGTATTGTAAATTGCAGCGCAGTTTAACATGCGCTACAAAGCTTATAAATTAGGTTTTATTACCGCAAGTGCCACTATGATGAGCAGCGCAATAACAGGGAGCTCATTAAAAATACGGTAGAAGCGGTCTGTTTTAGTGTTTCGGTCATGTTTAAAGTCACTCAATAACTTAAAACAGTAGCCGTGGTATACGTATAAAATAATTACCAGTACAAGTTTGTAATGTAACCACATACTGTATCTAAACCAATCACGACCATATTCAACAATGGTTAATACACCAAATACAGCCGTTAAAACAGCAAATGGGGTTACGAAGTAAAGTAACCTGCGCTCCATAACTTTAAGCATCGAGTTGCATGATCTTTCTTCGCTCATTGCGTGATATACAAATAATCGAGGCAAGTAAAAAATACCGGCAAACCACGCAATCATAAAAAATATGTGGAGTGTTTTATAAATCAATAATGCGCTCATAATAGTCCTTATTGCTTAAAGTAAGCTGTTACGAATGGTTAAAATATGATGAATTTGATCCCAGCGTAATAGCCCCATAATTTGTTGATTATCTAAAAGGTTATAAACGTAAAGCGCGCCACTTCTTTTATCTTTTAGTATATCGAATGCATCGGCTAGGGTGGCTTGGCTGCTGATGCCCTGCAAGCTAATGTAATTTATATTTATTGCTTCGTCAGACATTAGCGTTAAATCGTATTCAGCGAGGCGATAGCCATTTTCTTCGTCAAAAACAATCAAGGGTGTTTGACTATCCATCGCATCAAGCGTGTTCTTTATTTGTTCTTTATCGTCTGAATAAAGCAATTTAAAGTCTTCATCCATATCATCCATTATTCCCACTTTTTGAAGTGCTTCTGTTGCAGGGGACACATGGTACGGCAAACCTTGAAAATCTAATTGCTGTAAAAATATGGAGCGATTTCCAAAAAATTGTAATGCAGTTACATAGGCCGTGGTTATTACTATCATCGCAGGAACAATTATTTCAGGTGATGATGTAAGCTCCATTACTGTTGTTAGTGCAGCAAGTGGTGCATGCAGCGTAGCCGCTAATAACCCAGCCATACCCAAAACACCATATGTACCCGCAATATCAGTACCCGGGCTAATGTATTGGGCAAAAAAGGCCATTAATGTCCCAATTAATACGCCAAGCCCAATTACCGGACCAATTAAGCCACCGGGAATACCCAAACCAATAGCAAACAATGTGGCAAGTAGTTTAGCGATTAAAATGGTGGTCAGTAGCTTTACGTTATCAGGGGATTCAACCGCGATAGTAATTGCACTCATACCAGAGCCCATAGCGTGAGGAACCGCGTAAGCTATTAAGCTGGCAATACAGCCTGCGATTAGTAAACGAGGAAACATACTTAAAGGTTTAAATGTTTTAATAATTAGCATTAAGTTTTGATTAAAGCTAAATGCTATAGCGCCCAGCGCCATACCGCATAATATTAAATAAGGGTAATGCCAGCCGCTCAATGGCGCTATGGTAATGAGGGCAAGCTCAGAGCCTTCACCAAAAACAAACTGTGTAGCTAATGCACCAGTAACAGCGGCAAGCATGATTGGCACAAATATGTGTACTTTATATTCTCGAAGTACCACTTCCATCACAAAAATAACAGCTGCAAGGGGGGTATTAAATGAAGCCGCTATACCTGCGGCAACACCACAACCACTTAAAGTGCGCATGGCGTTATGCGGTAAATGTAGCTTATCTGCTAAAATACTCGCACCTGTTGCGCCCATATGAACGGAAGGCCCTTCTCGACCGACCGAAAAACCGCTAATGAGTGCAAGTGCGCCACCAACAAATTGATTAACCGTATTGTATAAAGGCATTTGCCCATAATGGCGTTTAATACGATGAATAACAAAAGGAATGCCTAAACGGTAATGTTTAAACCCAGTAAAAGCAGCAAACGTGGCTATTAGTAATGCAGCAATTAAAGGCATGAGTACACGTTCAAGTGTAGGTAGAGTAGTAAAGTCGTCAGGGGTTTCTAAAAATAAACTTTGGAAAAATAAAATAGTTAAGCGAAATAAAATAATAAAAAAAGCAGCAATTAGTCCGGCAACTACGCCCAGTAAGCATAATTGTACAGATGTTTTAGGTTTTGCCAGTCGACGTCTGAGTTGCTCAAGCCACATGCATTATTTCCTCGCCGCATTTTTCAGCAGCATTTTAGCAAAAGAGTTTAGCTAAGTCGTTGTGATTTTGAAATTTTTGTAATTTATATTAACAATTTGCAGTAAAGATTAAGACCTATTATTTATAACTAAAATTTTTAACGAACTTTTAGTTTACAAGGGTCGCTTTTAGTTTGCTTAAGTATTATTTTAGTGAGCTAACGTTTAGCCACTTTTTTACTTATTTATAGGTATAACTTAGAGTAAAGAGTTGTTTTACTATACTTGATTAAAACACTCGGGTATTAGATAATCACGCCATTGCGATATTGAGGGTTTTAGAATGTCTGAAGAATTACCAATTAAGTTCAGCGATGCAGCTGCTGTTCGCGTTAAACAGTTAATCGACGAAGAAGAAAATCCAGATTTAAAACTGCGTGTTTACGTAACAGGTGGTGGTTGTTCGGGTTTTCAATATGGTTTTACTTTTGATGAAAAAGCGAATCCTGGCGATTTGGAAATCGTAAAAAATGGTGTAACACTCGTTATCGATCCAATGAGCATTCAATATTTGGTTGACGGTGAAGTTGATTACACCGAAGGATTAGAAGGCGCACGCTTTTTTGTATCTAATCCTAATGCAACAACAACCTGTGGTTGTGGTGCAAGCTTTAGCGTTTAACAGCTAAATGCTAAATAGAATAAAGCCGCTTTTGCGGCTTTTTTAATGCCTACAAATCGGTTGGGGCGTATTCGGTTATTTGCATTATCAATACAAAAAAGCCAAGTACAAAAGCAGAAAACGCTAAAATGTATATGAAGCCTTTTTTGCCTTGCTTAATTGGTACGCCGTTATGGTGCAAAAAAAAGTACCAACTCAGGCACAATATGATAGGTAATAAAAAAAGAAGTCTGAACATTATTCGGCCTTTTTGGTGCTAATTATTGCTTAATCATAAACATATGACGATAAATTGGAACAAAATTGTTATAAATATTCCTTTAAATATTTTATAACTAGAAATAATTTATTAATATTTTTTGAGTACTTAGGTCAGTATTCAGCGTTTATAAATATTCACTCGTGTTCATATTTGTACCGAGTATGTAATTAGTTATTTAACCAAAGTGTTAATAGTATATAATGTATCCAAGAATGAGACGGGCAAAATTTCATTCTCAATAAAAATAAATCTTTACCATATTATTAGCGTAGTTCTTTTAGCTATATTGGTGGAGTGAGTAGCAACACATGCTTTGTTAAGCAATAGCTTGCTATTGAATGTAAGTATGACTACTTACTTGCCTACAGCTATTGATAGAGACTACTGCTTTAATAGGTACGTCAAATCATCTAGTAGGAGATGTAAAATGATGGGCAAAACAGTTTCTTCTGAAGAAAATGCAAAGCTAACAAAGTGGCTTAAAAGTAAACGCCACGAAAAGGGTCATACAATGCGAAGCCTAGCACAAGTGCTTGGAACGCCTCATTCGTTTATCGGCAAGATTGAAAATCAAGAACGCCGTTTAGATGTAATTGAGTTTGTTCGTTATTGTACAGCTCTTGAAGTTGATCCACATGAAGCACTTAGCTTGCTAAAAGTAGATTAACTCAAAAATTGCTTAGTACACTTAAGGGGCACTTATAGTGCTAAGCAATATGTTAATGCAGGGATGCATTAAATATTTTGATGATAATTTCTCTCAAGCTCATACAACTTATGCCTAATCAGATATAAAAATATCAGTGAAGGTAAAACCATTAAGGCTGTTAAAACAAAAAACAGCGACCAATTCCCCATTAACCAATCATCAATGACGACACCACTGTAGCTCGAAAGTAATGTTCGTCCTAAATTTCCTAATGATGCCAGTAATGCATAGTGCGTTGCACTAAATGCTCTATCGCATAACATCGATATAAAGGCGACCATAGCCACTAACGACCATGCTTGCGTAAACCCATCAATAACAATAGCAAAGGCATATAGCCTTAAATCAGGGCCAACTAAAGCGATCCACGAAAAGGCTAAGTTTGAAGCAGCCATTGCAATGCCACTTATAAATAAACCTCTAACAATGCCATATTTTTGATTAAATAAACTACCAACAAAGGTAAATATGATTGTAAGCACCGCCGTACCTACCTTTGAGAATGTTGCTATGTCGCTATTACTAAAACCAATTTCTTTATAAAACACAATCGACATACGCCCTAAAAACGCTTCGCCTATCTTAAATAAGAAAATAAACGCAAGTAATGCCAATGCTGTTTTAACGCCGTTTTTAGTAAAAAAAGCTCTAAAGGGGTCAATAACGGTTACTGCAAGCCAGGCAACCGTTTTGGTAAGTGGCGTTTGTTTTGCTGATGAGAGCTTTTCAAGGTACACACGTTCAAGTTCGGCATGTACTGCTTCGCGGTTAGATTCAGGCTCTTTTGCAAACAGTGCTCCACTCATTAGCAGCAGCATTACAGCAGCTAAAAAGTAATAAATTTGTGGCCAGTCGAGCGAGGGGATATCGGCCATATAAAACGGAATGGCACCTAAAAGCGCATAACCTGTCCACCAACCAGACGTTGCCATAGCTGCAGCTGCTGTTGCTTTGTGCGATTCTTTTTCGCTTAGTGTATCTATTCTAAATGCATCAATTGCAATGTCTTGTGTCGCAGAAGCAATGGCGATTAATAAACAAATTGCAGCAACAATTGCCAGATTAGCTTTTAAATCAAGGCCAGCTAGTAGCAGGGTGCCAATAAAAATAAAGCTTTGGCAAAATAGTATCCAACTGCGGCGTTGGCCTAGCCATTTATATAAAACAGGGAGTTTTGTACGGTCAATGAGTGGCGACCATAAAAAGTTGATACTGTAGGCGCCAAATACAATGCCAAATAGGCCAATCATACTGCGGCTTAGCCCTTCATCCTTTAGCCAAGCCGACATAACAGAGCCAATTAGTACCCACGGAAAACCGCTACTCATACCAAATATAAAAATATGGATTAAGCGTTTGTCTTTAAAGTAAGAAAAATATTCGCTAATAGAGAGTGATTTGCTCATAGGGCCTTCATTGGCTTAGATGCAGAGCAGCTAAGCTGCTCTTAAAAAATTACAGTGGGACTTGCTCAAGCATTTTTATGTTTAAAATAACCACTGGTTTTACAGGTACAAAATCGTAACCAATTTTTTCATTAAAGCCCGTTTCTACAGCCATAATTTTGTCTAGTGTTTCGTAGCCTTCCATCACATTACCAAAAACAGCAAAACCCCAATCTTTACCTGGGTTTAAGTGATCGTTGTTATCCATATTAAAAAAGAACTGACGAGTACCAGAGTGAGGCTCACGGTCCTGATACGCCATAGCAATGCTATACATATCGTTTTTCATACCGTTACCGCTTTCATTAAAAATAGGGTCATTTTCGTGTAGGCCGTCGTAATCTTTATCGTAGCCACCACCTTGAATAACAAAGTCGCGCTCGTTTTCTACATCACGTTCAATACGGTGAAAAACACTACCTTGATAGCTTTTATCTGACACGTAAGTTAAAAAGTTATTGACTGTGATAGGGGCTCTTGAACGATCAAGTTCAACCACTATGCTACCCATAGTCGTTACAATTTCGACGCGTGGAAAAATATTATCCTTTTGCACAAAGCGGCCTTCTTGGGCTGCTAAGCTACTTACACTAAAGAATAGGCCTAAGCAGATTAAAAAAAGTCGTTTCATAGTTAACCTTCTAAAAATTCTATTAATTCAGGGTCAGATACAATGCGGGTAATAATTTGCTCAGTCAACTTATTGAGCTGACCTTCTATTTTTGCTCGCTCGTGACTAAATGGACCTTCTAAATTAGCACTACCTCTATACACTTTACTAAAGTTACTTGAGGCGCGAATAACTCGCACGCCAAGTTCTATATGGGCTTCACTGGTATGGCTCACTAATTTTTCGGTTACTACCGCTTGTAGTGCATGAATATCTACTTCAAAGCGTACACTTGCCAAATTAGAAATACTGGCGCCATTGCGGCTAAGTGCACTATCTAAAACACTTTTAATAGAGCTAGTAATACCTTGGCTTGCAAAGGTTTTAGTTTTGTCTGACCCAATAAGTTTAAGTGTTGATGTATCACCTCGTAAATCAATTACACTAGTACTTAAGCTACTATTTATAGAGCTTATTTGGCCGCTTTTATAAACAGGGTTAAGTATTACTTGGCTAGGCTGATTTGCACAGCCACCAAGTATTAGTAATACACAACACCCAAGTATAATGCTTGTTAATTTCATTTATAGCATTCCACTATTTTTAGTTGCACTTAGAACGACAAACTTTTTGTTTGACCCTAACAACTTACAGTTTCCGAACATGCGGTTCAATTTATCATGATAATCTAAATGACGATTACCAATAATGCGCAGTTCGCCGCCTTCTTTTAAAGTATCTTTTGCTTGCTTGAACATTTGCCAAGCAATGTGATCGGTAACAGCTTGAGCTTGGTGAAATGGAGGATTACATAGCACCATATCCACACTGTCTCTTTCAAAGCCTGTTAAACAGTCGTTTTCGATGAACTCACAGTTATCAAACTTATCGCCTAGGTTAATCTCTACATTTAACCGAGCCGACTCCACAGCCATGTAAGACTCATCAACAAAGGTAACTGATGCATTAGGGCAGCGAGCCAGCGTCATTAATCCAACAACGCCGTTACCACAGCCTAAATCAATAATGCTTTTAGCTTTTGGTGTTTCTGGTAAGTAGTTAAAAAAGAAGCGCGCACCAATATCTAACGAATCACGCGAAAACACATTTGCATGATTTGTTATATTAAACTCAGTACCTTCAAGTTCCCATGTTGTAGGGAAGTCTGCTGCTTTATATCCGCCTTTGGCATTGCTTAATATTAGACGTGATTTTTTAACTGCTAGGCTTGTTGTTGTTTCACCAATAAATTGCTCAAATGATTTTATTGTTGAATTATGAATTTCTTTTGTTTTACCTGCGGCAATTACTGGTGTACCAGGTGCAAGTACTTCACTAAGTTCACTTAATTGGAACTGTAAAAAACCCACATTACGAGGGATTTTAATAAGTACTAAATCTACATCCTCTGGTAATGCCGACAAACTATCTACTTGCGTAAACTCTGCTGTAGGCAGCTTGTTTTCTTGTAAGTTATAAGCCGCAGCTTGGTGGCTAATATAAGAATCATTAACTGAACAAACCGTTAACTTATTAAAATAACAAGCAAGTGCACCAAAGCTATCGTTTAAAATAAGCAATGAGCGACAATCAGGGTGATGTTCGTTAACATAATTGATAAGGTACTCATCTGCCGAATCCCACGCTTGTAAGCTGCGGTTTTTTTGATCCAATGGAAAGCGTTCAAGAGTAAAGGTTTTATCGCCTAGCTGGGCTTGCGTCGTCATAATGGTTCGTTGATCAGTAATCTAATGTAGGTAAATTCTAACATGCAACGGCAAAACGCCAACCCCCAACAGTTACCAAATGGCTTTTCTTATCAAAGTAGGGCACTTAGTGCGCAAAAAAGCCTCGATCTATTTTATTATTTGCAAAAAAACCTCCTTTGGCAGCAACCCGATGTAACCGTTTACGGCAAAACGGGGCCTATTCCACGACTGCAATGTTTCATGAGCGATTTAAATATTGAATACGGCTATTCAAGTAGTAAGCAAATAGTAGAACCATGGGATGAGTTATTACTTAATATGAGAAAGCGTTTAGAATCACATTTAAGCCAGCCTCTGAACTCATTGCTCGTTAATTATTACCGAGATGGTAATGATACGATGGGATGGCATAGTGATGATGAAATAGAGCTTGGTGATAAACCAACAATTGTGTGTGTATCTTTAGGAGCTGATAGGGTTTTAAAGTTAAAGCACAAGGCAAGCAATAAAGTAACTGACTTAAAATTACAAAGTGGCAGCTGCTTAATAATGAATGGGCATAGCCAACGAGACTACCAACATGCAATACCCAAGCAAACAACACTTGCGCATCCGCGAATAAGTTTAACTTACCGATTTATTAAACACATTAAGCAAAAGCAATTTAGTTAGGCAACCGCTGCGTTAAATTGTTATAGTAAGTGTATAAATTAGCTAATTAAAACGGTCTTTTTATGTCAATGCAGCAGCAGATCCAAGAAAAAATAAGCAACGCCATTGCGTGTAAACATTTAAACGTAATCAATGAAAGTCATATGCACAGTGCTGGCACTGAATCACACTTTAAAGTAGTGGTTGTTAGCGAAGGTTTTGCGGGTAAGCGTTTATTGCAACGTCATCGCGAAATTAATGAAATTTTAAAAGATGAGTTAGCAAATCATATTCATGCACTCGCTATTCATACATATACACCAGATGAGTATACAGAGCAGGGCGGCGAAGCGCCTGATTCACCTAATTGTATGGGTGGCTCTAAAATTAGCTAAGTAATGTTTTAGAGTATTTGATGAGTGTTTAACTGATCAGATCAGTGTTTTTAGTATTAGCCTTTAAACTAGCGCTAATTTTTATTGTAAAAGATATAGGATGATCAATGGTCATTAAGCCTAAAATTCGTGGATTTATCTGCACAAACGCACACCCAGCTGGTTGTGCAGAGCATGTTCAAGAACAAATTAACTATGTAAAACAACAAGGGGCATTAAAAAGTGCACCAAAAAATGTATTAGTTATTGGCGCATCAACAGGCTACGGCTTGGCATCGCGCATTACTGCTGCGTTTGGTGGTGGTGCTAAAACATTAGGTATTTTCTTTGAAAAAGAAGGTACCGATCGTAAAACAGGTTCTGCCGGTTGGTACAATACTGCTGCTTTTCAAGAAGCTGCAGACGAAGCAGGTCTTTGGTCTAAAAATATTAATGGCGATGCGTTTTCTAACGAAATCAAGCAAAAAGCAATCGATACTATCAAAGCCGATTTAGGTAAAATAGACTGCATTATTTACAGCCTTGCATCGCCTCGTCGTACTGATCCAAACACTGGTGAAGTGTTTTCTTCTACCCTTAAACCAATTGGCAGTGCCGTTACTACTAAAAACTTAAATACATCAAAGCGTGAAATTGATGAAATTACGGTAGAAGCAGCAAACCAAGACGATATCGACAACACTATTAAAGTAATGGGTGGTGAAGATTGGGAAATGTGGATTGACGCTTTAAAAGAAGCCGATGTACTTGCTGATAACTTTAAAACGACTGCTTATACTTATATTGGTAAAGAACTAACATGGCCAATATACGGACACGCTACTATTGGTAAAGCTAAAGAAGATTTAGACCGTGCAACGGCTGCTATTAAAGAATCAACAAAAGATTTAAATGGTGAGGCGTATGTTTCATCACTTAATGCAGTAGTGACACAAGCAAGTTCTGCTATTCCTATTATGCCGTTATATATTTCTGCTTTATTTAAAGTTATGAAAGCAGATGGCACATATGAAGGCACCATTGAGCAAATTCACGCATTATTTAGTGAAAACCTATATGGTGAATCACCTCGCTTTGACGACGGTGGGCATTTATTCCAAAACTATAAAGAGCTAGAAGACGATGTGCAAGCACGCGTTCAAGCTGTATGGGATAGTGTTGATACAAGCAGCATTGATGAGCTAACAGACTATGTTGGTTACCATAATGAGTTTTTACGCTTATTTGGTTTTGGTATAGACGGTGTTGACTACGATCAAGACATAGATTCAGTTAAGCCAATTGCTAATATGATTGACTAACAGAATTTAGATATAAAAAGCCGCAATAGCGGCTTTTTTTGTATTATGCTATTTGTTTAATTTACGATGAAATCAGGAATGATAATTGCTTAGGCTACCACTTTGGTCTACCTTGATTTTTATTTAAATCACTTAACAAAACTAAATAAGTGTTTCTGTCGTATAATTTTCATAAATACACTCGCATAGTCATCTAAAATGATGTTAAAATCTCGACAATATGTGATGAGTTTTACTACGTTGCTTGTTTGATATTTCTAGCAAGCTGCTCTTTTGTACCTTGATATAACTTGGAATAACTCAAATGGCGACGTGGTTGATACGATTTTTCAGTTTCTTTCCTTTAATGTAATGCAAGTGCGTATGATCAATATAAAAAAAGGTCTGGATTTACCCTTAGAGGGCGCGCCACAGCAAGTTATACATGACGGTTCTGCTGTCAAACGTGTAGCTGTGCTTGGCGAAGAGTTTATCGGTATGCGTCCAACCATGCATGTTCGTGTGGATGACCAAGTCAAAAAAGGCCAGGTACTTTTTGAAGATAAAAAGAACCCAGGCGTCCTATTTACTGCTCCAGCTTCTGGCACAGTAAAAGAAATAAATCGTGGTGCTAAACGTGTGCTGCAATCTGTTGTTATTGAAGTAGCAGGCAGTGAGCAAATCACCTTTGACTCTTTCAAAGCAGACGAGCTTGCGAGCTTAGAGCGTGAAAAAGCCAAAGAAGTACTTATCCAGTCTGGTCAATGGACAGCACTTCGTGTTCGCCCATTCAGTAAAGTAGCGGCTGTGGATGCAAATCCTAGTTCTATTTTTGTGACCGCAACTGACACAAACCCATTAGCTGCAGATCCTGCAGTGATAATTGCCGAAAATGCGCAAGCATTTGAAGCGGGTCTTGCTGTTATTTCGCGTTTGACCGATGGCAAAGTATTTGTGTGTAAAAAAGCAGGTAGCCAAGTTCCTAGCTCATCTATAGCTCAAGTAGAAGTACATGAGTTTGGTGGTGTGCATCCGGCTGGCCTCGTTGGCACTCATATCCATCATCTTGATGCAGTTTCTGTTAGCAAACAAGTTTGGCATATCGGTTACCAAGACGTTATTGCGTATGGTCACCTATTCCTTACTGGTGAAATTTACACAAATCGTGTTATTTCGCTTGCAGGTCCTCGCGTTAAAAACCCACGTTTAGTGAAAACACAATTAGGTGCTTCATTGGATGATTTAGTAGCTGGTGAGCTAGAAGACGGAGATAACCGCGTTATTTCTGGTTCTGTTTTATCAGGTTCTATTTCAAACGGTGTTCATGCATTCTTAGGTCGTTACCACGTTCAAGTATCTGTTTTACTTGAAGGTCGCGAAAAAGAATTGTTTGGCTGGATTGCACCAGGTAGTGATAAATTCTCTGTAACGCGTACATTCCTTTCTCACCTTGCGCCGAGTCGTTTATTTAAAATGACAACGTCAACAGGTGGTTCAAAACGTGCCATGGTTCCAATTGGTAGCTACGAGCGCGTAATGCCGTTAGATATTTTGCCTACTCTATTGTTACGTGACTTAATTGCACGCGATTTAGACAGTGCAATTTCATTAGGCGCGCTTGAACTTGATGAAGAAGATTTAGCGTTATGTACCTTCGTTTGTCCTGGCAAATACGAGTATGGTTCTATCCTACGCGATTGCTTAACTACGATCGAGAAGGAAGGCTAGAGAGATGGGTTTAAAAAAATATCTAGAAGATATCGAGCCGAATTTTGAAGCCGGTGGTAAATATGAAAAGTTTTATGCACTGTATGAAGCAGCTGCAACTATTTTTTATACACCAGGCTACGTAAATAAAGGCGCGACACACGTACGCGATAACATCGACCTAAAACGTATGATGATTTTAGTGTGGATGGCGACGTTCCCAGCTATGTTTTTTGGTATGTTCAATATCGGTCATCAGGCCGCAGGTGCTTTAGCACAAGGCTTTGAGCTAGCAAACACATGGCAAGTTGGTTTGTTCCAGTTATTCGGTGGTGAATTAACCGCTGATGCAGGCTGGGGCGCTAAAATGTTCTATGGAGCATGTTTCTTCCTACCTATCTACGCGGTAACGTTTGCAGTGGGTGGCTTTTGGGAAGTAATATTTGCTTCTGTGCGTAAGCATGAAATTAACGAAGGTTTCTTCGTTACTTCAGTTTTATTTGCACTTATTCTGCCTGCAACAATTCCTTTATGGCAAGTTGCGTTAGGTATTACGTTTGGTGTAGTAATCGCTAAAGAAATCTTTGGTGGTACTGGCCGTAACTTCTTAAACCCTGCTTTAGCCGGCCGTGCGTTTTTATTCTTCGCATACCCAGCTCAAATCTCAGGTGACACAGTATGGACAGCAGTAGATTCTTTCTCTGGTGCAACTATGCTAGGCCAAGCATTTGCTGGCACACTTGATTTTGCAAACATGGAATTATGGTGGAATGCGTTTTACGGTTTCATTCAAGGTTCTGTAGGTGAAACATCTACACTTGCATTGTTAGTAGGTGGTTTATTCTTAATTTATGTTCGCATCGCTTCTTGGCGCATTGTACTAGGTGTATTCCTAGGTATGGTAGCGACTGCATTTTTGTTAAATGCTGTAGGCTCAGAAACTAACCCTGTATTTGCAATGCCTTGGTATTGGCATTTAGTACTTGGTGGCTTTGCGTTTGGTATGTTCTTTATGGCTACTGACCCTGTATCAGCTGCATTTACTGACAAAGGTAAATTAGCATATGGTCTATTAATTGGCTTTATGGTGGTTATGATACGTGTTGTGAATCCTGCTTTCCCAGAAGGTATGATGCTAGCAATCTTATTTGCTAACTTATTCGCTCCACTGTTCGATCA
This sequence comes from Pseudoalteromonas sp. AS84, assembly GCF_038900255.1. Lineage (NCBI taxonomy): Bacteria > Pseudomonadati > Pseudomonadota > Gammaproteobacteria > Alteromonadales > Pseudoalteromonadaceae > Pseudoalteromonas > Pseudoalteromonas sp. AS84. Next base: position 5,072 of record NZ_JBBMQY010000020.1, on the reverse strand, counting down.
CTTTGTAGTGCAGGCTAATATTAAGCGGAGGTTGGCACGTAATGTCTAGTAATAACGAATCAATCGGCAAAACGTTAACAGTTGTTGTCGCACTATGTTTAGTGTGCGCAATCATTGTATCGTTTGCTTCTGTACAGCTTCGTCCTTTACAGCAAGCTAATAAAGAAAAAGATATTCAAAGCAATATCTTGGCTGCTGCGGGTATCGATAAAGTTGAAAATGTTTTAGAAACATTTGATGCAAAAATCGAAGCGCGCGTTGTAAATATGACTACAGGTGAGTTTGTAGATACAGACCCAACAATTTTCGACTTTGAAAAAAGCAAATATGATGCAGCGCTAAGTGTTTCTCTTAAAGAGAAAGGCGTTAAGGATATTGCTGGTATTCAACGTGTGACTAAAGAGTCGCCGGTGTATATCTCTAAGAAAGAAGATGGCTCAGTTGATGCAATCATTCTTCCTATCCAAGGCTACGGATTATGGGGCTTAATGTACGGTTTTATCTCGCTTGAAAGCGATGGTGAAACAGTTAAGGGCATTATCTTTTACAAGCATAATGAAACCCCTGGCTTAGGTGGCGAAATCCAAAATCCACAATGGACTGCTACATGGGAAGGTAAAGAGCTTCCAATTCAAATTGTTAAAGGTACTGCGGGCAATGATGAGCATAAGATCGATGGTCTTTCAGGTGCTACATTAACGTCTAACGGTGTTGATCATGCAGTTGATTTTTGGACTGGCGAAAATGGCTTTGGCCCTTTCCTTGCGAAAGTACGTAAAGGAGCATTGAAATAATGGCTGATACTAAAGAAATGAAGGCGGTCCTATTTGGTCCGGTTTTAGCTAACAACCCAATCGCACTACAAGTACTTGGTATTTGTTCGGCGCTAGCGGTAACGTCTAGCTTAAAAAATGCATTAATCATGTCAATCGCATTGACACTAGTAACAGCATTTTCGAGCTTCTTTATCTCGCTTATTCGTAACCAGATCCCATCATCTGTACGTATCATCGTACAAATGACAATTATTGCATCATTGGTAATCGTTGTTGACCAAGTATTACAGGCTTTCTCTTACGCTACGGCAAAAGAGCTTTCTGTATTCGTTGGTCTAATCATTACTAACTGTATTGTAATGGGTCGTGCTGAAGCATACGCGATGAAGTCGCCACCAATTATGTCTTTCCTTGACGGTATTGGTAATGGCTTAGGTTACTCTGTAGTACTGCTTACTGTTGGTTTCATTCGTGAGCTATTCGGTAAGGGTTCACTATTCGGTGTTGATATTATCCCATTAGTACAAGATGGCGGTTGGTATCAGCCAATGGGTCTATTGATCTTACCACCGAGTGCATTCTTCATCATTGGTTTATTCATATGGGTACTTCGTACTTATAAGAAAGACCAAGTAGAAGCTAAAGCGTAAGGGGCAAATAGTGGAACATTATATTAGTTTATTTGTAAAAGCCGTTTTTATTGAGAACTTAGCGTTGTCATTCTTCTTAGGCATGTGTACTTTTTTAGCAGTATCTAAAAAAGTAACTACATCAATTGGCCTAGGTATAGCGGTTATAGTTGTATTGGGTATTTCGGTACCTGTTAACAACTTGGTTTATCATGCGGTACTTGCACCAGGTTCACTTACTTGGTTAGGTTACCCAGATGCGGATCTTAGCTTTTTACGTTTCTTAACTTTCATTGGTGTTATTGCAGCACTTGTGCAAATTCTTGAAATGGCATTAGATAAGTTTTTCCCTGCACTATACAACGCGTTAGGTATCTTCTTACCACTTATCACAGTTAACTGTGCAATATTTGGTGCGGTATCATTCATGGTTGAGCGTAACTATAACTTCGGCGAGTCTGTAGTTTATGGTATTGGCGCTGGTGTTGGTTGGGCGCTTGCAATTACATTACTTGCAGGTATCCGTGAGAAACTGAAGTATTCAGACGTGCCAGACGGCTTACGTGGTTTAGGTATTACCTTCATCACTGTTGGTTTAATGGGACTTGGCTTTATGTCATTCTCTGGTATTTCACTGTAAAGGTAGCGAGGATAAATCATGGATTATCAGATTTTCTTAGGCGTTGGTGTTTTCATCGCTATCGTTGTACTACTAGTTTTAGTGATCATTGGTGCTAAATCTCAGTTAGTTGCAAGCGGCGACATCATCATCGGTATTAATGGCGACAAAGATAAAGCCATTACTACATCAGCAGGTAATAAGCTTTTAAGTGCATTATCTGAGTCAGGTATTTTCGTATCATCTGCATGTGGTGGCGGTGGCTCTTGTGGTCAGTGTCGTGTTCACATTAAAGAAGGTGGCGGCGATATCCTGCCAACTGAACTTGATCACATTTCTAAAGGTGAAGCCCGTGAAGGCTGTCGTTTAGCGTGTCAGGTAAATGTTAAAAACGACATGGAAATTGAACTTGAAGAGTCAATTTTCGGTGTTAAAAAATGGGATTGTGAAGTTATCTCTAACGATAACAAAGCAACGTTCATTAAAGAACTTAAACTGCAAATCCCTGGTGATGAGTCAGTGCCTTTCCGTGCGGGTGGTTACATCCAAATTGAAGCGCCACCTCATCATGTTAAATATGCAGATTTTGATGTTCCTGAAGAATATCGTGGCGATTGGAACCATTTTGGTTTCTTCGATCTGGAGTCAAAAGTAGACGAAGAAACAATTCGTGCATACTCAATGGCTAACTACCCAGAAGAAGAAGGCATCATTATGCTTAACGTGCGTATTGCTGCTCCGCCTCCAAGAAACCTAAGCTTGCCATGTGGTAAAATGTCTTCGTACATTTGGTCACTTACAAAAGGCGACAAGGTAACTATTTCAGGTCCATTTGGTGAGTTCTTTGCTAAAGACACAGATGCTGAAATGATCTTTGTTGGCGGTGGTGCTGGTATGGCGCCAATGCGTTCACATATCTTTGACCAACTTAAACGTTTGAACTCTAAACGTAAGATGAGCTTTTGGTATGGTGCACGTTCTGAACGTGAAATGTTCTACGTAGAAGATTTTGACGGCCTAGCCGCTGAAAATCCTAATTTCGTATGGCATACAGCACTTTCAGATCCACAACCTGAAGATAACTGGGAAGGCTATACTGGCTTTATCCATAACGTGTTATTTGAGAACTATCTTAAAGATCACGAAGCGCCGGAAGATTGTGAGTACTACATGTGTGGTCCTCCAATGATGAACGCGGCAGTTATTACTATGCTTAAAGATTTAGGTGTTGAAGACGAAAATATCTTACTAGATGACTTCGGTGGCTAACACTAATACCAAAACAGTTTAGTTTTGGTTAAAATACCAGCCTCGTAGCACTTGTGTTACGAGGCTTTTTTTATTCTTTAATTTTATCAATCTATTAAGTAGAGCTGTTATGAATCGAGTAAGTACTTCACAAGGCATAATGGCCTTTTTACTAATCACACTGACCTTATTACTGTCTGGGTGTGGTGAAAAACCAGAGTCGAAAGAAACCTTTTTAGAAGGTAAGACTATGGGCACCACTTATCATATTAAATATTACGATGAGCAGGGCCAGCTATCTGCCTCACAGTTACAGCTGCAAATAGATGCTGTTTTAAAAGATGTGAATCAGTCTATGTCTACTTATATAGAAGACTCTGAAATAAATACATTTAACAGATTACCAGCAAATCAAGTTATGCCAATTAGCGAAGATTTTAGGGCCGTTATCAGTGAGTCCATCCGCTTAGGTGAGTCAACTAAAACACTCGATGTCACTATGGGGCCTTTAATTGATTTATGGGGCTTTGGTCCTGATAAAAAACCAACAAATCGCCCTAGTGATGAAGAGCTTGCGAGTATGGTCGGAAAAATAGGTATTGATAAACTTATTTTAAATAAGCAAGGCTTGGCTAAAACAGTTAATGGACTAGAGCTTTCTTTTTCGGCAACGGCTAAAGGCTATGGTATTGATAAAGTAGCGCAGTTATTAGAAAGCCACAGTATTACCAATTACATGGTTGAGATTGGTGGAGAGCTGCGTATAGCAGGTGAAAAGCCAAATAATCAGGATTGGAAAATTGCGATAGAGCAACCAGATGCAGCGCCAGGTGAGCGTAAAGTACATCGTGTTTTATCGCCAGGTACAAATGGTATTGCTACGTCGGGTGATTACCGTATTTTTTATAAAATGGATGGCGAGATCTATACTCATTTAATTGATCCCGTAACCGGCATGCCTATTAAGCACGACTTAGTGTCAGTAACAGTGCTTCATCCAAGCGCTATGACAGCAGATGGCTTAGCAACTGCACTTACTGTGATGGGTATGGAGAAAGCGCAAGCCTATGCTCAGCAGCACGATTTACCAGTGTACTTAATAGGTAAATCAAAAGATGGTTTAGTTACTTACTCAAGCCCTGCATTCAAACCTTATTTGTAGTATGGCGCTGGCTTGTTTATTTTCACGTTATTTGGGTATATAATAGCAGTTGCTCAAAAATGTTTGAGTTTAATTAATTGCTGATCAATAGGGGCTAAGCAATGTCACTTTTTCTTCTTACTTTTGGCTTACTAATTTTGATAGTTTCGGCTATGGCCGTTGGTATGATCGTGCAAAAAAAATCTATGGCGAGTAGCTGTGGTGGTTTAGGCTCGGTCGGTATTGATAAAGCCTGTGATTGCGATGATCCATGTGATAAACGCAAAAACCGTTTAGCAAAAGAGCAAGCTTGGAAAGAAAATCAAATTATTTAAGCCCGTCTTAAATATTAAAAAGCGCTTTATAGCGCTTTTTTTGTGCCTGTAAAACTCATCAACTCCTTGGCTTCCAAAGCAATCCAATCTTAATGTATTAGACGAAAGTATATAGTTTAGTTTTTTTCACCTATTAGGTTTATTTTTCTCGTTTGTCAAATTGGAGCTAACACTCTAAAGTTTAACCATAGACAAAGAGCAAGGCTCTCGTCATAAGCTTGAGGCATAAGTTAGCCTCGCTTAAAAGAATCTTTATATTGTGTGTGAAGATGTTGTCAGTGTGAAAGGCAACTCAAGTTCGGTGGTGACTGAGTTTGAGTTGTT
>NZ_JBBMQY010000019.1:0-85754 GCF_038900255.1 Pseudoalteromonas sp. AS84 | reverse complement strand
TTATTAGCTCAGTTGGTAGAGCAGTTGACTTTTAATCAATTGGTCGATGGTTCAAATCCATCATAACCCACCATTCTATGAAAGTTTTAATCGGCGGATTTACGTAGCTTTTTTCAAAGCAGATTTACATTAGAGCGGGTCATTAGCTCAGTTGGTAGAGCAGTTGACTTTTAATCAATTGGTCGATGGTTCAAATCCATCATGACCCACCACCCTCTAATACTTTCCTTTATATTCTTTTTTAAATTCCCATTCTATTTTTTATAAACAGCTTTACTAGTTTGCTGTTATTTGTGTTTATATTCTCGTATAATTCGCCCTAATTAATGCACTGTAGATAAGTGGTCGAGAACATGAGTCTAGCTCAAACTATTATGCCTGAAGGTTATATTTTCCCCCCTAAGCCAGCACCGTTAACAAATGACGAGCAAGGCGAATATAAAGCGCGTATAAAACAATTACTAAAAGATAAAAATGCAGTACTTGTTGCACATTATTATACCGATCCTGAAATTCAAGCACTTGCTGAAGAAACTGGCGGCTGCGTTGCCGACTCGCTAGAAATGGCGCGTTTTGGTGCACGTCATGATGCAGATATGATCATCGTCGCGGGCGTGAAATTTATGGGCGAAACAGCCAAAATTTTAACGCCAAATAAAACGGTTGTAATGCCAACACTTGAAGCGACGTGTTCGCTAGATATTGGTTGTCCGATAGACGAGTTCTCAGCGTTTTGTGATGAGCACCCTGACCGTAAAGTGGTTGTGTATGCAAACACCTCTACCGCAGTTAAGGCGCGTGCAGATTGGATTGTAACTTCATCATGTGCACTTGAAATAGTAGAGCACCTTGATGAGCAAGGCGAAAAAATCATTTGGGGCCCAGATAAGCACCTTGGTAGCTATATTCAAAAAAATACCGGTGCTGATATGCTTATGTGGAATGGTGCATGTATCGTACATGACGAATTTAAAACTAAAGCCTTAAAAGATATGAAGGCGCTACACCCAGATGCAGGCGTATTAGTTCATCCTGAGTCACCAGCAGAAATTGTTGCACTTGCCGATTCGGTTGGATCTACGAGCCAATTAATTAAAGCTGCGCAAACAATGGACAATAAAAAGTTTATTGTAGCAACCGATCGCGGCATCTTTTATAAAATGCAGCAACTATGTCCAGATAAAGAGTTTTTTGCGGCTCCAACGGCAGGTGAGGGCGCTTCATGTAAAAGTTGCGCTCATTGCCCTTGGATGGCGATGAATGGCTTAAAAGCGATTGAGGAAGCCCTCATAAGCCCTAAAGGTAAAGAAGTATTCGTTGATATGGATTTACGCGAAGGCGCACTTAAGTCACTTAATCGCATGCTTGAATTTACTGCGAGCATGGCTAAGTAATTTTAAAAGTATAAATTAAAAACGGTTAAGTCTTAGATTTAGCCTTTTTTTGTGCCTATAGATAAGCTATTGCTTGATAAGTAAGCATTTAAAGGCTCATATTTAAAAATGCCTTGCACCTTAAGGGTCTATTTCATACTATAGCGCGCTGTTGCATTACATAATAGCAGCACTGTGGAGGGATGGCTGAGTGGCTGAAGGCGCACGCCTGGAAAGTGTGTTTAGGTTTATCCCTAACGAGGGTTCGAATCCCTCTCCCTCCACCATTATTCTTAGAACCCAGTTACTAATATTGAAAGGTATTAGTAACTGGGTTTTTTAATGCCTAAATTAGGTATTAACTAAATAGAGTGTTGATAACATGCCTATAAGCTCATGTTTTTCAATTGGCTTTGAAACGTAACCATCAAATAACTGCCTGTATATTTCTTTTTGTTCCGTAAAAACATTAGCGGTTAACGCGATAATAATTTGCTCGCTATCAAGCGCCTTAATTTGTTTACATGCCTGAAGGCCATCCATTTTTGGCATTTGAATGTCCATAAAAATAATGTCTGGCTTGTGTGACTCATATAACGAAACTGCTTCCAACCCATTATTTGCAATAATAATGGTGGCTTTAGTTGGTTCAAGCATTGCAGAAGCCACCAGTTGATTTATTTTGTTGTCTTCTGCTAATAAAATGGTTTTGCCAGTTAAATCAGGAAACTCAACATTTTTTGCTGTTAATATATTTTCATCAATCTGTGCTTGATCTAGTGGTAAGTAAACATAAAACTGGCTGCCTGAACCTAATTGACTTGTTACTTTTATTTCACCATTCATTAAGCCTATTAATGATTTAGTGATAGGTAAGCCTAGCCCTGTACCACCGTATTCACGCGTAGTTGATTGCTCAGCTTGTTCAAAGCGCTCAAACAATCGCTCTATTGCCTTCTCAGAAATTCCAATTCCGGTGTCTGATATACTGCAACATATTTTGTTTTCATCAGTTAGTCTAAACGTTACTGTAACGCCACCTTTCGATGTAAACTTAATCGCATTAGATATTAAGTTTAAAAACACCTGTCTGAGCCTAACAGGGTCGCCCACCCAATGCTTATGCTTAATATTAATAACAAATTTAAGGTATATGTTTTTATCGCTAGCTTGCAGACCAAGATCAGATTCTAGGTGATGAATAAGTTCAAAAAGATCAAAAGGTTTATGCTCTAATGAAAGCTTGCCGGCCTCAATTTTAGAAAAATCTAGAATATCATTAATAATAGTGGTGAGTGAGCGGGTCGAATAAAGTGATTTTTTTAAATACTCTTTTGACTTTTCATTGAGGGGCTGCTCTTGCAATAACTGTAATGTGCCAAGTATGCCATTCATTGGGGTTCGTATTTCGTGGCTCATATTTGCTAAAAACTCAGATTTAGCCTGAGATGCTTGTTCAGCTAGTTCTTTAGCGTGTCCTAGAGCTTGTTCGTGATTAATTTGCTCTGTTAAATCATAAGCAATACCTAAATAGCCAACGATTTCATTTTCATTATTTAATAAAGAGGTGACACTTATATTAACTTGTATGTGCTCGCCTGTAGAAGAAATGTATGTCCACTGATTGATATCAGGCTCTGTAGCCGTTGCTTTTAAAATCAAAACTTCAAAACTAGGCGGTACAGCTTTATTTAATTCAGTACTAAGCTGGTTCGCTTTTTTTATTATTTCTTCTTTTAAATGAAAAATTGCTGGGTTTTCAATTCCAATAACATCTTGCGCTTTATAACCTAATAACTTTTCAGAGGCGGGGTTAAATAAAGTAATTAAGCCGTTTATGTCGGTTGCGATAATTGAATAACTGGCACTATTTAAAATACTTCGTTGAAGCATACTAATATCGGCAATTTCCTTAGTGCGTAGTTTTACTTCTTTTTCTAATTTTAAATTTGTTTGCTGAAGCATATGCTTATTTTGTTTAGCTTTGACAATTCTTCGCTGCGTTCGTTGTGCCCTACGGTAAAAAAATAGCTGTAGTAATAAAATTATAAACATGCAAATAAGAGTATAAAAAATACCATTGACAATAGCTTGATATTTACCCGGCAAATGCAATGTTTCAATAAATGCGTCTGAAGCACTAAGCGTGAGTTCCCATGTTCTTCCCATCACTTTAATTATTTTAGTTAACTGGTAATTAGCTGAATTGCTTTGAATACCGTAGCTAAAAAAGTCAGTTTTAGCGTTGTTAGCTATATCGCTAATGACTAGCTTATTCTCATCAACTAGCGAGAGAGAGTCTAAAATTTTATTTATTAATAATGGAGCGTATGCCCAGCCTAAGATCTCATTAATGCGTTGCTCTTTATTATCCGCAATCGTAATGCTTTTATAAATTGGCAGTAAAATTAAAAACCCTTGCAATGATTGCTCATTAGCCTGTACTAAAGTTATAGGGCCCGTGAGTTGAGCCTTATTGTGAGAAGCTGCATTTAATGCTGCTTTTTTACGCATGCTCTCTGAGCCAATATCTAAACCTATTGCTTGTAAATTTTTATGTTCAGGAAAAATATACTGAATAATAAAATGTTCATTATTATCATTATTAAGCTGATTAAAGTTAAATGTTTGAGTGGGTCTATCATATTTTGCAGTATGTAAAAACTGGGTTAGATTCTTAGATGTTACCTTTCGAATGAAACCAATCCCGTTTGCACCGGGGAATTCTTGGCCATAGTTACGACTATTAGAGTAATTAGAAAATGTTTGGTAGTTTAAATTATTAACGCCTATACCGTGTATAAACCCTTTTAAACCGAAGAGCCCATATTTATATAAGTCGATTCTATTCGTTACGCCTGTTGAGAGCGTAGAGAGACGGTTGTTAAGTGCTTCGTTTATTTTATAGTTAAGTGCATTTTGGTGTTTAATGTGAGCGAAGAAAGTTAAGACAATACCGCTGATAAGAAAAATGGCATGAGCAAGTATAGAGACTAAAAGCCCTTTCCTAACCAGTCGTCCTGAGAACATTAACTCATCCTTTATTATTAATATGCTGAGTGCGTATCTACCTCTATCATCAAAATAAATATAGCACTTATTATTCAGGATACAACTTTGTTCATAATTAGAATATATATATTTTATAGAGGTTTAGAGCTCGAGAGTAAAAGGAAATTTAATTCTGAGTTTTAGGAGTAAATAGAGAGTGTATATAAAGCTAATGATTTATATACACTCTATTATTTTAGAACTACCGAAAAAAGTATTGGTTTAAGGTGTTAAACCTTCCATACCTTTTGAGCTTTTACTGATAATTGCGCTCCACATAACAATGTCGGTTAGCTTTTTATTACAGTGCAATAATATTTGAAGATTACACTGCCGATATATTACGATATTTAAATGACTTAAGTATGTATCTAATAAATATAGCTTTCTTCAGGGCCATAATAAAACCATAAACCATATATTTCTGTATGCACGCTTCAACCTAATAGCTTAAGCAGTTCTTTATAATATAAATTTGGTAAGTGTAAGCTGAGTCAGATGAAATCGTAGTCATGATATTCTGAAAGTAAATTGGTTATACAACTAGTAGGAGTTGTATAACCAATTTCTCTGTCATTTTTGTATTCATCCGACACAAAAAAATATTTAATATTTTATAATATGAAAATTAAATCATTAAAAACTCATATTGTTCTATATTTAGTGGCATGAAAGAAAAGTCATTGCGTGAAATTTAATTACCTTATTACATGTTTGCCGTGTAGGTCGCAAAATATACACGCTGTTAAGCACTACACAGTCAAAATTTAAACAAAACAAGGTAACGGAGACAACTATGGCTCAACGGTTCTCTAAATCACTTGTGGCAACAAGCGCAGTATTAATATGTTTTTCTATTCCTTCGTATGCCGCTGTTAATGGACTGACAGAACAAGATGTGTTTAATATAAAACTCAGGTCAATTTATTTTGATCGTGACTACGATAACGATGCAAGCGACGATTCAACCTTCGCTCAAGGTATAGAACTCAATTACACCTCTGGTTATATAAACGACTTAGTTACTGTGGGTGTATCGACCTACACCGTGATAAATATTAATTCTACAGGTTCAGCCGCAGGTAATATTTTACCAGCAGGTAATGAGAGCGGTGGAGTTGACGATAGCTTTTCTAAATTTGGTCAATATTTTTTAGATTTTAAATTGGGTAACAACGGTCACGTTAAAGTGGGCGGGCAAAAAACTAAAAGTATGTTGCTTAAAAGCTCTGGGAGTCGGGCTATTCCCAATACCTTTAGAGGTGTTTTTGGCGACTATAAAATTGGCAACACTAAGGTATATGGTTATGTATATGATAAATGGAGCCGACGACACGATGATAGATGGGAAGACTTTTCTACCGACCAATCGGCAACTGGCGCTATTAGTGTAATTTGGGGCGTAGGTGCTACGCACAAAAAAGACGATCTAACATTAGAGGCTGAATATTTAAAGTCCCAGAATTATCTAAGTAAAATGGGATTAAAAATCAGTTATGATATTAAACTTAAACAAAGTAAGTTAACACTTTCAAGTGGTATATTTACCTCACAAGATGATGGTGATTTATTTGTAACAGGCGCAGAGGGCGGCGATTTAGATGATGAAGATACACCAGGAGCATTAACAGGCTTAACTAAAAGTGAAAACGATGGATTTGCTTATTACTTAGATGCTGATTGGAAAAAAGATATTTGGAGCGCAGGTGCTGCATTTACGAAAGTAAGTGATGCTTGGATTGAAGATAACTTTAGTGGCGATCATGGAACAAATCCATTCCCGACGCGCTCCCTGATTGGTGCCGATTTAACAAACCAAAATGAAACATCATGGCAGGCACGCTTGGGTATTAACTTAAAAGCTGTATCGCCAGGGCTCAGTACTAAGTTTTATTACACTAGCGGTACGGGCGCCGAAAATTCAGCTTTAGGTCAAATAGGCGGTGAAGCCGAAGAAAAGTACTGGGCTTTAGATACACGTTATAAAGTTGAGGCAATAAAAGGTTTAAGCTTACGCTGGTTGTTTTTAGATTATATAACCGATAAAACAGGCAGTGTTGACGGTGTTAAAGGTGACAGAGCAGACCATCGAGTATATATGGATTACACTATTAAATTTTAAATGACTTTTAAAAACCAATGCTATTTTTATACACTGGTTTTTTTTCTGATTACTATGATAAAACTGACAAATAAATAATAAAAATTAAGTTAATACATGTTTTCTCTACAGCAGTGGCGTTCTCAGGGTTCATTTACCAAAATTAATGGCCATCAAATTTTTACTAAAACAGCCGGGGATGTAACAAACCCCGTGCTGCTTTTAATACATGGCTTTCCTAGCGCCAGTTGGGACTGGGAAGGTATGTGGCAAACGCTTAGCGATCATTATTTTGTGATCACACTCGATATGCTAGGTTTTGGTTTATCAGATAAACCAAAAAATGCAGACTATAAAATTACAGAACAAGCTGATTTATACACACAATTTTTAAAGCGTTTAAATATTAATGATGTGCATATACTAGCCCATGATTATGGCGATACAGTCGCTCAAGAGTTATTAGCAAGGCAAGTAGCTTCGCAAAGTGAAATACAAATTAACAGCGTGTGCTTTTTAAACGGTGGGTTATTTCCTGAGGTGCATAAACCCTTATTTATACAAAAATTATTATTATCTAAGTTTGGTTGGCTAGTGCCAAAATTAATGAATAAACAAAAATTTGCCAATAATCTAGTGACTATTTTTGGTAAAAATACACCGCCTACAACACAGGTAATAGACACACTTTGGGAACTGCTGATTTACAAAGATGGCTTAGCCGTTATGTCTAAACTCATTAGTTATATAATGCAGAGGCAGCAAAACCGAGAACGCTGGGTTGGTGCTATTGTAAATAGCCATATACCACTTACGTTTATAGCAGGCGCAGTAGATCCGATTTCTGGTAAGCACATGATTGAGCATTACAAAAAGTTGATACCAAACGCGAGTGTTAAAGAGTTCTCAGAGCTTGGCCATTATCCACAAGTAGAAGATGCAAATGCTATAACGCAGGCGTATTTGAGTTTTAGAAACGGGTAATAAAAACGCGGCTACTAAATTAAGTGCCGCGCTTATAAATTAAAGAACTCTGAGTATTTAGGCTTTACACCTTAGTACTTTTTCTTTGGCGCTTTTAACTGTTTTTCAAATTCATCTGAAAACAATATTGTACCGTCGTCTTCCTCAGTAGGAAATGCGGCAATAAGTAAATCATCTTCTTCAAGACCTGGCGTCCAGCGACTAAACCAATCTGCAAGTGGTATTGCTTTAGCGCTACAGCCAGCCCATTCGCCAGTAGCCCACGCTTCTGCAAATTCACGAGTTGGCCAAACAGGCACGCAATCGTCGTCTTCATTGGCAAGCATAACGCAGCCATCATCGTCGTTTAAAATCCATACTTGCTTAAATTCTTGCACGGTTTCGAACATGTAAGCTAAGCGTTTTTTTGCTCCAAGGCCTAAAATTACTGCTTGTTGTTCGGTTGCATTTTCGCTCGTCATGATTGGCTCACTCTCGTTGCTGTCGATATTTAATATATAGCGTACAAGTATATCGAGTTATATGACAGAGTGTTGAAAAGTTATTATTTAATTTCATTAATGCAGATCTAATTTACATATTGAGCAGTATAATTCCTCACTAATTTGAGCGATCATTCAAAATAAGCTTGAATGTTTGTAAAAAGGCCACATTGTAGTAAGCATATACTTAATGAAGGATTGAAAAATGACTACTGATTTACTTGCTCCGTTTAAACTAAATAACACAATTGAGCTTAAAAACCGTGTACTTATGGCGCCACTAACTCGTTGCATGGCTGACGATAACTTAGTGCCAACACAAGATATGGTTGAATATTATGCTCGCCGTGCCGAAACCGGTTTAATTATTAGTGAAGCAACTATTATTCGCCCAGACGCGCAAGGTTACCCAAATACTCCGGGTTTATTTACCAGTGAGCAAATTCAAGGTTGGAAAAAAGTAACAGATGCAGTACACGCTAACGGCGGTAAAATGTTTGCACAGCTTTGGCATGTTGGTCGTGTTGCACATCCTCACTTTTTTGATGGCGATGTACTGGCACCATCTGCAATTGGTGTTGAAGGTTCTGTACCACGCATGCGTGAGCTTACCTACATCACACCTAAAGCAGCTACTACGGATGACATTAAATCTCTAGTAGCCGATTACGCAAAAGCGGCAGAAAACGCAATTGAAGCAGGTTTTGATGGTGTAGAAATTCATGGTGCTAACGGTTATTTAATTGACCAATTTTTACATTATGCGGCAAATACACGCAGCGACGAATACGGTCAAACGCCTGAAAATATGTCGCGCTTTGCATTAGAAGTAACAGATGCGGTTATTGCAGCTGTTGGCAACGAGCGTACTGCACTTAGATTAACACCAGGTGCTTACTTTAATATGAGTGAAGATAACCGTGATAAAGCGGTATTTGATTACTTACTACCAGAACTAGAAAAAAGAGATTTAGCGTACTTACACGGCGGTATTTTTGACGACAGTACAGCGTTTGAGTCACTTGAGGGTAAAACTACATCTGAATTTTTACGTGCAGGCTACAAAGGTACATTAGTAGGTGTAGGCAGTTATAGTTTTGAGACAGCAAAAGAGGCCATTAACGACGCTAAGTTTGATTTAATCGCGATTGGTCGTCCACTTATTGCGAATCCTGATTACGTTAACAAAATTGCAAACGGTGAAGAGCTAGTGCCGTACAGCGATGAAATGCTTGCCGAACTAAAATAAAGTACTATTTGTAAAAAGTTTAGAAAATAACTAAGACACTCAAGATAAAACCTTTGAGTGTCTTTTTTTGTACATATCCCCGCCATAAATCTCCCATATTTGTTTAACCTTTATGTAAATAAAGTTCATCCTCGTTGTCATATTTAAAATTCATACTGTGTCCGTTTTCATATTTCATAATTAAAATCAAACGGGACAACAATGTACGCTTTAAAAAACAAATCACTTTTGAGCATTGCTATTGCCATGGCTGTATCAACATCCGCTTACGCAAACGATAACGAAATTGAAGAAATTACAGTAACGGCAAAACCAACAAGTTACGCAAACAATGTTATTGAGCCTGCAATGCTTGAGCAACAAAGTTCGGTATCGAGCATATTATCGGTTATTGATAACTTACCGGGTATTAGTATTAACGAAGGTGATGCATTTGGTGGCGATGATTGGTCAACGACTATTACAATGCGTGGTTTTAGTATTGACTCAAACCAACAACAATTAGGTATGACTGTTGATGGTATTCCCAATGGTGGTTCTAATTATGGTGGCGGTGCTAAAGCTAATCGTTACTTGGAGAGCGAAAATTTAGCAACGGTAGAGGTTGGTCAAGGGACGTCTGACATTAAATCGGCTTCACTTGAAGCGCTTGGCGGTACATTTAATTTTGTAAGTAAAGCACCAAGTTTAGATAAAAGCACCACTTTTGCTTATACCTCAGGCAGTCACGATGCCACACGCTATTACGTTAAGCACGAAACAGGTACGATTTTTGATAATACACAAGCGTATGTAAGTTACTCGCAAACCGATACAAGCCGTTGGATTGGCTCAGGTAGTAATGGCGGGAAAGATAACCAACACGCTGAGCTTAAATTTGTAACTACGCTTACGGATTTAACCATTACTGGTCGTTTATCTTATGATGATGTAAGCGAGACAAACTACAATAGTGTAAGTATTGAGCAGTTTGAGCAAACACCAGATTGGGATCAGCTGACTTGGAATTGGACTGGGGTCCCACATTTTGACCAAATGTTCGCAGAAGGCTGGGGTACGCTTCGCGAAAACACTCTAGCGTATTTAAAATTGGAATATGCACTTTCTCCAACATCACTTATTACCGTTAGCCCGTATTATCATAAAAATTCAGGGCGTGGGGATTGGATCCCACCGTATTTAACAACCCCTGTTGATGAAAATGGTAATCCAACAACTGAGGGCGGAACAAATGCTGGCTCTTACGGATTTGCTGATAGTGAAGGGAATCCGCTTGCACCAAACGAAGAATGTACGGCAAGTTTAAGCTGGCCATGGGAATCGGGTCCTGGTTTAAACCCTGCGTGTTACGACGATACAGCAACACCTGTTATGTCGTATCGCCATACGCATTACAAAAAAGACCGCCTTGGTTTAACGGCAAACTACCAAGCCACTTTTGGTATGCATGATATAGAAGCAGGTTTATGGTATGAACAAAGTGACCGTGAAGAATCTCGTGATTGGCACAAGGTAATTGATGCGCGTATTTATCATCACTTTGATAGCACTCCATACTGGACACAATACAAAAACACTTTTGAAACTGACACTCTAAAATGGTATGCGCAAGATTCAATGGCGCTTGGTGATTTTACACTTAACTTAGGTGTTAAAAAGTACCTTGTTGATATTGAAAAGTATGATCATTATCAAAATGCAACCACAGCAAAAATAAATAGTGATTCAGACATACTGTTCAGTGGCGGTATTTTGTATCAGTTAAATGACTCTACAGAGTTATTTACCAGTTACAGCGAAAATTTTGCGGCTATTAAAGACGGTGTACTAGAACGTGATAGCTCGGATTTATCAGCCATCGAGCCTGAAACCGCTGAGAATATTGACCTTGGTGTGCGCTATCAAAATAATGCGTTAAAACTAACAGCAACAGCGTATTCAATAGAGTTTGATAACCGTATTACCTTTATTGCACCTGGTAGCGATACAGGCGGTATTGATTACACAATAGGCACTAATGGCTCTTACTTAAATGTAGGTGGTATTGAGTCTAAAGGTTTAGAGCTTTCTGCAAGTTATATGCTTAATTCAGAGTGGAATATATATAGCTCGTATACAAATAACGACTCAGAGTACAAGGGCGACGCGCCAGGCTTTGAAGCAGGTGACAAAGTAATTGACTCAGTCGATGACTTATTCGTGCTATCGACAGACTACTACAGTGGGGATTTTCGTTTTGGGTTGTCGGCTAAATACACCGGCGAACGTGGTGAGGTTGACGGCTACACTGTGCTGGATTTAAATGCAGGTTACTCAGCAGAAGTAAATGCAGGCCCATTTAAAGCACTAGATATTGCATTTGTAGTTTATAACGTGACAGATAAAAGCTATCTAGCTGGCGGTACAGGCAATGGTACCACTTACTTTATAGGTGCTCCGCGTACAGCGGCAGTGACTTTAAGTGCTACTTTTTAATACTCAAAGTACGCAACTTATTATTCAATTATGTTAGTAAACTCTTAACCAGAGTTCAGGTTAAATAGTAAATATTTTAAAGTCCATCACTGATGGGCTTTTTTTAAAAGGTACACACATATTATGAACTCAGTAATAAAAGTAGTGGTATTTAGCTTAACTGTATTATTAAGCAATGCGGTTAATGCGGCGCAAAATGTAGTGCTGATAACGCTTGATGGAGTACGCTGGCAAGAAGTATTTAATGGGGCTGATAATAGCTTAATTAATAACACTGACTTTGTTAAAAAGCCTGAGCAATTAAAGACTCAATTTTGGGCAAAAACAGCGAATGAGCGCCAGCAATTATTAATGCCTTTTTTAACTCAAGTAGTGGCTAAAAAAGGGATTATAATTGGCGATAGAGCTAACGGCTCTACTATGTCGGTAAGTAACCCGTGGTATTTTTCATATCCTGGTTATAACGAAATACTCACCGGTGAAGTAGACGAAAATATAAATAGTAACAACAAAGTGCTCAACCCAAATAAAACTATTTTAGAGCGTTTAGATAAGTTACCTGAGTTTAAAGGTAGCACAGCCTTATTTGGCAGTTGGGATGTATTTCCATACATTGTAAATACTAAGCGCAGTAACGTGTATGTAAATGCAGGTTTTATGTCAATTGAAGAGAATTTATTCACTGATGCGCCATTGTTAAATGCACTACAAAATGAAATCCCCAGCCCTTGGTATAACGTACGACTAGACAGTTTTACATATCGCTTTGCTAAAGCGTATATGTTGGCTAAAAAGCCTAAGTTGTTAGTGATAAGTTTAGGCGAAACCGATGACTTTGCGCATGATGGTCATTACGACCAATACCTTAAATCGGCAAGGCAAAGTGACGCGTTTATAAAAGACTTATGGGCAACCATTCAAACTACAGTGGGTTATAAAAATAACACCACACTAATTATTACCACTGATCACGGGCGTGGCAATAATGCCAACGATTGGCAACATCACAGCTCTAAACGTGCACTTGCTGAGCTAAAGTTAGGTGAAAATACCTACCCAGAAGGAATTATTGGCTCTGAACATATTTGGCTTGCTGCCATTGGTCCTGCAATAAAAGGCAGTGGCTTAATTAAAACTAAAAATGAGCTTAAACAAGCGCAAATAGCAGCGACCGTTTTAAAGGCTCTTGGGCAGAACCCAAATGAAATAAATTCAAATATGGCACCTGCTATTAGCGAGATTTTAAAATGAAGAACCTATTTAAACCATTGACCCTATCAGCCTTGGCGTTGAGTTTGGTTATTAGCGCGAATGTTACTGCCGCGCCATCTAAAATCCTGTTTGGTTCGTGTGGGCATCAAGATAAAAACATTCCCATATTTAATGCAATTAATAAAGAGCAAGGGGATTTGTTTATATTTCTGGGTGACAATATTTACGGCGATACCAACGATATGGATGTACTTGCCAATAAGTATCAACGTTTAGGGGCAAAGCCTGGTTTTAAAACGTTAAAAGCGCAAACGCCTATTATTGCTATGTGGGATGACCACGATTTTGGTCAAAACGATGCAGGTAAAGAGTATCCGCATAAAGAGCAATCACGCCAAATTATGCTTAATTTTTGGGATGAACCTGCAAACTCAGCGCGTCGCACTCGCCCTGATGGAATTTATACCTCGTACATGTATGGGGAAAATGAGCAAACCATACAAGTAATAATGCCTGATTTACGTTGGAACCGTGATGCGCTCAACCATGTAGGTGAGCTTGAGTATTACACTAAGCGTAAGTTTAATAACCAAGGTCCGTATAGTCCCAGTGAAGTGAAGGGCGCATCAATGATAGGTGAAGCCCAGTGGCAATGGCTTGAACAAGAGCTTAAAAAGCCCGCTGCAATAAAATTGATTGCCTCAAGCTTACAGCTTTTACCCGATTTTACAGGTTGGGAGTCATGGGCAAACTTTCCTGAAGATAGAAACCGTTTATTTGCATTGATTAAAAAGCACAAGGTAAATGGGGTAGTGATTATAAGTGGTGACACACACTGGGGCGAAATATCAAAGTATCAGCAAAACCTTGATTACCCATTAATTGAGATGACTAGCTCTGGCTTAACTGAAAAGTGGAAAGACGTCAGCCCTAACAAACACCGAGTAGGGGACTTTACTCATAACGTAAATTATGGTGATTTAAGCGTAGACTGGCAACAAACAGATCCCGCTATTTCACTTAAATTAAAAGGCATTGATGGCGAAGTAATAATGCAAAGTGACTTTAGTTTATCAAGTATTAGCCCTTATAAATAAACTCACTACTACGCACAGTATATAAAATAGATGCTGTGCGTTTAAATTACTTGCTAACTCTCTGATTTATTAATACCAATTACCTGTTTGCGCTACCCCTAATATTGAAAATATCTTACACTGGTTTTATCTCAAGCAAGGTCAGTGTTATATGCTAAATATTATTCAATCAAACCGCATGGAAGCCCTGCAAGCGCAGTTCCACCAGCTGTTAAAAGTAAACCCATTGCAAAGCCCGTTCGACAAAGAAGTAGTGCTAGTGCAATCGCCGGGTATGTCGCAGTGGTTAAAAATAGGTTTGAGCGAAAACTTAGGGGTCGCAGCGCAGGTGGATTTTCCGCTGCCATCGAGCTTTATTTGGCAGTTGTATCAGCAATTACTGCCAAATGTCCCTAAAGAGTCGGCATTTAACAAGCCCAACCTTGCTTGGAAACTATTTGCAATTTTACCAAACTGTATTGATGAGCCATTGTATTTGCCGCTAAAAACCTATTTAGAGGGCGATATTGACGGGCAAAAAACCTTTGCGCTATGCGAAAAAATAGCCGATGTGTACGACCAATATTTAATGTACCGACCGCACTGGATAGCCACATGGGATAGCGGCAAAGATGAGCTTGATGATGTAGATGTAGCCATTGCACCATGGCAACCTGACTTATGGCGACGCATTGTAAAATTAAGCCAAGACCTTGGGCAAAGTCAATTTCATCGCGCTAATATGCAAGGGCAGTTACTTGCAGCGCTTGAGACTATGGATAATAGCTTACTGCCACAACGCATTAGCTTATTTGGTATATCGGCGATTGCCAGCTCCCAGCTAGACGTATTTGAAGCGCTGAGTAAAAAAACCGAGGTTATATTATTCTTTTTTAACCCGAGTGAGCATTACTGGGGCGATATTATAGATGAAAAAACAGCAGCTAAAATAAGCGCTAAATACGCTAAAATGCCGCTGGTGGAAGCACAACAAAAAAAACAAACCAATCCAGATGAAGAATACTACTTTATTGGTAATCCGTTATTATCGTCGTGGGGTAAATTAGGTCGCGATTACTTTGAACAACTCGTACAGTTAGATGCCCGTTGGATTGACGGTTTTATTGATGTGTTTGACGACACCTTACTAGGGCAAGTACAAAGTGAGATTTATCAGCTTGCGTTTAAAGGCGAATCACTGACCGATAACAAAGAGTGGTTTATAAACGACGAAGGTAAATTACCAATCAGCGCAACCGACACCAGTATTACGCTCAGCGATTGCCATACACCGCTCAGAGAAGTTGAGCGCTTGCACGACTACTTACTTAACTTATTTAATCAAAACCCAACGCTTACCCCCAAAGACATAATTGTCATGATGCCCGATGTAGGCACTTACAGCCCTTATATTGAAGCTGTATTTGGTGGGGCGCAAGGCAACCGCTTTATTCCGTACGCATTGGCCGATCTAGCCATAGAGCAAGAAAAGCCTGTCCTTAGCTCATTTGCGAGTTTAGCTAACTTGCCGTTTTCGCGCTTTGGTGTGTCGGATATTCTTGATTTATTACAAGTGACGCAAATAGCCGAAAAGTTTGGGCTTGAAGCGCACGAATACGAGCAAATTCAATATTGGCTTGAACGTGTTGGGGTTAAATGGGGTATAAACGCAGCGCATAAAAGCAGCTTTGATTTACCCGCTATTGATTTAAATACCTGGCAACATGGGCTCAACCGTTTATTGCTTGGCATAGCGCAGCGCGACGAGCAATGCCCGTTTAATGGTATTTACAGCGCCGATGAAGTAGAAGGCATGGCGCTTGATACACTCAACAAGCTCGTGCACTTTATTGATGTACTGCAAAGCTTTAAAGAGCAGCTAACGCCCGACGATACGCTCACTAATAAAGCGCATATTTTAAGTGAGCTATTAAACGCTATATACGAAAGTGAAAGCGACGACAGCTGGGATTTATTAGTGCTGCAAAATGTGCTCGAAGAGTTACAAAAGCACCACGACAACGGCGATTACAGTAAAGCGGTTTCGCAGCGTATTGTTAGTTACTTAATTAAACAAGGCATTCAAGAAAAAGGCGTGGGGCAGCGGTTTTTAGTAGGCCAAGTAAACTTTTGTACGCTTATGCCCATGCGCGCCGTGCCATTTAAAGTGGTGTGTATGCTGGGCTTAAATGATGCCGACTACCCGCGTAACGTACAGCCTATTGGTTTTGACTTAGTGCCTTATTCTAAAAAGCAAAAAGGTGACCGATCACGTAAATTAGATGACCGCTACTTATTTTTAGAAGCACTACTGAGTGCCCGCGACAACTTATACATGAGTTACATTGGTCGCTCGTGTTTTGATAACCAACCGCGCATGCCATCAACCCTTGTAAGCGAGCTGTTAGAATATATTGGGCGTAGTTTTGTATTAAGCGAGGAAAGCGAAAAGAGTGAAAAAACGCTGCCCGCATGTCTAATTAATCAGCAGCATTTACAGCCCTTTAATAGCCATTATTATTTAGCCGATGAGCAAGCCAATACTGTGCTGAGTAACCACAGTTACAATCCAATTTGGCTGCCAAGTGAGTCAATTAAACCACAGCCAGTTACCGCGCTTGATGTTGTTGTGCCAGAACAGTTAGATCTCGATGTGTTTATTAAAAGTGTGTGCAGCGCACAAGAGAGCTTTTATCAACAAACATTAGGTTTACGCCTGCCACAATTTAACGAAGTAGCAAAAGACGAAGAACCATTTAGCCTAGATGCACTGCGCCGTTATTTTTATCTTGATGAAATACTTAAAGCCAATATAAACGAGCAGCCACTAAGTACCGAGCAAATACTGCAGCGGGGTGAGTTACCTCAAGCCAATGTAGGCAGCCTTATATTTGAGAGTATGGAGCACCGAGTTGACGCGCTTGCAGGGCAAGTTAAAGAGCACATTAAAGGCGGGAAAAGTGAGCCGATAGAGGTTTTGCTTACCATTGAAGGTACCAAAATAGAAGGCTGGCTCAATCATGTTTATTTGCAAAAACAAGTGTTTTACCGCAGTGCGAGTATTAAAGCGAAAGATTTAATTAAAGGCTTTATTTATCACCTTGCAGCGCAAAGTATGGATCATAACGTAGAAACATTGTTACTTGGGCTCGATAAGCAAATTACCTTTGCGCCCATAAACAAAGCCGATGCGGATGCACTATTGGCCGATTGGTTTGAGTTATACAAAGCACTGCGCGCAGAGCCTGTGCCATTTTTTCCGGTAAGTGGTTATGAGTACGTTAAAAGTGGCGGCGATATAACAAAAGCGATGAGCAAATTTAGCCCGCAATACATAGGGCGAGGAGAGGGCGAAAACCCGTATATCCGCTTAACGGTGCAATCGCTAAACGACTGCCAAGACGAATTTATAAAATGGAGTGATAAATTGCTCACGCCTTTATTTGAACACGCAAAGGAGAGTGACCATGCAAGCGCTTAATCCTCTTACTATGCCGCTCATTGGTCAAAGTTTAATAGAAGCCAGTGCGGGTACCGGCAAAACTTATACAATTACGGGGCTGTATTTACGCTACTTGTTAGGTATGCAAATAGAAGGTGAGTTAAATACGCCGCTCAGTGTTGAGCAAATTTTGGTTGTAACCTTTACCGATGCCGCCACCCAAGAAATTAAAGACCGCGTACGCAGCCGAATTATTGCTGCGCGCGATGCACTACTTGGGCAAGACCCAAACGACGAACTCATTGAAGGCGTAATTGCCAAAATTGATGATAAACACCGCGCCTTTGATTTACTCGATGCAGCTGCTAAATCAATGGACGAAGCCGCTATTTTTACTATTCATGGCTTTTGTCAGCGGATGCTAAAACAACATGCGTTTGAATCGGGTGTGGCGTTTAACCTCGAATTTATTTTAGATGAGCGCGACATACTGCTCGAAACTATTAAAGATTTTTGGCGTGCGTTTGTATACCCACTTAACAAAGAACGCACCGATGCTATTTTAGATGTATTTGCCGCACCTGAGGCTTTATTCGCTCAAGTGGCGAGCATTTTAAACAAAGCTAATGCGCACATTACACCACAAATAAATTTAGATGATGTATGGAAAGCCCGTGACGAGTACATAACCCGTGTACCTGCATTTAAAAAAGCAGTATTAGAGCAAGAGTTTATAGGTGCTATTAAAGGCTCGGGTTTAAGCGGGTCTAAAACGCCAGCACGAAAAGGCAGCCTTGGTGCGCTTGAAGCATTTTGTTTAGGCGGCGATTTGTTTTTTGAATTTGGCACTAACAAGTATTCGTTTGAAGTGTGGAGTACAGAAAACTTAAGCGATGTGGGCAATTATAAAAAAAATCAGCCATTATTTGTGCATCCATTACTGAGTCAGTTTGACGAGCTTACCGCACTTAATAACACCATAAACCAAGGGCTCAAAATAGCGGTTGTACAACATGCAGCGCGCTGGGTAAAAGCCGCAATAGTTAAGCGCAAGCAAGAGCAAAACGTGATCACCCCAGATGATTTACTGACCAATTTACACAGTGCGCTTAATAACGAGCAAGGCGACGTACTAGCGCAAAAAATTGCGCAGTTGTTTCCGGTTGCCATGATTGATGAATTCCAAGATACCGACCCGATTCAGTACGGTATTTTTAGTAAAATTTATGGGCAACAAAATACCACGCTTGCCATGATAGGCGACCCCAAACAGGCTATTTATGGCTTTAGGGGCGCGGATATTTTTACGTATATTGGCGCAAAAGAAGCTGTACAGACTGATCAGCAATTTACGCTAGGTACTAACTTTCGCTCAAGCACCGATATAGTAAATAGCGTTAATAGTTTATTTGGCAAACACGCTAACAGCTTTATTTATAACGACGCCATACCGTTTAACGCAGTAGCTGCTAAAGGTAAAAAAGCGGAAGACTCTTTTTTAATTGATGGCAAACCCGCGACCGCATTCGAATTTAACGTATTTGTAGATGAAGCCGCAGACGAAAAAAACAAACCAACCAACAAAGGTGTAGGGCAAGCACATTTAGCCACTCATTTTGCTAATAAAATAGTGACCCTGCTTGAAAAAGCAAAACAAGGTAATGCCTGTATTGGCAGTACTCCTGTAAGCGCTGCCGATATTTGTATATTAGTGCGCGACCGTGTTGAAGCACAAATAATGAAAAAAGCGCTTAGCGAAGCCAAAATAGCCAGCGTGTATTTATCGCGCGAAAGTGTTTTTAGCCAAGAGCTTAGCCATCACCTACTTAACTTTTTAACGGCGCTGCATGGGCAATATGACGAGTCACTGCTGCGCGGTGTATTAGCTGGCCCGTTATTTTGTTTAAGCTATAACGAAATACACGCACTCGCCGATGATGAAAATAAATGGCAAGAGCATTTAAACTTTTTTGCACAGCTTAGCCACATTTGGAACAAGCAAGGCGCTATGGCTATGCTTGAGCGCTTAATGAGTCACAACCAACTTAGCGCTAAATGGCAAGGTTTAGGGTATAACGTAGAGCGTTGGCTGACGGACTTTAGGCATTTGGGCGAAATACTTCAACAAAAACAAATAGAGCTTGAAGGCACGCTACGTTTACTGCGCTGGTTTGCACAAAAGGTAAGCCAACAAGACGGTGAAACAGTACAAGTACGCCTAGAAAGTGACGCCAACTTAGTTAAAATTGTCACTATGCATGCCTCAAAAGGGCTTGAATACCCACTGGTATTTATGCCGTTTGCCAGTGGCTATCGCGAAACAAAAGAAGCGCTTTATCACGATAACGGCAAGCTAATTTACGATTTAAGTAAAGACGAAGATGCACTTCAAAAAGCAGAGCAAGAGCGCCTAGCTGAAGATTTACGCCTGCTTTATGTAGCTCTCACGCGGGCTGTGCATTTTTGTGCACTGGGTGTTTATAACATTGGGCAAGGGCAAAGTAGTCGCTTAGCTATACAAAGTAGTGCACTAGGACACGTTTTATTTGCAGGGCTTGAGCTTGCCAGTAGCCAAACATGGCGCACGCATTTAAGTGAGTTTTGCGATGCTAATAGCGCGATGGGCTATCAGCAATTTACCTCACACACATTATTAGAGCAGGGAACACTTAGTTTTAATAATAGTGAAAGTGCGCAGCAAACATTAACTGTTAATAGTGTAACGGCAACTATTGAGCGTAATTGGCGAGCAACCAGCTTTAGTGCGTTGAGCTTTAAAAAGCATAGCGACCAATTAGCCCCAGGGCGAAGTGATGAAGATCACGAAAAAGACGAGTTCGCAGTGCAAGAGGACGAACTACCATCACCTTATAGTTTTCCTAAAGGGGCAAAGCCCGGTAGCTGTCTGCACGAAATATTTGAACAAATAGATTTTACTAGCCCAGTAGTTCATCCAACTAATACCGAGCAAAACTTATCTGAGGTAGTTAAGCGCAGCCTTGAAAAATACCACATAGGTGAGCAATGGCGAGAAGTGGCTGAAAAATGGGTGCTTGATGTTCTTGCGTGCCCCCTAGATAACAGCTCTCTAGAAAACAGCCTTCTTTCATTGGGTGTGCTTGCACCCAATGATTGCCTAGTCGAAATGGAATTTAATTTACCACTTGAGAGCTTAAGTGCACCTAAGCTAAACGAAATGTTGGTTAAACATTTTGGTTTTACGCAAAGTAAGCTTGAGTTTTCGCAAGTAAAAGGCTTGTTAAAAGGCTTTGTCGATTTAATATTTTGCTACCAAGGTAAGTATTATATTTTAGATTATAAGTCTAATTATTTAGGCAGTACGCCAGCTGATTACGAAGGCGATATGCTTGAGCAAGCAATGAGCAGCCATCAATATCATTTACAGTATTTAATTTACACCGTAGCGCTGCATCGTTTATTAAAACAACGTATAGCTAATTACTCAATAGAGACCCATTTAGGCGGCGTGTATTACACTTTTTTACGTGGAATGCCAGCAGGGCAAGGCGTGTACTTTAAAAAGCTAACTGTAGAACAAGTGATTATTTTAGATGGCTTATTTAGCCAAGGAGCCATGCTATGAGCGATTTAAATGAACAACCTGGCTTGTTTGACGATATTGATCAAGCGCCTAGCGATGAGCCTCTAAATATTCTTAAATCACAAAATGAGGTGGCTGTAAAATATTCAATTACCGAAGTGCCGTTACTTGAGTATTTATTAGTTGAAAAACGATTACGTGTAGTTGATGTTAAGCTCGCTGAATTACTGAGTACTAATGGCATAGAGCAAACACATAATGAACTATTTTATATTGTTTTATTACTGTGCTTATCGCAGCAAAGTCAGCACAGTTGTTTAACCTTAAATGAAGTTGATTGGAGCAATCCTTTTAACTTGCGCAAAGGTGACTTTAATAAACTCGATGGCAATGTTCCCAGTACGCTAAGCCCGTTTAGTGATGACTTTGATGTACACACAGCGGTTAGTTATTTACAAAACCATGAAAGCGTTGGCGAGAGTAAGCCATTGCAATTATTTAACGAGCGACTTTATTTTTCGCGCCTTGCAGGTTATGAGCAAACACTTGCTGATAGACTATTAAGCATGAGCGAGCGAAAGCTCAATATAAATGATGAAGTATTAGCAGGGCTTTTAAATACTTATTTTCCTGCTGATTCAACAATTGAAACTGATTGGCAAAAAGTGGCGTGCGCGATTGCGGCCACCAAAGGCTTTAGTGTGATCACGGGTGGCCCAGGTACAGGTAAAACTACCACCGTGACTAAGTTACTGGCTATTTTGCAGTCACTTTATGAAACAGCACCCCTTAGTATTAAGCTGGTGGCCCCTACAGGTAAAGCAGCTGCACGTTTAAGTGAGTCTACTTTGGGCGCCAAAAATAAGCTCACAACGATTCCTGATGATATAAAAACGCTGATCCCGCAAAGCGCTCAAACGATTCATCGCTTACTGGGCGTAAAACCGTTTACTAATAAATTTAGACATAACAAAAGCAATCCGCTGCATTTAGATGTGCTGATTATTGACGAAGCCAGCATGGTCGATTTATCGCTGATGGCTAAATTAATAGAAGCACTGCCCGCGCACGCGCGGTTAATACTCTTAGGTGATAAAGATCAACTTGCCTCAGTAGATACCGGCAGCGTAATGAGCGATTTATGCCAAGGTTTAACACTTGGACAAACGCCACGCTATTCGCAAGCACGTTGTGATGAGTTAAATAATTTATGCTTTAATAACGAGGCTAAACTTGCAGCGCAAAGTGCGAGTGAATTTAAACTCGCAGATTGCATTGCCTTTTTACAACACAGTTATCGATTTGACGCACAAAGCGGTATTGGTCAACTTGCACTTGCGGTAAACACCAATAACACCGGTATTTTAAATTACGTAGAACAAGAAAGTACTGAAGGGCGCTTTAACGATGTAATTTTAGATTACGACTTTGTAGCAAAACCGATTGAAAAACTCGTTAAAAGTGCAGCAAGTCATTATGCAAAATACCTTAACTTAATTGCCCAAGGTGCAGGTGTTGCACAAGTGCATGCTGCTTTTGCTAGTTATCAGCTTTTAGCTGCGGTACGAGAGGGCGATTACGGCGTGCATAGCTTAAATCAACGAATAGAGCGCGTGTTGCAACAGCAAGGTTTAATTACCGTTAGTCCTAATACTCACCACTATACGGGTATGCCTATTATGGTGAGCCAAAACGATTATCAACTTAAGTTATTTAACGGTGATATTGGTATTTTAATGCCAGATGAAAGTAATCAACTCAAAGCCATATTTATTGACGAGCAAGGTAATCAACGAGCATTTTCGCCTGCACGACTCCCTGCACACGATAAAGTATACGTAATGACCATTCATAAATCACAAGGCTCAGAGTTTAACTACACCGCTATGGTATTGCCACCGCTAAAACAAGCGCGCATGGGTATAAACAGGCAATTAGTTTATACGGGTATAACCCGCGCTAAAAATACCTTTGAGCTGGTGGCTGATAAAAAAGTACTGCAATTAGCAATGAATAAAAGCGTATCAAGAGCATCTGGTTTATATGAAAGGCTAACTTTTTAAGCTGTTAGTAATAGCATAGCACCGAGACGGTTAGATAAATACATTCTCATTCATGTAGAAATTAATACGCGAAAGTGGTTAAAGTTCTTATTATTTATCGCGTTATGATAAATGTCTTCTATACTAAAATTAATTTTATATTGAATGTATTAGTAAGGATATTAATGTTTTTTTCTAAAAATAAACAAAATGAAATAGCCTCTTTAAAAGCAGAGCTCTATCCATTACAACAAGTGTGGGAAGGGCTTTACCGAGAGATGTTAGTACTGAACATTCTTTATGATGGCAGGATTTCGCACGCCAACGATAAATTTTTAGAAAACCTAGGCTATAGCGAAGATGAGCTAACTAATAACTCTTTTGATAATTTTATTACAGATTCGTCTCGACAATCTGTCGAATTTAAAAGCTTGCAACAAGCTATTAAAAAAGAAGGGCATTGGGGCGGTGCATTACAGGTTATGCGCAGCGATGGCAAAGCTGAATGGTTACGTTTAATAGTACATCCTGTAAAAGGTGAGCAAGATCAGTTGCTCTATTTTTCTATATTCGGGAGTGTACTTACAAAAACAATTACAGCTTCTCGCGAGCAAAGCGATACTATTAAAGCTATATATCGCTCTATGGCGGTAATTGAATTTGATTTAGAGGGCCATGTTTTAAAAGCAAATGAACAGTTTTTAGCTGCAATGGGTTATCAAGAAAGTGAATTAATAGGAAAACACCATCGTACATTTTGTGAGGCTTCAGAGTACAACTCCCAAGAATACCTGCAATTTTGGGATAAATTAAGAGATGGTCAATTTATTGCTGAGCGCTTTAAACGCGTAGATAAATACGGCAATATTGTTTGGCTAGAAGCGTCATATAACCCAATCTCAAATGACGCAGATGAGCTTTATAAAGTGATGAAATTTGCCACAGTTATTACTGAACAAGTAAATCAAGAAATCGCAATCTCACAAGCGGCCGAGATTGCTTATAGCACCTCAACCCAAACGGATAAAAAAGCAGAACAGGGCGCGAGCGTTATACAAGACACTGTTGCAGTAATGACTGAGCTGGCTATTAACATGGAGCAAGCTGCGAATGAGATTTCAGCGCTTGATCAGCAGTCGCAGCAAATATCAAGTATTGTACAAAGCATTAGTAGCATTGCTGAACAAACAAATTTATTAGCATTAAATGCCGCAATTGAAGCGGCTAGAGCTGGCGAGCAAGGTCGAGGCTTTGCCGTTGTTGCAGATGAAGTTAGGCTGCTTGCATCGCGTACATCAAAAGCAACAGAAGAAATTGTAGAAGTTGTGCAACGTAATCAATCACAAACACAAAATACGGTTGCTGTAATAGAAAAAGGTAAAGAAAAAGCAGAGCAAGGCTTGGCGTTATCTAAAGAATCTGGTGAAGTGATGCAAGAGATCCAACAAGGCGCGCAAGAAGTTGTAAATGCGATTGGGCAATTTACCAGTGAGCTTAAAGCCAACGGTTAGATTAGCTTTGTCCTTATTCTATAGCGGGCACTTTAATGGTGCTCGTTTTAATATTATACCTCAATATCCCCCTGAAACTCATTTAATAATTTCATATTTAACAACTATACCTTTGTTAACTCATTAATCAGTATGAAATAAATTCCCACCCTTCCTAAATGATAATAAGTTGTTGCATTTTTGTTCGTTGTTCCTAATACTAGTGAGCGCTTAGGCTGACAAGCTTACGCAGACCAACATGAATACCTTAAATGATAATAAAATATTAAGTACACAACATTAAGGAATTGTATGAACAACAAATACACACACAAATTAATTAAGCCAAGCCACCTAATCGTTGCGGGACTTGCTATGTTAATGAGCTTTTCTGCAGCGAGTAAAGACTACAAAATTATATTAATTCATGGTTTACAAACCTCGCAAATAACCAATAAATTGGGAAGTGATGTAATTAATGATGGTGAAACATATTGGCAATCGTACTGGAATAATCGTGCGGATGAGCGAATTGACTGGCCTGCTTATGAACGCGTTGAAGGTAAGATTGCTACCGATTGGGTATGGCCTAAATTAAAGCAAATTTCACGCTCTAATTTATGCAGTGATGGCTGTGTATTTGTAACACATTCAACAGGTGACTTAGTTGCACGCCATATTATTGATAATCAAGAAAACTGGTTAGAAAACGAAGGATTACAGCCGCTTAATATCGTGGCTACGTTTGATTTAGCAGGCGCGGGCGGTGGAAGTGAGCTTGCTGACGTCGCTGTTAGTGCTTTAACTGGCGCATCATGGAACTTTGCGGTCGATGCTGCACTCAAATGGTGGCTAGGAAGTGATGTAACCGAGGCCGTTGGCGTATTACACGATTTAAAAGTGAATAACGCCCGTAAAATATCACCATTTCCTGATGCACGTACACCTCGTTTACGCTTTGTGGCAGATGGTAATGCATACTTAGGATTAACAGGTGGATTTTTAAAAGGCAATGATGACTCGGTTGTTGCATCGCACTCTTCATGTGGTGCAAGTTCAGCTCGTTCATTTGGAAGTTGTAGCCAAAGTATTGATACTGATGGCCGTTTAAAATCGCAAGGTGATGCGGTAAATAGCTTTATGCCTAACCATTATCCAATGATGATGAGTGACAGTTATAGCCATAACGAAATACATAATGCCCAGCGCAAAGGTAATGTAACAATCGCCATGAATAACGTAAATGTTGAAGGTGACACGGTAGGGTTTAATACGTTTGATAAAACTACAGGTAGTTGGTTTTGGAAAAAACAATATCGTTATATTAAGGATTCAAATAATTTAAGCGCATCAGCACTTATTTATAATGTGATCCCATAACATGCAAGGCGTGTAGCTCAAAGCTATACGCCTTATAAAGGATTAAATTAACTAATGAAAAAATTTTATGTCGTTGCTTTAATTATTAGCGCTATTTTATTTTCGCTATGGTTTACAAGTAAAAATGACACTCATAAAGTTGTAGAGCCAGTGACAACGCAGGTTAAACAAGCCGCTAGCGTAGTTGATTTATCACCTGTAAAAGTGATTCCCATAGATGTACCTAAAAAAAACAAAACACAATCAAAAAAGCAAGTCGCGTTTAATGAAGACTTAACAAAAGCGGCGCAGCAAGTGGTTATGCAATACCAAAGCGCACTCAAATTTCCTCCTTATTCTCAACCATTAAGCCCACTAGATGAAGACCGATTAAAACCAAACCAGTTTTACCCTGTGTCGAGCCCTATTGACGAAAGTGGTGATGCTTTAACGTTAAGTATTAAGCAGTATCGTTTTGTATACCCAGAAGAAATAATAATAAGAGTAAGTGCTCAAGGACTTGGTAAAGTAGTCGTTGAGCTTGCAAATACAGATACAAAAGAAGTATTAAATACTCATATAGGTAATGCACGTGAAGGTGAGGCAACTATCACCTTTAAAGGAGAGGATGATTACCCTCGTAGTTTGCAAGTGTTTGTAGAGGGTGATGTTGCTGGTAAAAAAGTCCCTGTAGTTGCACAAATTCAATATATGGCGCCGAGTGCGACTTTAACAGGTTTTGAAACTGCATATGCACAAGATGAAAACATGGTCGTGCCAGCTAATTTAACAGTGATAAAAAGCGGTTTGTATCGAGTTAGGGCTAACTTATACAGTGGCGATACACCACTTGCTCATTTAGTATCTAAAGAGCGGTTAGCACAGGGAAGACAAACACTTAATTTGAAAGCTCACTGGTCGGTATTACCACAAGGTATTACAGATATGCGTTTAAGTGATTTTGTAATTGAGAAAATGTCCCCAAGCCCCGGTGAGCGTAACAGCTTTGGGAGTAGTGAAATAAGTCACTTTGATATTAACGATTTTTCGTACGATAGCTTGCAACAGTTGCCATACCAGGCTAATGCACAAGAAAAGTTAAGTTTAGAGTTTTTACAAGGTTTAGCTGAGAGTTAAAGTAAAGCTTAAGATTAAATTGGTAAATTAAAGGGTTTGTATATAAATACAAACCCTTAATTCTTTACTCTTAGCTAACTAAAAGTTAGCTAAGATTTATAGTAACTACACTTGGCACTTCTTGTTCATCAATTTCACTACTTACTGGTACTTTAGGTATGTCAGGTTTATCAAGGGCGATATCGCCACCATCAATTACTTCACCTGTTTGTAAGTTTTTAAAATCAAATAAGTCGGCATCAGCTAAATGTGAAGGCACTATGTTTTGCATTGCTGTAAAAATACTTTCAATACGGCCCGGGTGCTCCGCATCCCATTTTGCAAGCATTGCTTTTGTATGTTTACGCTGTAGGTTTTCTTGTGAGCCACAAAGATTACAAGGGATTATAGGGTAGCCTTGTGCAAATGCGTATTGGGCTATATCGGTTTCTTTGCAGTATGCAAGTGGGCGAATAACCATGTGCTCGCCATTATCACTCATTAATTTAGCCGGCATACTTTTTAGTTTACCGCCATAAAACATGTTCAAAAATAAGGTTTCAATCATGTCATCACGGTGATGCCCAAGGGCTATTTTAGTAGCGCCTATCTCATTTGCTGTGCGGTATAAAATACCACGACGTAAGCGTGAGCAAAGTGAACACGTTGTTTTACCTTCAGGGATAATATCGGTAACAATGCTGTAGGTATCTTCTTCTACAATTTTGTACTCAACATTTAGTTTATCAAGGTACTGGGGTAGTACATGTTCAGGGAAACCTGGTTGTTTTTGATCAAGATTTACAACAACTAGGTCAAACTTTATAGGTGCTACACGTTTTAAATGTTGAAGCATTTCAAGCATTGTGTAGCTATCTTTGCCGCCTGATAAACACACCATAATACGGTCGCCTTCTTCAATCATATTGAAGTCCATAACAGCTTGACCAGTTTGGCGACGTAAACGCTTTTGCAGCTTATTTAAGTTAAATTGAGCTTTAGCTTGATCTGAGTGTGACAATTACGCCCCCTAGTAAAACAATACAGCAAAGTTATTTGCTAAAAATAAAGGGGCGTATTATACCCAAACCACCTGAATATGCGAGTTTAGGATGTAATTAAAAGCAATTTAAACACGGTATTTTTAGCAAGTAGTATATGAGCTGTTACTTGCTAAAAATCTTTTGGTTAATCTAGTTTTTTTGCAAGTGGGCTCACGTAACCATCGGGTTTGAGTGCCAGTACATCACAGTCTAGGCTATCAATTACATGCTCTGCTGTATTACCTACAAGAGCAGCACTTAAGCCGGTACGCCCAACGGTACCAATAACAACTAATTCGCTATTTAACCGCTTCGCTACATCAGGGATTACATCCTCTGGCAGGCCTTCTTCAATAAAACATTGCTCTGGGTTTAAATTAAACTCTGCAGCAAGTGCATTGGTTGATTCATGATGATGTTTTTTAACTGATTCGTTATAAAGCCCCGGATTAAACTCAGGAATTTCGATTGCGATATTTATGGGCGTTGCAGGATAAGCATTAACTAAATTAAGTTTTGCGTTGGCAAGTTCACATAAAAATTGTGCGTCTTTAATAACGCGTTTATTAAGTGCTACATGCTCTTCATTTTCGCTAACTGCATTTACAGCAGCTAAAATATTACCGTTAGCAGGCCATGCCATTTCTTTTACAAATAAAACCGGAGCGGGGCATTTGCGTACTAAGTGCCAATCGGTCGGGGTAAAAATAACGGATTTAAGTGCACCATGTTGATGTGTGCCTTTAATTACTAAATCGTACTTTTCATCAATTACAGTATCGATTATGGCTTCGTAAGGGCGATTATGCCAAACCACTTGGGTTTCAATATTTATATCTTTGTAAGGAGAGACTAAATCGTTTAGCCATAGCTCACGATCTTTTAGTACAGCGTCACGCATTGCTTCGCGTTCATCACCTGATAGCATGGTTGTCATTTCGTAAGAGAAGTCGTAAACCGTCATAAAAGCGGTAATACTTGCGCCAGACTTTTTAGCTAAATCTATTGAACGTGCTAAGCCGTGTTGATCGTCTTTGGTAGGGTCAATAACCGCAATAATGCGTTTAATAGTGTTCATATGCTACTCCATTTACATAACGGGTGTACATTTAGTGTAACGTAAATATAAAACAGTTAAAGGGGTAGCATATAAATTGTTGTTCTAAATCAAACTATTTAATTTGACGAGGCTTAACAATCGCCGCTGTTTTAGCCAAGGCATCATTATCTAAAATTGTAATAAATTTACCTTCTACTTTAATTAAGCCTGCTTTTTGAAAACGACTTAATAAACGACTAATAGTTTCTACAGTTAGGCCTAGGTAGTTGCCTATTTCACCGCGAGTCATCGTAAATCTAAATTCCTTACGCGAAAAGCCACGCTCACCAAAGCGCTCAGATAAGTTATAAATAAAACTAGCTAGGCGCTCTTCTGCTGATTTTTTATTGAGTAGTAACAGCATTTCTTGGTCGTATGTAATTTCACTGCTCATTAAGCGCATTATTTGTTGGCGAAGTTTAGGTAATTTCCCTGATAGTTCGTCAAGAGTATCGAATGGGATTTCGCAAACCATTGACGTTTCAAGTGCTTGTGAAAAACTGGGATGAGTCATTTTATTTATCGCATCAAAACCAACTAGATCGCCAGCTAAATGAAAACCAGTAATTTGCTCATCACCTCGCTCTGATAATGTGTACGATTTAAATGAGCCTGAACGTACCGCATAAATAGCCTGTAAAGGTGCGCCTGATTCAAATAAGTAGTCGCCTTTATGGAGAGGTTTTTTTCGCTCAATAATTTCGTCTAGCTTGTCCATTTCTTGGCCATTAAGTGAAAATGGCAAACACAATTGACTAATACTGCAGTTATTACAGCTAATAGCACAATTACCTTTAGTACGGCTTTGAGAGAAATCCATAATTTAATCCGTTTAAATTTTTATTCACGACATTGTGTAGATTAATGTACCAACTTGTCGGTTGCAATAATCAATAAGTAGATACCATACCAAATTATAACACTGCCTAATACAATTCGGGTCCATGGATGGTTAATAATAGTATTTAGTTTTTGCGCTGCAACGCCTAACGTGATCATCGCGGGAAAAGTACCCAGAGCAAAGCAAAGCATAACTAAAGCACCATCTAAAGCACTAGGACTAGTCATCGCCCATGTAAGCGCTGAATATACTAAACCACAAGGCAGCCAGCCCCACAAAGCACCGTAACCTAAGGCTTTAAAAGGAGAGTTGATAGGCATTAAATATTTATTTAGTTTAACAATGTGTTGCCACACTAAAGTTTTGCCAATTCTTTCTAACCACTGCAAAGTAGGGCCCAAGCGCATTATATACACGCCAACGAGGAGCATAAAAATAGCAGCAATGAATGAAAGGGCTAAAGACAAGGACGTATTTTGCCTTGCAAATTGGCTACTAATTCCTGCAACAAGTGCGCCTGCTGCCATGTAGCTCAGGGCACGTCCAACATTATAGGCAAATGAATAGGTAAATGTTTTGCGTTTGTCACTAGCCAATTGTAATGAGCTTGCAATACCGCCACACATAGCAATGCAATGACCGCTACCGATTAGGCCCATTAAAAATGCGCTGGTATAAAGAGGGTCAATCATTACTTTTATTATGTTGCTCTTTGTCGTCTTCAAACAAAATACTATGACCTTGCTTGTTTAAATCCGAAAACTGCTCACTTTTTACGGCCCAAAAAAATACGCCAATAGCAATAATGACAAATAAAATGGCAATAGGGATCAAAATGTAAATTATGCTCATAACTTTAATAGCCTTAGTGAATTACTAATCACAATAATTGAGCTGGCAGACATGCCAATAACAGCCATCCATGGGGCTACTAAGCCCAGCGCTGCCAATGGTAATATGGAAGCATTATACAATAAAGACAGCGCAAGATTTTGTTTAATAATACGTCTGGTTTGTTTGGCAACATTAAGTAAATGACCAATGGAGGCTAAATCGCTATTAAGAAGCACTACATCAGCGCTATTTTTTGATATGTCAGCACCGGTTTCCATAGCAATTGATAAATGCGCGCTGGCAAATACTGGGCTGTCGTTTATGCCATCACCGACCATAGCAACCACTTCGCTTTGTGAAGACCATTGCTCAACTGCGGTTTGTTTATCCTGTGGGGAACATCCTGATTGTACGCTTTCAAGTTTAAGCTGTTTAGCTACTTTTTGCCCTGCATCTGACGCGTCACCGGTCAACATATGACACGTTAAGTTTTGCGATTGAAGAGACTCTATAAGCTTTTTCGCATCGCTTTTTACTTTATCAACAAAGTAAAAACGTGCAACAACTTGTTTATTTATATATAAGCTTGCTTGTGCATTCGATTTTTTGCTATCAAACCAGCCACTTTTACCAATTGCGTAATGATGAGTTGCATCTTGTGCGCTAATTCCTAGCCCTGGATGTACTTCAACGTTATCAAGAGTATTATGAACGGGCGTGATTTCATCAAAAGCGCTGGCAATAGGATGCTCAGAATAACGCTCTAGCATGGCTGCCATATCTAGCACTTGCGTTTTTGTATATTTTTTATCGATTATATCTACTTCATCAAGGCTAAATTTACCTTGCGTAAGTGTGCCTGTTTTATCAAATGCAAATAAAGTGATTTGTGAGAGTGTTTCGAGCACATGTGCTTGTTTTATTAATACGCCTTTTCGAGTAAGTGTTGCCACTGCACATGTAAGCGCGGTGGGTATCGCTAAACTCAGCGCACACGGGCAGGTAGCAACTAAAACCGAAATGGTGATCCAAAATGCGTGCTCAGGATCAATTTGGTACCAGCCGATCGCTGTAAGTGAAGCAAATACAAGCAAACAAGCTATGAACCACTGCGCAACTTTATCAGTAATTTCAACTAGTTTAGGGCGCTTGGTTAATGCGTTATGTTGCAGGCGTATTATTTGATTCAAAAGTGTATTTTGGCCAATTTTATTAATTTTTATTTCAATAACGCCGTCGTGGTTAACGCAACCAGCATAAACATTGTGTCCAATAAATTTAGTTACAGGTTGATGCTCCCCCGTCATCATTGACTCATCAACGGTGGTTTTACCTTTAATTAGTTCGCCATCGGCAGGAATCGTTTCACCCGCTTTAATAAGTACTACGTCATTAAGTTTTAGTTTTTTGGCTGCAATTATAAGCTCTTCGCCACTTTCGTTAATGGTGCGGGCTGTTAATGGCAATAGTTTTTGTAAGTTGGCAGTAAACTCACTCGCTTTTAAACGCGCTCTAAATTCAAGATATTTACCTAACAACAGTAAAAAGGTAAACATGCACACAGATTCAAAATACACTTCGCCGACTTGCATAAATGTGGCGTAACAACTTGCACCAAATGCGCCAAAAATGGCCAGTGATACAGGTAAATCCATATTGAGCTGTTTTGCTTTTAAGCCATTTATAGCATTGGTTAAAAAGGGCAGTGCACTATATAAAATAACTGGTGAGGCCAGTACTAAGCTGATCCATCTAAAATACTGCTCAAAATTACTGTCCATGCCTGAAAACATGCCAAAGTACATGGCAAATGCAAACATCATTACTTGCATGGTCATTAAACCGGCAACACCTAAACGGCGAATATAGGCTTTTGCTGTTTGTTGCTTTTGTTGGGATTCAGTATCGGCTTGAAACGGGTAGGCTTTATAACCAATCTTAGCAAGCGCAGTAATTATTTCGCTTAATGGGGTGCTGGTTTTATCCCATTGGATCATAGCGCGGTTAGTGGATGTGTTTACATCAACACGTTTTACTGAGGTTAAATTTAATAGTTGTTTTTCGATAAGCCACGCACAAGCGGCGCAGGTTATACCTTCGACACTCAGTAATACTTCTGAGATATTATCGTTAGTGGCTATAAATTCGTCTTGAATGTCTTCGTTGTCATAACTTTTTATAAATGCGAGTTGCTCGGGTACCAATTGTTCAACTTTACCTGCACGTACGGTCCGATATTTGTAGTAATCGGTCATACCTTGGTCAACGATGTTTTGTGCAACAGCTTGGCAGCCAATGCAACACATTGGCTGGGCTTTATCGTCAATTATAACGCTTGCACTAAATCCGTTTGGCACATTTTCAAGGCAATGAAAACAAGAGTTAGACATAGTTATACTACTTATAATTAGGAGTAACTAAAACAGTTTGTACAGTTGGTAACGTTATATTTTCTTTCATTTTCCAACTGCCATCTATAGGCTCAATAAATACTGAGTAGGCACCTGGTGTGTACATATCAAGTAGTGCTGTAAACTCTTGATTGGCATTAGGGGTTAGAGTAGCGGTAAAGTCATGTGCTTTAATTGTGCGGTGGTAAAAAGAGAGTTTTAATACATGCACATTGCTGCTGTCGCCTTTTGTAAATTTAAAGCTTACGCGCTCATTGGTTACATTTAATCCGCCATGCAGATAAAGCGCTTTTGCTTTTTCAAACTTAGTAAGTTCTAAGTTGATTGCTTTACCTTTTTTGTAGTAGTCGTCAACAACCATATCTGGACCGTTACCTATTGCCGTAATAAATAGGCTAATACAGCCAATAATGGCCACTAACGGAAAAAAGATTAAAAACCAAGGCCAAAAATTCTTATACCACGGAGTAGGTTGCATAGTTGCTCTAAATTAGTTTAGGGAGGTTTATTTTATAGGATTTATACGTAAAAGACTAAAAAAAAGCCTCACAGTGGAGGCTTTTTTGATCTGGATTAATCTATTGAATTAAATAAATTAATTTATAAACATTTTATTAACCGCATGCTTATTTATCTTGCGATAAACTGTAAACATAGGCTGTTAATAAGTGAATTTTTTCTTCACCTAAAATGTCTTTCCATGCAGGCATTACACCAGCACGACCATGGTTAAGTGTTTCTTCAACTGCACGTTGAGAACCACCATATAACCAAATGTTATCTGTCAGGTTAGGCGCGCCAAATGGTAGGTTATGTGCAACCGACCCTTTACCGTCAGCACCGTGACATGCGGCACACATTGCAAACTTAGCTGAACCTGCTGCTGCATCTTTTTGGTTAACAGTACGGCCAGAAAGGCTTAGCACATGTGCTGTCATTTCTTTAACGCCTTGCTCACCAAGAGCATCGCCCCAAGCTGGCATTGCAGCTATACGACCATTAAGGAGTGTTTCTCTAATTTTGTCTGGTGTTCCGCCATATAACCAATCTTTATCAGTTAGGTTAGGAAAGCCGGTACCACCACGCGCATCAGAGCCATGACATTGCGCACAGTTTTGTGAGAACAAACGCTGACCAATTTCGATGGCTAATTGACCATCTGTTTGCTCGTGTTTGTCGCCATTTTCTAGAGCAACTTGCTGCGCTGCATCACCTTCAAACTTAGAATTAACTAAATCTAAAACCGGTACCTGTGCCAACTTATTAAAAATAGGACCGAAGCGTTCTTCTGCAGCTTCATACTCTTTATCAAGTTTAACAAAGCGACCTTCTGCTTTGGCCTCTGCAACTGCTTTTTTAGATTCAGCTAAAGACGTAATACCTTGGTTAGAACTAGTCCATTTACCAAAACCTTCCCAGTTACCTAAACCTGGGAAAGCTGCAAGGTAATATACTGACCAAATAAAAGTTGCGAAAAACATGTAAGTCCACCATTTTGGTAGTGGATTATTTAGCTCTTCAATGCCGTCAAATTCATGTCCACAGCTTTCACCTTCTTTTACGCCAGCATAGTTTTTTAAGTTCCAAACTAATAGGCCAAAGATGATGCATAAGCATGCAAGGGTTAATACAATAACCCAAATACTCCAAAAGCTAGTCATTTTTCAGACTCCTTTTCCTCGTTAGAGAGTGTGTTGTTATGTTTTTTTTCATCTTCAAAAATGGCATTAGCAGCGCTATCAAAACGATTTTTGCTACGCTTGCTGTATGCCCATACAACAATCACAATAAACAATACTAAAATTACCAGAGTCAAAATGCCTCTGTATGTTCCGTAATCCATAATAATTTACTTCAAGTGGGTACCAAGTTGCTGTAAATACGCGATTAGAGCTTGGATTTCTGTTGCGCCTTCGCCGTTATTCATAGCGTTAACTTTTTCAACATCAGCTTTAAGTTCTTCGTCGCTGCCATAACCTAGGCCCGGGTGTTTAGGGTTTTCTGGATTAATAGCAAAAGTATCACGGAAAATTTGTAGTTTTTTCAGAGTCAGGCTTGTATCTACCTTATCCTCTGCTAACCAAGGAAAACCTGGCATATTCGACTCAGGAACCACAGCACGTGGGTCAACTAAGTGAGCATAATGCCAATCGTCCGAGTAACGTTTACCAACGCGAGCAAGGTCAGGACCAGTACGTTTAGAACCCCATTGGAAAGGGTGATCCCATACTGATTCGCCCGCTACAGAGTAATGACCGTAACGCTCAACTTCATCACGAAAAGGGCGGATCATTTGTGAGTGACAGTTATAACAACCTTCACGTACATATATGTCACGGCCTTCCATTTCTAAAGCATTAAGAGGGCGTAGGCCTTCTACTGGTTTAGTTGTGTCGTCTTGGAACATTAGCGGAGTAATTTCCACTAATGCACCAAAGCTGATAGCAAAAACAGTCAGAATAGCCATAAGGCCAACGTTCTTTTCTACTATTTCATGTTTGTTTTGTGAATTTTTATTGCTCATCATCTCACTCCGTTATGCTAATTGTGCTTGCGCGTCTAACTTCAGAGATTCTTTCTCAGCTGAAATTGTACGGAAAACGTTATAAGCCATAACTAACATGCCTGTTACGATGAATACACCGCCTACAAAACGCATAATGTAGAAAGGATGCGACGCTTCTAAAGACTGCACAAAGCTGTACATTAATGTACCGTCGGCATTTACCGCACGCCACATTAGACCTTGCATTACACCAGAGATCCACATTGCAACAATGTATAAAACAACACCTACAGTGTGTAACCAGAAGTGGGTGTTAACCAATTTAACGCTATACATACGACCTTGCGCAAATAACGCAGGAATTAAGTGGTAAATAGCACCAATTGAAATCATAGCAACCCAACCTAGTGCACCTGAGTGTACGTGGCCGATTGTCCAATCTGTGTAGTGAGATAACGCATTTACAGATTTAATTGCCATCATAGGACCTTCAAACGTAGACATACCGTAGAAAGATAATGAAACAACTAAGAAACGAAGTACTGGATCGGTACGTAGTTTATGCCACGCGCCAGATAGCGTCATAATACCGTTGATCA
The DNA here is from genome assembly GCF_038900255.1 of Pseudoalteromonas sp. AS84. Lineage (NCBI taxonomy): Bacteria > Pseudomonadati > Pseudomonadota > Gammaproteobacteria > Alteromonadales > Pseudoalteromonadaceae > Pseudoalteromonas > Pseudoalteromonas sp. AS84. Next base: position 49,407 of record NZ_JBBMQY010000019.1, on the reverse strand, counting down.
TACCACCCCAAGACGGTACGAATAGGATAATAGACATAACCATACCTAAACTTTGCGTCCAATCAGGAAGCGCTGTGTAGTGAAGGTGATGAGGACCAGCCCAGATATATAATGAAATTAGAGCCCAAAAGTGAACTACCGATAGACGGTATGAGTAAACTGGGCGACCTGCTTGTTTTGGCACAAAGTAATACATCATACCCAAGAAACCAGCAGTTAATAGGAAACCTACAGCGTTATGACCGTACCACCACTGAACCATAGCATCTACCGCACCCGCATAGATTGAATATGATTTAGTTAACGACACAGGCACTGCCATACTGTTTACAATATGAAGCACTGCAACAGTGATAATAAAGCCAGCGTAGAACCAGTTAGCAACATAAATATGCGACACTTTACGCTTGATTAAAGTACCAAAGAATACAATAGCGTAAACAATCCAAACCACAGCGATTAAAATATCGATTGGCCATTCAAGTTCTGCGTATTCTTTTGAGCTAGTAATACCAAGTGGTAATGTAATTACTGCTAATACAATAACTAGCTGCCAGCCCCAAAATGAAAAGGCGGCGAGTTTGTCTGAGAAAAGACGCGTTTGACAAGTACGTTGTACGACGTAATAAGACGTCGCAAAAAGTGCACTGGTACCAAATGCGAAAATTACTGCGTTCGTGTGTAACGGACGTAGTCGAGAGTAAGTTAACCATGGTGTATCAAAGTTAAGTGCTGGCCAAGCTAATTGGGCAGCAATCAGAACCCCAATACTCATGCCAACGATGCCCCAAATCACTGTCATAATAGCGAATTGGCGTACAACCTTATAGTTATACTCAGTTTGTGATGCTACTGTTTGGCTCATTTTCTGGCTTCCGCTGCAATAAATGCGTTTAGAAATGAATTACCCACCTTTAAAAGTGGGGCCTACTATTTTCTCAAGCGTGTTATCTAAAACTTTCAATACATGAAAGCTTCAGAAAAAAAACTTGAGAAACCCTTATTTTTTGCGGGTGAAATGATAAATTTTTTGGCCTAAAAAAGATAGGTCAATTACATAAAATTATGACATCAATCAATGTTTGTGAGCTTGTTGTTTATTTTTTGATACAGTTTGTGCCTAATTTGGCTTAATAGTAACACTCACACTTGTTATTTGCAGTCGAGATTATTAGTATTTGCTTTTCTTTAGTGCGAAATTGTTATGCTTATATATAGGTTAAGTTTATTCACCGCGGTATTTTTTTTATTAACAGCGTGTGATTTTTCCAAAAATACAGATGAAAAATTTCTAAAAAATGCCACATGCACAGCCAATTTGCCTTGTACTTTTTCAAATGATGTTAAAGTATGGTTAAGCGAGAAAACTCTTTCTCCCGAAACCCCATTTACTATTTTTAGTGATTTACCAACAAATATTACAATTGAAGATGCCAAGCTCAAAGGCATTACTATGTATATGGGTTACATTCCTCAGCAATTTAAAAAACATAATGGACTGTGGCAGAGCAATACCATGGTTGGCATTTGTTCTGAGCAAAATATGCTCTGGAATTTAGAGCTAACAGTCAAAGATAATACAACCTCTTTAATACAAACACTTAATTACTCTTTTTATGTAACGTATTGAAGTAGCGACTGCAAGCTTCTGCATACAATGTACATTTTTGGTGTGAATTTGCTTTCTCATACATACGATTATTTGAGTGACTAGATCAATTAAATTATTTTTTTAGATTTTGAGACTTATAAACTTCAATGATAAATAAGTGCTCTCAAAAAGTTCAACTTTAATTGCGACTGAATAAAAAACCTAATCAAAAAACTTTCCAAAGTGGCTAAATAAGACTATTTAAGCACCAAGTATGCATAAATATGGTTATTAATTAACATTTAGTTTTGCGGTTTTAATAATGTGCTGTGATTAAGTTGTTAATTTGTCTGTTTTTGGTACACAGCTCAGTTAATTACATTTGATTACAAAGTGAATCACTTTGGTTTCAGATGTATTTCTAATGTTTCTGTATTTTCTCATGCTTTTGTTTTTAAAGTATATTTATTAATTAACACTGAAACATAATGTAACCTATGTACCTAAAATGGTTTATCCACATTATTGCTTGATATAAATTGAGCTGTCGTTAAGTTTTCGTTCAGTTAAGAGCGCCTAAGTTGCTCACCTGACTCACTATTCTAATAAAAAGTGAGCATTACCAATAAAGGTAAATTTCCAACAAGTAGGGTTCTTTCATGAAAAAATCAACTCTTGGCTTAGCTGTAATTACAGCAATCCCAATGTTTTCAAGTGTGCAAGTTTTAGCGGCTGACGAAGCAGTAAAATCAATCGAAAAAATTCAAGTAACGGGTTCTCGTATTAAGCGTTCTGACATGGAAACCGCTAGCCCAGTTACACTTATTGGGGCTGATGAGATCAGAGCTTCTGGCGCTACATCAGTTGATAGTGTGCTTCAGCAAATGACTGCTACTGGCGGCGCTATGACTAACCCAGGCGTAAATAACGGTTCTGGTGGTAATGCATCAATCGATCTACGTGGTTTAGGCTCGCAACGTACATTAGTACTTGTAAACGGTCGTCGTATGATTAATTCAGGTACTGGTGCAGCTTCTACAGTTGATTTAAACACTATCCCAGTTTCTATGATTAAACAGATTGAAGTACTTAAAGATGGTGCGTCTGCTGTATATGGTACCGATGCTGTTGCCGGTGTTGTGAATATCATTCTAAAAAATGATTTTGAAGGTTTAGATTTAAACGTTAACTCAGCAATGACATCAAAACATGATGCATCTGAGACATCTATCGACTTTACAGTTGGTACTTCATTTGATAAAGGTAATATTGTATTTGGCGCCCAGTACACGAATCGTGGCGAAGCTAGCCAAGGCGATCGTGGATTTTCAAATTGTCCTTTATTTGAAGGTGAAAACGGCCTTTTCTGTGGTGGTTCATCTTTTAGTGAAGGCGGCCATATCTATAATGTAAACACCGCAGGTATTACTAATAGTGATGGTGAAGTTGAACAACAAGGTGTAGCAAATGACAGCGGTTTAAGTAACCGTGGTGGTAGTTTACATCGTTTTACTGATGAAGCTGATGCTTATAACTACGCAGAACAAAGCTATTTATACACGCCAATGGAACGTTTGAACCTTACTGGTATGGGTACTTATGAGTTAAGCGACGATACTAGTCTTTTCAGTGAGTTTACTTACACTAAACGTTGGTCAGAGCAGCAATTAGCACCGCAACCAATTAACTTTGGTTTTAACTATAATGAAAGCATGGGCAATAGCTTATTAAGCCAAACTTATGATAAACGCCAAGTTGTCGATGGTGCATTTGTAGAAGATGCTAATGGTAATTATGTTACAACACCAACTAACTATGGTTACGGTGATGAAATTAGTTACCGTCGTCGAATGACAGAAAGTGGTGCACGTGGTTTATCTCAGACAGTAGATACAGTCCGTATTGTTGTTGGTGCAGAAGGTGTGATCAGTGATTACTCTTGGGATTTCTCTGCTAACTTTGGTCGTAATGACTCAGTAGATAAACTAAGTAACCTTCATAATGTTTCTGCTATTAATACAGCAATTGCAGCGGGAACATTTAACCCATTGGATGAAGCTGATTGGGCTTTATCTAATGTACAAGATTACATTTACACAGAGCAAAACTCAGGTGGTAGTCAGTTATTCATTTTAGCAGCATCACTTTCAGGTGAAATGTTTGAGATGCCAGCTGGCTATGCTGCGTTTGCGGCAGGTGTTGAGCACCGTCAAGAAAAAGCATGGTACACACCAGATTCAATAGCAGCACAAGGTTTAGGTAATGATCCTCGCGTTGATGCTACTAGCGGTGGATTTGATGTAAATGAAGCCTATGTTGAATTTGCAATCCCATTACTTGCCGATGCACCCTTTGCAGATGCAGTTGAGCTAAGTGCAGCTGTTCGTGCATTCGATTACAGTACGTTCGGTTCAGACGAAACTTGGAAGCTAGGTCTAACTTGGCGTGTAAATGACGAACTAATGCTACGTGGTGTTCGTTCAACAGCATTTCGTGCTCCAACAGTTGATGAGCTTTACTCTGGTAATGCGCCATCGTACGAGCAAGTTAGTTACCCAGGTGCAGACAGCCAAGCTGAAGTAACAGTTGGTGGTAACAGCAACTTAACTCCAGAAGAAGCAGATACGCTTACTGTTGGTGTCGTTTACGAGCCAGAATGGTTTGAAGGCTTTTCAATGACGTTAGATTACTACGACATTGAAATTGAAAATGCTATTTCTACTTACAACAACCAATATGTAGTTGACCAATGTATTGGTAATGCAAATAGCAGCACTAATGCAATTTGTACAAGTACTTCAGCTGTATTCCAAGCTGATGGTCGTATAGTGTTTAACAACCAATTACGTAACATTGGTTCTGAGAAAACATCAGGTATCGATTTAAACCTTACTTATGCATTTGAAGCATTAGGTTTAAGTTGGAAAACAGGCTTAGATACAACTTATTTAGATGAGTATGTTGTTGATACTGGTGCAGTAGTAGATTACTCAGGCTTTATTACTGGTGGTGCTGGCGGTTACGCAGATATTAAATCTAACTTTAACTTAAATGTTAAAGGTGACAACTGGGATGCTACATACGAAGCTCGCTATATTGCTGGGATGGATAGCTTTGCATGTATCGGCGATGACACGTGTTTAGCTCCTACAACACCTTCTATCGTATATCATGATATTAGTGCTTCTTACATGATCAATGACGTGTTAACTGTTTCTGCAGGCGTTAATAACATGTTTGATAAAGAGCCACCGTACTACTCAGGTAATAACGATTCAAATACTGACCCGTACACTTATGACACATTAGGTCGTCGTTTATTTGCTGGTATTAATATTAAACTTTAACTAGCACATTAATCCTATTAAGGCTCAGTATTTACTGAGCCTTTTTTATTGAACAAAACAAAGGAGACAAGTACACTAAAACGATATTTTAGAAGGAGAACTGATTGTTAAAACAAGATGAAAACTTATCTTTTGTCATTGAACCAGAGCTTACTCCTCGTTCTGAACAGCGCATAGATCTGTATTTTTCTATCCCTAATGAAATGGGGATTAATCCGCAAACGCTCACCGAAGAATCTTACTTTAATAACCACTTTAAATCACATTTAGCCTACAACGCTAACAACATACACTTGCCTTTAGTACGAAGCCGTTTTGTGAGTAAAAACAAAGGTGAGCAGCAAGATTATCGTCAAAACCTTAATTTATTTTGTTACCAAGTACGTTTAGCCCTTGATGCCGATATTAAAGATGCGTTAAAAATTGATGAAGCAGAAGACTTTTATAAACGCGCTAACGAAGTATATGAACAAAGTGAAGGACTTCTAAAAAAGCTGCGTCGCTATACGCCAGATGATGAAAAACTACTGCCATTTTTTACCAATGCTGATAACTATTTAAGTTGGCATGTTGAGCAATCATTTTTAAAGCTTTTAGATGAAGGCCCACGTAGTAGCGATTATGCAAAAGAGCGTAACGATTTAATGCAGTTTTGTAAAAACGAAAATGCGTACCGGGCTGACAAAAACTATAATTCTGAAACCACAATGCAAGACGCTAATCGAATAACAAATAAAATGCGCTTGCTGCAACGCTTGATTGAGCATGGCGTTATATTACAGCGCCAAACACGGTTTCTTAATAGCTACCTTAAGCGATTAGTTAAGGGTACTGTAACGGCAGTTATCATGGCATTCGTGATGGTTGTTATACTTAATGCCCGCTCAACGTTTACTGAAGTCACCGCGACGCTTATTTTAATTTTAGGGGTTATTTACGGGCTACGTGAAATATTTAAAGAAGATATTACGCGTATGATTTGGCGAGCTATTGTACAAGGGCGACCTAAGTGGAGATTTAGTTTTAAAAATAGTATTACTAAAGACAAAATAGCGAGTCAGCTAATTTGGCTTGAATACACACGCTTTAAAAAAATCCCTAAAGAAGTAAAATCTATATTTTCAAAACGTCGTCAACAAAATAAACAAGCTGCGCAGTGGTTACACTTTGCAAGTGAGACACGGGTAAGCGCGAAAGAATTTTTACCTGGGTACGATACACTTCAGCAAACGCTACAATTTAGTCTTGCGCCATTTGCGCGTTATTTAAAACGTGGTGAAGGGAAGTTATATCATTTAGACAGTAATAAAATATCTAAACAGGCGGTTGAACGGCGCTACCAACTTAACATGGTGCTTGTGCTAACTGAGGAAGATAGAACACTTTATCAACGCTATAAAATAACGTTAAATCGAAGTAAAATCGTTAATATTGAACTTATCTACTCCAAAAAGTGAATTTTAGTAATTAAAAAAGGGACTGATAAAATCAGTCCCTTTTTTAAATTTATTTATTAGCTAAACCATGTTTGCTATATAAAGTTACTTTGTTTGATACTAGCGTGATCTCGATATTTTTTGCTTCGTCGCCCCATACACAATTAGTATGCAGTGTTTTTTCAACACAGTTATCCGCAGAGCCTAAGATGGTTTCAACTTCAGTCTTATCCATACCTACTTTGATTTTCTCGTAACTCTCAAGACTTACCTTAGAACAAGCCGCAAGGCTTAATGTAGCTGCGATGATAAGGAGTTTTTTCATTGTTATATCCTACTTAGTATTAATGTTTGAATTTTCTGATTTGGACAATCATGCCCATTCGTGGGTGGTCAAAGTAATGTACTTCACCACTTATTACACGTCTAAACTGAGAAAAGCGGGCTGACTCTATATCGCCATTTTCTAGCTTTTGGCTAATATCAAAATTAGCTGTAATGTATAAATAATGTCGTAAGTGTATTTTAAATAAACCGTCTAGTTCCCATTCTGCCTTTGATTGCTCCGGGTCGTTAAATAGTTCAGGTTGTGAATTTAATAAACTTACAAAATCAGGGTTTGAATAGCTAGGGGTTACGTTAGAGTCACTTTTAAGGTGTTTACCTGCGATTAAATGCATGCTTGGTGCACGCGACTTACTTGCGCCTTCAAAGCGCCAGCCTGTATGTAGAATAGGTGTTAATCCTTTGCGATCTAGCTGTCGGTACTGCGCTTTAAATTGCAGCTGTTCTGGCGCTAATAAATAAGTTTGCTGCATATCATCTTTAGCGGGCGCTAGAGGTGTAACAGGTAGCTCATCATAGCTTTGTAGGTAGTTTGTACTGTCACCACATACACCCGATTGCGGGTTTGAATTAACTAATGAATCTGTAAAAGAGCGTTTTTGAAAACGCTCATCACCATCTATACAGGCTTGCATTGCTTGCTCTGTATAAAGAGGGGTCATTAAATCTAGAGAGTTTTTATCCTCAATAGCTTTGTGCTTAAGTGTAAAATCTTCTTGCAAATACGGAGCTGGGCGCTGTTTAAATACAAGCACCTCAACCTCAAACCAGCGTTCTGCAAATGCAGTGCTGCTAAACAAGCAGCATAAAATAACCAGCGATTTTTTTAGCAACATTAATGGCTAACCTTTTTTTCGAAATCTGCAATCATTGCAGTGACCATTTTTAAGCGTTCGCGAGCGTTAGCTTCACTAATTGCAAAGCGCAATTTATTTGCGCCATCCATTTTGTACACCTTAGGCGCACTTTGTATCAAACCAATGATGAAGCTAGGGTTAACCTTGGTATCTTGGCTAAATTCAAAATAACCACCTTTTGGGTTTGCCTCAATTTTTGTTATACCCAAATTACTGGCCTGCATTTTAAGCTGCTGCAAGCTGAACAAGTTTTTGGCTGCATCTGGCAGTAAACCAAAACGGTCTATAAGTTCTACCTGTAATTCGTCCATGTCGTCAAGGTTAGCACAACTTGCAACGCGCTTGTACATGCCTAAACGTGCATTTACATCGTGTATGTAGTCATCAGGTAATAGGGCAGCTAGTTTTAAATCTACTTCGGTTTGTTTTTGAAGTAGGTTTTCAAGCGTTGGCTCTTTACCTTCACGTAGTGCATTTACGGCCTGCTCGAGCATTTCCATATACAAACTAAAGCCTATAGTTTGCATTTGACCTGATTGATCGTCGCCAAGTAACTCACCGGCGCCACGAATTTCTAAATCGTGTGTAGCGAGGGCAAAACCCGCGCCTAAATCTTCCAATGATTCGATTGCTTGTAAGCGTTTACTCGCATCTTTAGAAAGTGCTTTGGGGTCACCTGTGAGTAAATAGGCATACGCTTGGTGATGGCTTCGGCCAACTCGCCCACGTAATTGGTGTAATTGCGCAAGGCCAAGTTTATCAGCTCTATCCATAATAATGGTGTTGGCTGTAGGTACATCGATACCGGTCTCGATAATCGTAGTACATACAAGCACGTTGTATTTTTGATGATAAAAGTCAGTCATTATTTGCTCAAGCTCTTGCTCGCGCATTTGGCCATGGGCTGAGGTTACGCTTGCTTCCGGCACCCATTCACTAATTTCTTGTGCAACACGCTCAATAGTTTCTACATTGTTATGCAAAAAGTACACTTGGCCACCGCGTTTAATTTCTCGCAGTACGGCTTCGCGTATTAGTTCTACATCGCGTTGCCGTACAAAGGTTTTAACCGCTAAACGTTTAGCCGGTGGCGTTGCAATAATTGATAAATCGCGCATGCCGCTCATGGCCATGTTAAGTGTACGCGGTATTGGCGTTGCAGTTAGTGTGAGTATGTCTACATCTGCACGCAGAGCTTTAATTTTCTCTTTTTGGCGAACACCAAAGCGATGCTCTTCATCAACAATGAGTAAGCCTAAATCGTTAAACTTAATATCTTGCTGAATAAGTTTATGTGTACCAATAACTATATCGAGCTTACCGTTTGCCATTTTTTCAAGCGTATCTTTTTGCTCTTTAGTGGAGTTAAAGCGCGAAAGTACACCTACTTCAATAGGAAAATCAGCAAAGCGGTCTTTAAAGTTTTCATAGTGCTGCTGAGCCAGCAAAGTGGTAGGCACTAAAATTGCCACTTGTTTATCATCGTTAACCGCTACAAAAGCAGCGCGCATGGCCACTTCTGTTTTACCAAAGCCTACATCACCACATACTAAGCGGTCCATGGCTTGCTTTGATTGCATATCACCTAATACCGCTTCTATGGCGTTGCGCTGATCGTCAGTTTCTTCAAACGGGAAGCTATCGCTAAATTGGCGATATGCAGGGGCGTCTAGCGTAAACTTATTACCGGGTTTTGCTTGGCGCTGTGCATAAATGTCGAGTAATTCTGCTGCTACGTCGCGAACTTTTTCAGCCGCACGTTTTTTTGCTTTTTCCCATGCATCTGAGCCAAGCTTATGCAGCGGGGCGCTAGCTTCTTCACCACCAGAGTAACGACTCAGCATATGCAATGCAGACACTGGCACGTATAGTTTAGCTTCACTTGCGTAAGTAATCGTAACAAACTCAGTAATTACACCTGCAGCATCAATTGTTTGCAAACCTTGGTAACGCCCAACACCGTGATCGAGATGCACAACAGGTTGGCCCTCTTTAAGCTCGGCTAAGTTACGTATTAGTGCATCTTGGCTGGCTTCGTACTTGTGCTTACGGCGTCTGCGCTGAGATACTTTTATACCAAGCAGTTCTTGCTCGGTAATAATAGAAAGGCTGGGCTTAGTGCCAAGTACGACACTTTGTTCAAGCGGGCTTACTATTAAACCTACATCACTCGCGCTTTTTGTAAATTGTTCGAGTGTTTCAAATTCTTTAAATTTTAAACCGCTTGGTTTTAGAATGCTCAGTAATGATTCGCGACGACCATCGGATTCAACACTGAGTAATATGCGGCCTTTTTTCTTTTTTTGTTCTGCTACATAATCTATAAACGCGCCATAAGGTTCATGCTGTTTATGGTCAATTCGAATAGCAGGCAGCTCGCTAACGCTTAAGTTTTTATTGCCCGCTTTAGTACCAAGCTTTGCAAGAGATAAACGAATACGTGCAAAATTGCCTAAATTAGAAAACAGCTCTTCAATAGGCTGATAAAGCGCATTGGGTTCAAGTAATGGACGAAGTGGGTCAACTCTGCGGTTCTCATAGCGTACATTTACATCGTGCCAAAAGTTATCTGCCGCGTGCTCTAAATCGCCCAGTTGCATAACGGTAGTTGTTTCTGGCAGGTAGTCAAAAATAGTCGCGAGCTTTTCAAAAAACAACGGCATGTAGTATTCAATACCCGCAGGCCAATTACCTTTGCTTACTTGCATGTATACAGAGTCTTGCTGCGAGCTTGCACCAAATTTTTCACGGTAGCTTATTCTAAAACGTTCAATATCAGCGTCGTTAGTAGGAAATTCATGCGCTGGAAGTAACTCAATTTTATCTACTTTTTCATCAGAACGCTGCGTTTCTACATCAAATAAGCGAATTGTATCGAGTTCGTCATCAAAAAAATCGAGTCTAAATGGATGCGGGCTGCCCATTGGATATAAGTCAACGATAGAGCCGCGTATAGCGTATTCGCCGTGCTCCATTACTTGTTGAACATTTAAATAACCAGCTTGTTCTAAGTTGTCACGAAAGTTATGTGTGTCTAGCTTGTCGCCCACTTTAAAGTTTATTGTTGAACCGTAAATAAATGAGGCCGGGGCTGTGCGCAACATTAAGGTAGATACAGGCACAATTAACACACTTTGTTGTTCTTTTTTTAAGGTGTTTAAAGTGGCTAAACGGGCTGAAATAATATCTTGATGGGGAGAAAAGTGATCGTATGGCAGAGTTTCCCAGTCAGGAAATACCATTACTGGGTTATCGGGTAATAAATATTCTAGCTCTGTTTCAAGGCGCAGTGCACTTGGTGTATCAGGCGTAACAATCAAGACTAAGTTGTCTTGTTGCTTAACGCCTTCAGCGATGGCAATACTTAAACCACTTCCGCTTAGCTGGCCCCATTGAATTTTATCTTTATGAGATTTTACCCAAGGCAAGGCTGCCCATTGCTCAAACGCCATTTATTACTCCATTTATAGTTGGCTCTTAGCAAGTAAGAGCCATCTTGAGTTAAGGTTACTTAGTCTCGGTATATTTTTGTTAGGTCTTTATAGTGATCAATTCGTCGATCACGCAAGAACGGCCAAATACGTCTTACGTTTTCTGAGCGTTTTTGATCAATTTCAACCACTAAAATTTGCTCATCAGTATTATTAGCCTCTGCTAATAATTCACCTTGTGGGCCTGCAATGAACGAATTACCCCAAAACGCAATACCATCGCTTTGCGCACTTGGGTCACTTTCATGGCCGACACGGTTACAGCTAATTACCGGTACACCATTGGCAACAGCATGGGCACGTTGGCTAATAACCCACGCGTCTTTTTGACGAGTTTGCTCAGCAATGTCGTCGTTAGGATCCCAACCGATAGCGGTAGGGTAAATTAATATCTCAGCGCCAGCCATTGCCATTAAGCGAGCAGCTTCAGGAAACCATTGATCCCAACATACTAGCACGCCTAACTTACCCACAGAGGTTTGAATAGGCTCAAACCCGATATCACCTGGGGTAAAGTAAAATTTTTCGTAAAAACCAGGATCATCAGGAATATGCATTTTGCGGTATTTACCCGCAATACTGCCATCTTGTTCTAATACAACCGCGGTGTTGTGATAAAGGCCCGTAGCGCGTTTTTCAAATAAAGAAGCGACAATTACAATACTTAGCTCTTTAGCAAGTTCACCTAAGGCATTACTGCTAGGGCCTGGAATGGTTTCGGCTAAATCAAATACGTCAACATCTTCGGTTTGACAAAAATAGAGGCTTCGGTGTAGCTCTTGAAGTACGACCAGTTTTGCACCTTTTTGAACGGCTTCACGAATGGCACTTATTGATTTTGCCATATTGTGCTGAGCGTTATCGGTATTGCTTTGTTGCACTAATGCAACGGTTAATTTTGCAGGGCTTGTCATTGTGTTGCTCCAGCTAAAAATCCACGAGGTAATTGCATTGTAATACAGTGCAGGCTGCCAAATTGTTCAATTATTGGTTGGCAATTAACGCCAATAATAGTGTGTTGTGGGTATGCTTTTTGAACTTGAGCAAGAGCACGTTCATCATTGGCATCATTATACGTTGGCACAAGCACAGCATTATTAATAATTAAGTAGTTAGCGTAGGTAGCCGGTAGGCGTGTTTGCTCATCGTCATAAGCGGCTTTTGGCCACGGTAACTCAATTAGGGTATATGGGGTGTTATCGGCAGTTTTAAAGGTTTTTAGTTGTTTTTCCATTGCATCAAGTGCGCTAAAGTGCTCATCAGTTTTATCGTCACACTGCACATATACAAGGGTATTATTTGGAGCAAAGCGCACTAAAGTATCAATGTGGCTATCGGTGTCATCGCCCGCTAAATAGCCATGTTCAACCCATAAAAAACGTGTTGCGCCCAAGTGCTCTTTTAAAAGTACTTCTATGTCAGCAGGGTTTAAATCAGGGTTACGGTTTTTATTAAGCAAACACTCACTGGTTGTTAGCAACACACCGTGCTCGTTTATTTCAATACCGCCACCTTCAAGTACCATATCGAGCGCTTGATAGTGGTTGTTTGTACTACTTAGTTCTTTTACCAAAGTACGATTAATTTGATTGTCTAATGCGCTTTCAAATTTATTGCCCCAACCATTAAAAGTAAAATCATATACTTTTAGTTGATCTGGTGAATCAATAGCGGCGCAAGTAAGCGGACCATGATCGCGAGCCCAGGTATCGTTGGTAGGTGTTACTACAAAATGAACACGATAAAGAGAGACGTTAGCGCTATTTAGCAATGCTGTAATATGCATTTTTAGGGCACTGTTGTGCGCCACAATAACAAGCTGCTGTTGCGCTGTTATATGCTTAGCAAGCTCAATATATACAGGTTCTACACGTGCTAAATTATCAGCCCAATCGGTGTCTTTGTGAGGCCATGTAAGCATAACAGCGTCTTGCTCGGCCCATTCTGGTAAAAGTCTAAAGTTCATGAATTTTATATACTAATTAAGATGACGCTAGTTTAGCATTTTACATAAAGATGTCAGCTAATTATCACTGTTTAGGTCGGCCTGGTTTTGATCAAGTTCTTGACGTTTTTTAAGTTGGCGGGTTTGAGCATGTAAACTCGCTCTAACAATCAGTTCTTGGTCAGTGGTTCTAATTGCGGTAAAGAGCATGGTGTATTGATAATGTTCGCTATCTTGTTTTTCTACTGCCACAACTTCGGTGTAACAATAAACCGCAGAGGCTTCGTGGTGCAAAAATAGTTTTGTTCTAAACGCTTGGCCAATTGAGTGTACTTCGGGTGATGTAAAGCGAATACCGCCACCGCCGTAGCTATCACATTGAATTGCATTATCTTGCGCTTGTTCTGAGGCCAAAATATGGCTCATTATTAAATCTATTTTACGTGACTGGGCTTGTAAAAATGTAGCAAGCTCTTGTGCTATATCGCCCAAGTTACGCAGTGGGCGTAACGAGCTTTGCTCAAGTTCACTTACTTCATTTGCTAATCTAAATAGTGGGGGAATGTCGTCTTCTAGCTCAAGCTGCGATTTAGGCACTTGTCCGTTCGATACAGCGAATAAATTCACTCTTATACTTTCATTAATTTGAAAGTACTGCTCAAACTCACCTAATCTTTCACTATTCATTATGTTCTCCACCACGTATTTATTCAATAGTAGCGTTGTGAGTACTAAATTGCTAGCAGATAAAATAACTCATACTGGGCTAAATGCTTTGTTTACATTCAATTTCTAACATACTGATTATGAAAATAATTACACTAAGACATATTTAGGGGTAGTTATAAAAAAGCGGCCAATGTCATCCTAACATTGGCCGCTTGGGTATTGATTCATCAGCGCATACTTATTTAAGTAGAGCGGCTAATTCATGTAAATCTTTCACAACGTGATCTGGTTTTTTAGCTAATGGGTAAAGTGCTTTACCTGGGCGTGCAATGAAAGTGGTTTGTAAGCCTGCTTCTTTTGCGCCAGCAACATCCCAGCCATGGGCTGCAACCATCATTGCTTCATTTGGTGCTACGTTTAGCTTTTTAAGTACCCATTCATAAGCACGTAAGTCTGGTTTGTAAATTTTAATATCTTCAATGCTGTAACGAGCATCAAAGTAAGACATTAAACCAGCGCTTTCAAACTGTGCCTTTACACCTTTGTTTGAAGAATTTGTAAGGCTTACTAATTTATAGCCCTGAGCTCTAAGTTTTGCCAGTCCTTCTTTAACATCGCTGTGTGGAGGAAGCGTTAAAAGAGGCGTAACAATAGCTGTTTTAGCTTGTTCACTAGTAATATCAATATTGTTATTTTGAGCAACCATAAGAAGTGACGCCACCCCAATTTGCCCAAAGTCGTGATAGCTACCGCTTACTGTATCTACTAATGAATGGTGCAGCATAGTCGAAAACCAAAGTGGTAATAAATCTTCACGTCCGCCTAGTGCTTTACCAATAGAGGTACGCATTGACGTTAAATCAAGTAGGGTTTCGTTTACATCAAAAATAAGCACTTTGGGCTTTGCTTGTTCTTTTGGTTCATCAGCGACTGCATAACCAGATACAAGGCTTGTGCCTACAAGTAGTGAAAGAGTAAGTGTTTTTAACGATTTTAAAATAGACATTAGTTATTCTCCGATTCAAGTGCTGCCATAATATCAGTAGGTTCTGCGCGTAGGGTGTAGTCTTCGTTTAAAAATGCATATGTAATAACACCTTCTTGGTTTATCACATAGGTAGCCGGTAGCGGCAATTTAAAGCTTTTATCGCCGTAGTAGTGTTCAAAATCAATACCAAATTGTGTGTATAACGCTTGAATACGTTCATCAAGTGTAAACAATAGACCAAATTGATCAGCTACTTTATTACTAACATCTGACAGCACATCAAATTCAAGATCGTTTTTTTGTGCAGTTGAGAGAGTTTCATCGGGCAGTTGTGGTGATATTGCCACTAACTGAGCACTTTGAGTTTTAAATTGCGGTAAGTAGTCATTAAGTGCTTTTAGCTCTAAATTACAATATGGACACCAGCCACCACGATAAAAGCTAATAATTACCGGACCTTTTTTTAATAAATCCGCAAGCTCAATTTTTTCGCCGTTATGGTTGGCTAGGCTGAAGTTTTCTACCTTTTGACCAATTTGCAACGCATTGTCTTTAATATGCTGTGCAATAAGCTCTTCGTTTGTAGTGTTCATTAATGCTAAAACGTCAGCCGGTAACTTGGCATCTTTTTGTACGTTATAGGCATCTATTTGCGCTTTTAAACTCATGATTGAACCTCAATAATTAGACTATTTGCAATTATAGTGTTTTACATATTTAAATAAACATTGCAAAACTGAAAGCTTCATTCGAAAATGTTAAACATTGAAAAGTGCACAATGGCATCTTTATGTATAATTTAAGCGACCTAGAAACATTTATAGCAGTAGTTGAAAATAAAGGAGTGCTTGCTGCTGCTCGCGAGCAGCGTTTATCGCCTGCAACGGTAAGCCATCGCTTAAGTAAATTGGAGCGTGAGCTTGCAACAGTACTTGTTTTTAGAGATAGCCGACGAGTACGGTTATCTCCCGCAGGTGAAATATTTTATACGCGAGTTGGCGCTATAATTGAGGCATTGCACGACGCTGAGCATAGTATTGGTGCACGTAGCTCATCGGTAAGTGGTTTATTACGCGTGAC
The DNA here is from genome assembly GCF_038900255.1 of Pseudoalteromonas sp. AS84. Lineage (NCBI taxonomy): Bacteria > Pseudomonadati > Pseudomonadota > Gammaproteobacteria > Alteromonadales > Pseudoalteromonadaceae > Pseudoalteromonas > Pseudoalteromonas sp. AS84. The sequence continues at coordinate 33,658 of NZ_JBBMQY010000019.1, read as the reverse complement.
TATGCCCCCTTGGATTTTTTCGAAATACGTAATGCCAAGGCTTAACGAGTTAGAGCAGGCCTATCCTGAACTAAAACTTGATTTTTTAATTACGGATCATTTTGTAAATGTGGTTGATGACGCACAAGATGTGGCAATTCGTGTAGGGCAATTAAATGATTCCGGTTTACTGTCGCGAAAAATAGTAAACAACAAACGTATACTTTGCGCAGCTCCTAGCTACATAAAAAAATATGGTATGCCTAAAAGCTTAGCTCAATTAAGCGAACACTATTGGGTTTGCCTGCCGTGGCAGCGCCAATTAAAGCTTTTTGATGAGCAGGGTAAAATACATACTTTTAATGCGAGAACACGCTTTACCATTTCTAATTCCGATAATATGACTCAAGCAGCTATTGCGGGTCGTGGCATTGCAATTAAATCAATGATAGCTATTCATGAAGATATTAAAAATGGCATTTTAGTTGAAGTTATGCCCGGTGTAATGGCACAAGATGATGCTCCAGTTTGGTTTTTGCGTCCGCAAAATAGCTTAACTACCCGTAAAACCGATGTATTTTATGATTTTATGAAATCACTATTTTTGAGCTGCGAATAAGCGCTTGAATGAGCGTTTTACTCCAGTTAACAACAAATAACCAGTAAGCTCGGCAAGCAAGGCAATTATAATGGCTGCAATAATAGCGGCTATTATAGAGTCTTTTTTTAAAATGATTTGACCTTCAAAGCGTTGCCACACTTGTTGCTTTACATCGCTCATGCCACTGATCAATGTAAAAATATATGGAGATTGCGCAAACCTGTTTACAGCGATTTGTAAATCTTGTTGTCGCGTGTAAAGTGTACTAATATTGCTTGCACCTTTATTCACAATCCCATCATCAATATTTTTATAGTGTTTTATTAGCTTATCTAAATCATTATTAAAATACTTAGCGGCATCGTTTTTAAATGGTGCAATGGCATTTTTAGCTTCAATTAATTGGGCTGATAATGCTTGGCCAAAATCGCTTACAAATGCAGGAATTTGCACTCCAAGTAGTAAACCGAATGCAAAGAAGCTAAGTCGGATGTAATCTAAAAATTTACTCATTTATCTTCCTATCCATTTAAATAACCCAGAATTAACATTTGAGCTTGTTTTTATATCAAAAACTCGTAACCTGTCGGTAATAAAAATAACAACAGGTGTATGTTAAGGATGACGAAAAAAGTAAAGTTCACGTCAACATTTGTTGATATTTCTAAACAGCTCAAACGTTTTGTATCGCGCATAGTTCAACCCGACGATGTAGAAGATATTGTGCAAGAAACCTTTGTAAAAAGCTATGAAGCTGATTTAAAGCAAGACATTCAGTTTACCCGCAGTTATATGCTTAAAACAGCAAAACACCTAGCACTAAACCATATAGCAAAGTGGGACAACAAATTTAATGATTCGTTAGAAAATGATAACGAATTACCCGTACTACTCAAATCAATGAAGCTTGAAGATGAATACACATCTAAAGAGCGCTTCTTACTTTTTTGTAGAGCTACTGAGCAACTAAACTCATCAATTCGTAAATGCTTTATATTAAAAAAAGTTTATGGCATGAGCCAAAAAGAGATCGCAGATCAAATGCAGTTAAGCCAAAGCACTGTTGAAAAACACATTGCAAAAGGATTATTACAAACCATGTTGTACATGCGTGAACATGAGCAAAGCTCTCAAATACATCCTAAAGCTCAAGCACACCCTATATCAGTTAAGAGGGTCGCAGAATGAGTAATGTTCATCAATTTAATTCAAAAGATTTAATTTTAGAAAAGTCATGTGAATGGATAAGCGCAATTGATCGTGGTTTAACTGATGATGAAAAAGAGCAATTTAAATTATGGATGATGCAAAGCACCGCCCATCAAGACTCTATATATGAGCTTGCTCAGCTTTGGGATGAACTTTCGGTATTAAATGAATTAAGTCATTTATTTCCTCAGCGTAACAATACTAAAGCATCAAAAAATAAGTGGATGTTTTCTTACTCAATTGCAGCGAGTTTGTTTGCAGCGTTAATGGTGTGCAGCTACTTATTAATTAATTTAGAAAATGGCTATAACCAAGAGCTTGCAAAAGTTAATTACACTAAAATTTACAAAACAAAAGTAGGCGAGCAAGCAACGTATGTGTTGCCAGATGGCACCATAGTGCAGCTTAATACTAATAGCTTGCTAGAAGTTGCTTATAGCAAAGGCCGCAGGCAGTTATTACTTAGTCGTGGAGAAGGGCGCTTTAATGTAGCAAAAGATGCCACGCGTCCGTTTAGTGTTATGGCTGGCGACAAAAGCTTTACCGCACTCGGTACCGTATTCAATGTACAGCGTAATACCTCATCAGATTTAGAGCTTGTTGTTACCGAAGGCAAAGTGATGATCACCGACCCTAGTGTAGCGGTTGATGCAAATGACTTTAAAGATTATCAACTTGCAGATAACAGCACGCAAAAAATTCGTCAAATTAATGCCAACATTGTTACCTCAGGCGAAAAGGTAGTTATAGAGCAGAGTGTTACAAAGCCAATTACCCAACTATCAATGAACGACGTACAACGCGATTTGGCATGGCAAAATGGCATGCTTATTTTTAACGGAGAAGAGCTCAGCGATGCTTTAAATGAAGTAAGTCGTTATACCGCGACACGTTTTGAGCTTTCTTCAGCCGAGCTTGCCAGTATTAAAGTAGCTGGGGTATTTAAAGCGGGTGACGTTGAAGGTTTACTAGAAAGTTTACAAACTAATTTTTCGATTGATCATGAGCGTTTAGGTGAGCATGTAGTAACGCTAAAACACCATACAGAATCATAAGTAGACGTTATGCAAATCAGACTAATGTTAGATAAAGTTGCATCAATAAAGATTGAACGTAAAAAAAACATTAAAAAAAAGAGACAAAGCCATAGAGGATTTTTGTTTGTCAGCTGTTTATATAAGTTGCGCAGTAACCAAACGCATTTATTGAGTGGATTTAGTGTGCTTGCACCGGCTATTTTTAGCTTGAGTGTACAAGCAGCAACTCAAACCACTGGGCAAATGGTGCAATTTGATATAAAAGCGCAGCGAGCAGACAAAGCCTTAATTGAATATGCTAAACAAACAGAGCAAACCGTGGTGTTTTCTTATGAGTTGGCAAAGCAGTATGACGCAAATTCAGTTTATGGATTTTACACTCAACTAGATGCCCTAGAGGCATTACTAGGTGGGACAGAGCTCGATGCGGTTGTTGATCAAAATGGTTTACTGAGTATAAAACTCAAACAAATCAACAGGAATGATAACAACATGATGAAGCTTTCAGCGGTCAGTGCAGCAGTATTACCAGCCTTACTTGCAGTTAATTCGCAAGGTGTAAACGCAGCAGAAGAAGTCGCTCAAGAAAAAATTGAAAAAATTGCTATTGTCGGTAGCCGTGTAGCAGGACGTTCAGTTGAAGATTTACCCGTTCCAGTAGATATCTTAAGTGCAGAAGCGCTTGAAAATACAGGCCAAACAGAAGTTGGTCGTATGCTACAGTCTATCGCTCCTTCATTTAACTTTTCAAGCTCTGCAATTAGTGACGGTACTGATGCTTTAAGACCTGCAACACTTCGCGGTTTAGGCCCCGACCAAACATTGGTGTTAATTAACGGCAAACGTCGTCACCAAGCAAGTATTATTCATATTAATGGCTCTGTTGGGCGTGGTACTGCAGGTACTGATATGAATGCAATTCCAGCCTCTGCAATTAAACGCATTGAAGTATTACGTGATGGCGCTGCTGCTCAGTATGGTTCTGATGCGATTGCTGGTGTTATTAATATTGTACTTAAAGATGGTAGCGAAGGCGGTAAAGCGGCTATTAACTACGGCCAATATTCAGAAGGTGATGGCGAAACCATCAACCTTGATTTTAATAAAGGCTTTGCGCTAGGCGATGACGGTTATTTAAATACAACTATCAATTACCGTGACCGTGCACCGACTAACCGTGCAGGTTTACATGGCTCTTGTCAGTTTTATGGTTGTACAGAGTTAAGTGACGGTACTTTACTTGCTGGCGATCCGCGTGAACTGACAGCCGATCGTGATACTTTTAGAATTGGTGATGCTGATTCTCAGCAGTTTGGTTTAACAATTAATACCGGTTACGAGTTAGGTGATGGCGAGCTTTACGGCTTTATTACTTACTCAACACGTGAAAACGAGTCGGCTGCATTTTTCCGTCATAATGCAAATGCAGGTGGTAACCCAGTACTGCAAGATAACGATGCGACAATTCCGCTAGGTTTCTTACCAAAAATTAATACAACTATCGACGATATCTCATACAACTTTGGTTATAAAACTGAGTTTGATAACGATGCAAGTCTTGATTTGTCTTACACCTACGGTGAAAACAGCATTGATTACACGACAAGTGACACTATTAATGCCTCATACGCTAACTTTTTACGTTATGACCAAGGTTTAAGTGCAGCTGATATTCGAACAACTATCCCACGTGAAGCGTACGCTTACGGCATGGAATTATCACTGCAAACGATCAACATTGATTTTACGCAAAACTTTGATGATTATTCGTTAGCGATGGGTGCTGAAATTCGTACTGATGAATACCGTATCTTAGAAGGTAGTGAATATGCATACCGCGATTACGATACGACCAACGGTGTAAGTATTTATAACGGCTTAAGTGGTGGTGTTGGCTCTGAAGATGCATCAGGTGGTTCACAAGGTTTTGGTGGTTCGTCTCCTGCGTCATCAGTTGATGAATCGCGTGATGTAATCTCATTTTATGTAGATGCAGAAGCTTATGTGATTGAAGATGTAATTTTATCGGGTGCACTTCGCTACGATAACTACAAAGGCTTTGGTGATACAGTAAACTTTAAGCTTGCTGGTAACTGGTCTGTAACCGACGATATTTCACTACGTGGTGCATTAAGCTCAGGTTTTAGAGCACCTTCAATGCAACAGCTTTACTTTAATAATGTAAGTACGCAATTTGTTGTTGATACTAATGGTAACTTAGTTGCAGAAGAGGTTGGTACATTTAGAAATGATTCAACACTTGCGCAAAGCTTAGGTATTCCAAAGCTTAAAGAAGAAAAATCACAAAACCGTAGTTTAGGTATTGTGTATAACGTTACAGATAATATTAATGTAACCGTTGATTACTATTCAATTGATATTGACGACCGTATTGTAATTAGTGACCGCTTAGGTAAAGGTTTATCTACAAGCCTTGATGCTGCATTAAATAGTGCGGGGGCTGGCGTAGGGCAGTTTTTCTTAAATGGTGCTGATACTGAAACTCGTGGTGTTGATTTTGTAGCAACGTGGAACACTGAAGGTTTAGGCGGTACGCTTGATTTTACACTTGCAGCTAACTTCACTAAAACAGATGTTGTATCGTTATTTTCTCCTGCTGGCTCAAGCCTTGAGACAGTAAGTGTAGACGATATATTTTCAGCGGAAGATATCTCTATTATAGAAGAGTGGCAACCTGAGGATCGCATTAACTTAAGTGCACTTTATCAACGTGATGATTGGACAGTTAACCTGTCACTTAATCGCTTTGGTGAGTACACAGTAGAAGATGGTGGTCGTCAAACGTATGGCGCAGAAATTTTAACTGACGTTAAAGTTAACTACTTCGTTACTGAAGATTTGTCGGTAAACATTGGTGCAAATAACTTATTTGACGTTTACCCAGATAAAAACGAAATAGGTAACTCTCGCTCAGGTACTATTGTGGATGCTAGTGGCAACACAGTAATAAGTAGCTCAGGTGTGTTTGACTACTCACGTCGCTCGGCTCCATTTGGATTTAACGGTGCTTACTACTACGTAGGTGCAGAATACCGTTTTTAATTAATAACCTCCCTTTCGTTATTTAACTCAAAGGGCCGTAAGGCCCTTTTTTTGTTTTAGCTTGGGCTGATTTTATTTAGAAATCAAACTTATTGAATAATCATCGTATTGCTTAATATTATTCATTACACTCATTAAAGTATTATGTGTACTGTTTTCGTCTGCGGTTATAAGTACCGAACTTATTTCATATTTAGCCGCGAACATCGCTAAATTAGACGTAACTTGCTCTAAACCAATTAACCTCCCTGAAAAATATACTCCGTTACTTTCATCAATTCTAAATAAAGCATTTTTAACAGGCTTATCTATTTGAGGGCTGTCGAGTGGTCGGTTTAATTCAATAGCCACAGGTTTTACAAAAGATGTAGTTACAATAAAGAAAATTAGTAATATGAACACTATGTCTAACATCGGGGTCATATCTACATCAGCATTATTTTGCAGTTTACTTAGTTTACTTTTCATATTGGACCTTATTTTTAATTAAATGCTGCGGCGCCACAGCAAGGTTTTAGGTACCTAATAACAAAATTAGCACAGCAAAAATAAAGCGTGGTTAAATAAACATTCTAATAACATTAAATTTTTGTATTTATTATGTATTTAAAATGTGGAGAAATAAGGTGGTGTTTATAGCAATCTGCTTATATATGGGGTCTATTTAGCATCGTTATAGAGTAATTTAATTCGTTAAATTGCTTAAGGATTTATACAGATTGGTATTAGAGGTAATAAAAAACCCAGCGCTAGGCTGGGTTGTATTTATGCGTTATGTAAGCTTACTGCTTTTGCATACGGCTCATTTCTGCATGGCAGCTTTGCATCGTTAATAATGTTTTAGCCAGTGCTGCTTCGCAATCAGCTGGTTGCGGTTTATCCATAGCGGCTTTAATTTCTTCAAGCGTTTTATCTTCTACTTCTTCAAGCTCTTTAACATACGTGCTGTCGTTATGTGAAGTGAAAGTAGTCAATAGGGCTGTATATGCACGTCGTGCTTCAACTGCGAAAGATGAACCATCTTCGCGTTCGCCTTTTTCATTAATTGCATATGGCTGCAGACGCTCGACACTCACTTTTCGGGCATCTATCATACGCTGAAAAAGTGCGCCAATAGCAGGGTCTTCAACTTTTTCCTGTGCTTTTTGATAAAAATCGATGCCGCTGTTCATAACTTGAATGATGTCAGTAATATGATTTACTTCTGATCCTTGATGGGTGTTCATAATGACCTCTTTTATTAAATGAATGTATAGTTCAATTTAATAAAAGCAATGTACGTTCCACGTTTTTATTTTTATGTAGTCATTTGATTTTATTGATTTAATTTTATTACAGGAAGGGGCTAAGTTAATGAGGAAAGTATTAACCTAGCAATTTTTACATTATATTGTGTAATAAAGTTATTTTAGCTCTTCAGCTACCTCAGCTACTTTTTGGCGTAACCAGATGTGGCTCGCATCGCGATGCAGCAGTGGGCTCCAAATCATATCAAGTTCAAAAGGTGGAATCGGAAACGGTGGCTCTAAAATTTTAAGCCCCGGATCATCTAAGTATATATTTGCGGCTTTTGAAGGAAGGGTCGCAATCAAGTTTTTCTCTTTAGCTAAATGAATCGCTACATGATAGTTACGCGTGAAAGTGGCAATGTTACGATGTTTACCAAAGTGGGCAAGTGCTTCGTCAACCCAGCCGAGTTTTTGCACATCTTTAGGGTCCATGCCCACACCTACACCAAAACCTGTTTTACTCACCCATATATGGCGTGCTTTTAAGTAGCTGTCGAGGCTAAAGCTTTCAATAATAGGGTTGTCGGCCTTAACTAAGCAGCAAAAACTGTCTTTCCAAATACGTTTATGATGAAAAGACTGAGGTAAGTTTTCAAAGCGGTTGATTGCCATATCTACTTTACCGTTTTCTACGTCATGAAAGGTTACGTCACTTGGTGTGAGTATATCTAAAGTAGTATCGGGGGCTTCTTCGTGTAGTTTACTTAAAAGCTTTGGCGCTAACGTACTTGCAGCGTAATCACTGGCCATTATTCTAAATACACGTTTACTCTGGCTTGCCTCAAATTCTCTATTAGGTGCTAGAGTTTCTTCAAGCGTCATTAATATGCCACGAATAACAGGTTGTAACTCTAAAGCGCGCTCTGTCGGGACCATACCATCGCTGGTACGAACTAAAATAGGGTCGTTAAATAGGTTACGAAGTCGTTTAAGGCCATTACTCATTGCGGGTTGCGTAATACTCAATTGATTAGCAGCTCGTGTTACGTTGCATTCTCGAAGCAATGTATCGAGATAAACGAGTAAATTTAAATCTATTTTACTTATATTCATTGTGTGTCCTTTAGCGCTTACCAGTGGTGAATAAATCGCTGTGCTGTCGGGTATGGGTAAATATGACTTACCTGACCATTTTTTATATTTTGTTGTGCCTGCTTCCAAAAGCTAACATCTATTAGCTCTGGATGAGTGCTGAGGAAAAACTTTTTATACATAGGATTAGGCATTACAAAGGTACATAACTGCTCTGGAAATACGTCTTGTGGTGCAACAGAGTAACTTTGCTCATCCATTAAATAATCATCGTAACTCTTTGCTTTTGGTAATGCTCTAAAGTTCATATCGGTTAGGTATTGAACTTCATCGTAATCGTAAAAAATAATACGTTTGTGCTTACTTACACCAAAGTTTTTTAAGAGCATATCGCCAGGAAATATATTAACGGCAATCATTTCTTTTAGGGCTTGCCCGTACTCTTCAATTGCGTCAGCGGCACTTTCTTCATCAGCATTCTCTAAAAATAAATTGAGTGGTGTCATGCGCCGTTCAATATACAAATGCTTGATGATCAACCATTCGCCTTCAATTACCATTGATGAGCCAATTGTTTTATGCAATTGCGCAAGTAAATTACTATCAAAACGTGCCAAAGGAAATACGACGTTAGAATACTCTATGGTGTCGGCCATTCTGCCAACGCGATCATGGTTTTTTACTAGTTGATAGCGCTTTAATACGGTATCACGGCCAAAGGGCTTACTTTCACCAAATTTGTCTTTTATTATTTTAAAAACATAACCAAATGAGGGGAGGGTAAATACCATCATCACCATACCTGGTGTACCCGGAGCAATTGTAAACTCATCACTTGAGTGAGATAAGTGATTTAAAAACTCTCGATAAAACTCAGTTTTCCCCTGCTTATGAAAACCCACTGCATTATAGAGCTCAGCAAGTGTTTTGTTTGGCATAAGCTGATTCAAAAACCGGACAAGTGCTGAAGGCGCATGAGTCTCTACCATAAAGTAGGCACGGGCAAAGCCAAAAATAACACGCATTTGAGATGACTTAGTTAAAAGTGCATCTAAATACAATCCGTTATCTTCATCGTGTAATACGGCGATTATAAAAGGCTGAACACCACTTTTTGAAACAACACGACCTACTATATAAGCTGCTTTATTACGATAAAAAGGCGTGTGCAAAATATCAAAGCGCATTTGCCAAGGCTGGTGATGTGTATCGGGTGCTTGTTTATAAAATGCTTTAACAAGAAGGCGAATATCACGCTCTAAATTTACAAATGGGGCTTTAAAATCAAAATGATTAATAATGCGCTTTATTGTTGGCTTTAGGCCATCAACTACTGGAAAGTATGTCCTATATTCGGCCTCAACAGGTACTGAAGGAGCATCTTTCAAAGTTGCTTCTACAAATATAAAGTCATTATGAAAATAGCGCCTATGGTACAGCCGGCAAAATACAGAGTTATAAAAGGTTTCGGCTAGTTCAGCTTGGGGATGAAAACATAAAAAATGCTGGTATATCTTTTTAACTTCAAGCCATAGGCTTTCATCAAGTTGCTCTGTTGGGGTTTCTTTTTTTAGCGCTTGCGTAGTTTCGTTAACACGATCATCATAATAGCTGATACGCAAACGGCTTATATCATTAATTGCTTGCCAATCTTTTTTTGCAAAGGCGAGGGGAGCTTTGGCCGTTGTTTTTTGAAATAGTTGATAGTGCCTTTTAAAACCCGTTAAAATTAATTCAGCAATATGGCGAGGCTGCATTTGCACTCCTTAATAGTCCCTAGAGCTTATACTCTATTGTGTTAAGGGTATGTTATTTTAAGTTTAAAACCAAGATAAATATTGCTCATTAATTTGGAGTGATTTATTGGTATTGATCTATCTTTTTTTCGAGTATTTTAATTTGTTTAGTAATAACAGATACATCTTTTTTATACTCTTTATTAATTACTTTTAGTTTTTTAGTAATGTCTTTGGTAATACGGTTTTTGTCTTCAACGGCTAGAATATGATTTAACCGTTCTTGTTGTTTATATTCAGCACGCTGCTTATTACGATCAAGTATAGTTAGTTTGTGGTTATTACTACGTAACTCAGCCTGTAAACCTGACAGGAGTTTTTCACGCTCAAGTTCGTTTAGTTGTTTAGTGTAATCAACTTTGGGGCCTGAATACTGATTACCTGTTGTGTTAACTTTATAAGCTGTTGCTTCGTCGTCACAGGGCAGTTGAGAAAAGATTGTGCCTTTCTCTGTTACACATTTATAGTAAGTGGTATCGCTAAAGCTAAAAAAACTAATAAGTAAAAAGCTAGAGTGGAGAATATAACGAGAAGTTTTAAACATACATGTCATCCTTGATTTTTATATCTAACAACAATATAAAACTATAACCTAGCTTGGTGGTATAGCAAGCTAGGTTAGGATAACGGCTATTGGGTGAAGGTTTTAAGCTTTTTAATACTCTGCACTAAAAATGGTATATCTAAACCTTGTTCAATAGAAAACCCCTCAGCGGCAGAGATATTTTTAAAGTTACCATCTGAATCTATTAAGGTAATCCTATCTTTTTTATAGGCTATAACGACACCTTGAGAGTAGTTAACGCCCATATCATCTTTTTTCTTGTATAAATTAACGCCCAGCATTGTTTGCTTGGCAATGGCTTTACAATTTAAATATTGGCCAACACTTGTGGCAATTAAATCGCTAGGTTGAATAAGTCCATCTACTTTAGAAATACGTTTGTCGGAGCTATATAAAGTTGATGTTGTTACTACTTCTTGCTTGTTATTGGCAAGACTAAAAGCAAAAACCTGGGTTTTATCATCTCGTACAACGGCGTTAACGTTACTTTTAATAACTCTAATTGCGCTAGAGCTGTGGGCTTGATCATTTATAAAACTAAGTTCTTCCACACCCGTTACTTCAATGCTGCGGCGCTGACTTTGCCAAGCAGGAAGAGTTTGCTCTCTTAAAATTGCTGCTTTATAAAAAGCTGGCAAACCATACACTAAGCTAAATAGCATATCGTCATGATTAGTTGGCTGTAAAAACTGCTCTGTTTTGTGCAAATTTTTATTATCGGCAACAAATTTAGCGAGTTGTTGCTGGGTTTCAAATACAAAAATATCTACATTGGCTTGTGTGTAGTCTTCACACTTATCAAGCGGGCTTGGCATTTGATAACTAATATTTTGGTTATTAATTTTTACGTTATGTGCCTGCTTATAGCTTTCTATATCAAGCAAGTCATTTTTAGCTAATAAACTTTTAGCGGTAGTAGGGTATGAAAGTGGTAGTACATTATCTTGCTTCGTTACATCAAAGTTTAAATTTGCGTCAGCCCAGATATGAATGCTGTGGCTAAGTGAAAAACACACTATTAAAAATGAAATTGCGTAACGTGCAAATTTATATTGTTTTAAGCGCTCAAGGTGTTGCCATGTGTAATTACTCACAAGTAGCTGAAAGCCTAAAATAAGTAATACAATCCCACTAGCTAAAATGGTTGTTAAAGCAGGTGAACTGGTTAAACGATGCCACAGTAGAGAAATAATCTCAGGTAAGGCAGATATACTTAGGTGATAACCCAAATTAACGTAAACATAAGCATCAAGGGTAAGCAGTGATGCGCCTAGTGTGGCTATTACAGCCGCCATGCCTCGTATATGTCGTGGGTAGGGGAATATTAAACTAAGCGGAAATACCGTCAGCACAAACGCTAAAAAGGCGATAAAACTAGTGTGGCTTAACCACGTTACTAGCATATAAGTAATGCCCATAAAGCTTGTTGGTGGCGAGTCGGCAAATAAGTAGCTTAAGCTAATAAATAGCGCCAAGCCAATATTGGCAAAAGTAAACCAATGGCCCCAGCTTAATAGCTGACTCGCTTTTGATGAAAACTGATTGTGCTGCGATAAATTCATAGAGTTTATTTAACCGACTGTGATAGAGCTTTTGCAAAGTTCTCAGTTACGGCTTGTCTTTTCCCTGTTGGTACATGCTCTTTTAAGATATGCGTGATAGAATTTCCTAAACACATAAGGCTTAAATCTACTGGCGCATTGTGTTTAGTTAGCACATCAATAAGCTGATCGACGATTTGTTCTACTTCTTCATTAGAGTATTTTGATAAGATTGGCATCAGTTGGTTCAATAAAATAGTTATATTCTCGTATTTTAACACTAGAGGCGTGAAAAACAAAGATGACAACAGACGTTAAAAAATTAGTCGTTCATTATGTAGACAAAAAAGACGACGATACGCAAATTCACCTTCGAAATGATGAGATGGTAATTAACGATAAAGTAGCCGTTTTTATCGAACAATTACATCATGCATATAATGGTAAACCTGGTAAAGGTTACTGTGCTTTCAGTGGTGATAAAAACAGTGTTGTAGCCTCTGCAATGCAAAGCTACCGTAACGATGAGCTAGGCTTTTGGCATATGACAGAGCAAGCTTCAACGGTTTTAAAAGAAGAACTTGATAAGTACGCTTTTAGTGAAACAGGTTATTTAGTATTTTGTCATTATCAGTATGTTGCTACCGATTACATGTTAATTGCGATGATTAACATTAAAGAGCATTACTCTATGACCTCAGAGCTTGATTTAGCGGCTTCTCGCCATTTAGACATATCTCGTATGCAACTCGCTGCTCGTATCGATTTAACAGCGTGGGATACGCAAGCAGAAGATAATCGTTATATTTCATTTATTAAAGGACGTGCGGGTCGTAAAGTTGCTGACTTTTTCTTAGACTTTTTAGGCTGTGAAGAAGGTATTGATTCAAAACAGCAAAGCCAAGTAATGCTTAGCGCAGTAGAGGATTATTTATCAGAGCAACAGTTTGATAAATCAGAAAAAGACGATTTACGTAAGCAAGTATTTGATTACTGTAATGATTGCGTAACCACAGGCGAAGATGCAAGTGTGAGCGATCTATCTGCAACGCTTACAAAAGGCGATGACAGCCCGTTTGATAGTTTTTGCAAAGAGCAAAGCTATGACTTGGAAGAAACTTTCCCCGTTGATAAAAAAACAGTAACCAGTATGGTTAAGTTTTCAGGTCTTGGCGGTGGAGTTAGTGTAAGCTTTGAACGTAAGCATTTAGGTGAGCGTGTTACCTATAACGAAGCAACCGATACGTTAGTTATTAAAGGTATTCCGCCAAACTTAAAAGATCAGTTACAACGTTTTATGGAAAGTGAAAGCGAGTCGTAAAGCATTTTAAATATGCGACACGTTGAAATGAGTTTGAAAGCTATAAAAGCGCAGTAATTAAAACTGCGCTTTTTTGAATTTTGTTAGCAGGATGAATATTTTTGAAATTGATTATAATTAAATTATAAGGAGCATAATTTTAACTCAAAGTTATCCTACGTTTAAAAAGAATCGTTTGTGAAAGTGATTAGCTTTTAGTTGATCCAGGAAATCTATTTTTTAGATTATCAGAAAGAACAAATTTAATATTTGAAGAGACTATTAACAGAGAATATACCTTTTTGATATTGAAAGTGATTGTATTGATAGTTCACTTCTTTTGAATATACCACTTCCAACTAATTCATTATTTGAATTGTTTATAAACAATGAATCTAAAGTTTCAATTTAGATTAATAATAGGGTCAGATGGCAGTTGAACATTACAAACCTAAGTATAACTATTATAAAAAATTACTTTTTTAAAATGTTTATTTTAATATAGGGAAATTATTATGGAAATAAATAATATATTACTTCCTAAAGAGATTAGTGAGTTAATAAATGCATTTAGTAAATTCACGATTGAAGATCCTAAATGCACGGATAAAAAATTTAAACTATCACTAAATGATCCTCATGCGATGGTTCCAATTAAAAATATGTTATTGGAGGTTTTATCGCAAGATTATATAACCACGACTTGTGGCAAAGATGTGTTTTTATTAAAAAGACTGGATGATGTTATCGTTATTTCTCAACAGGATGGTGATCTATTATTTATAGATCCAGAAGATGCTTTTTCAGTTTGGTTATGGTGGCACGATGGTGGAGATTGCCAGAGATTATCGAATAATATTTTTGATTGGCTTGATAGCTGTAAACAGTATAAAGAAATAAAACCTATTGCAACAGCCGATGAATATTTACATATTCAACATGAAATGAGCGGTAATTGGATTGGTGATTACAATACATACTATTGCTTAGAGAATGATGGCACAGTTACTAAGTATTTTAGTGATGGGATCATCTCAGATGGTCATTGGCGAATAATTGAAGAAAATAAGATTAGCTTCTTAATGAAGCATGAGCTGGTTTTTTCAATTGTAAGAAGAGAAAAAAATGAGATCCTGATCGAATTAGACCAGAGTGTCAGAAAACACCAGATCGTGCTTAAACGAATTGATGAAGATAAAGATTTTAGCTTATATCATTTTTTATACGAATTTTTGAAAGAAGAGATGAATCGTTCATCTATGGTATTAACAAGGCACCGCATTATTGAAACTAAAAAAATGGAAAATGGCGATACACAAATAACCTTATGGCGTTTTGCTGAAAAAGCAAAGGGGCAATATTCTAACCCTCATGATGTATATCGTTATGTATTCAGAAAGAAAGAAAATCTTTGGGAAGTTATAAGTAAGCTAGAAATCGAACCGATGAGTGCCTAGCGGTTCATATTATATAGATATAGTTGATACATTTAAATAATACTTAAATCTCGTAATCTAAGCTTTGTTCGGCAATAAACACAAAAAAGCCCCGCTATTTATTAAATAGCGGGGCTTTTTAATGAATGTTAGTTATTAATCAACACTCATTGTTTTAGTCATTGCAGAGCTTGCACGACCAGCAGGTTTGATTGAACCTGCACGTAAACCACTGTCTGGAACTAGTTCACGTTTATCGTGAGCCATTGCTACAGACGTATGTTTCACTTCGCTATCAGCTACAGGAGTAGGTTGTGCCATTGGCGCACTTGCTGACCCTTGAGTAACCGCTGTTTTAACATGCGGTGCTGATTTTTCAGTTTTCACTTTTGCTTCAACTTTAGCTGGCTCTTCAGTGGCTACTCGTGTTTCAACTTTAGCTGGCTCTTCAGTTGCTACTGGCGTTTCAACTTTAGCAGGTTCTTCAGTTACTACTGGCGTTTCAGCTTTAGCAGGCTCTTCAGTTACTACTGGCGCTTCAACTTTAGCTGGCTCTTCAGTTGCTACTGGAGTTTCAACTTTAGCTTGCTCTTCAGTTACTACTGGAGTTTCAACTTTAGCTGGCTCTTCAGTTACTACTGGAGTTTCAACTTTAGCTGGCTCTTCAGTTGCTACTGGAGTTTCAACTTTAGCAGGCTCTTCTACAGCTTCAACTTTTGCTAAGTCTTCAACCGCGACGGCTTGTTCAATTTGCTGCGCTGCATCCACAGGTGTTTCTTCAGATTTAGCTTTAAGCTCTGCTTCATATTCTGCAGCAGCTTGATCAGCAACTGGAACAAATGCAGGGGCTTCGTCAGATTTAACTTCTGCTTCACCTTCAGGACGACGACGACGTTGACCTGATGCACGAAGATGACGAGGAGAACGGCGTGAACGTGTACGTGTTTGCTCTTGCTCGTCTTCAGTAGTTGCTGTTTCATCGTTAGAATCAACAGTGTCAACTTTCTCTTCTTTAATGTGCGCTGTTTTTTCTGCCGGAGCTTGTGTTTGCTTTTCTGCAACAGGTGCTTGCTCTTGAACTTGTGGAGTGTCAGTCACTACCGCTTGTTCAGGTGTTTGCTCTGTTGAGTTAGCTTGCTCAGCGTTTTCATCTTGCAGACGTACTTTTTTACGTATGTTACGACGTTGACGGCGAACTTTAGGCTTTTGCTCTTTAGGCTCTGCAGCTTGAGCTGGCTTAGAATCAGTTTCTACTTCTACTGTTGCTTTTGCAGGAGCTTCAGTTTTAACTTGATCTTTTTCTTCGCTTTTATGCTCTGGGCGCTTACGAGAGTTAGGGTTACGACGACGCTTATTACGGTTCTCGTTTCTCTCTTGAGTCTCGGTGCTTGCTGCTGGTGAGTCTGTTTTAACTTCCTCTTCAGCTGCAGGGCGTTCGTTGCGTGGTTTATTAGTGCGCGGGTTATTATTACGACGACGTTGATTGTTATTACGACGACGATTATCGTTACCACGACGAGCGTTATTACGCGCTTCTTGCTGCTCTTTTTCTACAGCTTCTTTTTTATCTTCTTCAGATTCACTTGCAAATAACGACTTAAACCAATTACCAATAGCAGCTAGTAAGCCACCTTCAGTTTTAGTTTGTACAACAGCCGCTGGTGCTACTGCTTTAGCTGGAGCTGCTTGTGGAGCTGGAGTAGAAGGCATTACCACGCCTTTTAACATTGGCTCTTCACGTACTGGAGTACTTGGTGATTTTGACATCTCAAATACTTCAGGCTCTGGTGCAACAACTTGTCCGTAGCTTACTGTTTCAAGTGTTTCGTCTTTACGTAAACGCATAACTTCGTAATGTGGTGTTTCCATATGTTGATTTGGAATAATCACTACGTCACATTTGTGATGCTTTTCAATACGGTGAACACTACGACGTTGCTCATTTAACAAATAAGCGGCAACGGCAACAGGCACTTGTGCATTTACTTGTGCTGTGTTGTCTTTAATTGCTTCTTCTTCAATTAAACGAAGAATAGAAAGAGCAATTGATTCGTTTGAACGAATAGTACCTTGACCACTACAACGTGGGCATGGACCTTGGCTTGCTTCACCTAATGAAGGACGCAAACGCTGACGCGACATTTCAAGTAAACCAAAGCGTGAAATTTTACCAATTTGAACACGAGCACGATCTGGGCGAGCAGCATCTTTTAAACGATTTTCTACTTCACGCTGATGGCGTGGAGGCGTCATATCGATAAAGTCGATTACAATTAAACCGCCTAAGTCACGCAGACGTAATTGACGTGCAATCTCATCGGCCGCTTCTAAGTTAGTATTAAGTGCAGTCTCTTCAATATCGCCGCCTTTAGTTGCTTTAGACGAGTTGATATCGATAGATGTAAGTGCTTCAGTTGGGTCAATTACAATTGAACCACCAGAAGGAAGACGTACTTCACGCTGGAACGCAGACTCAATTTGGCTTTCAATTTGGTAATGCGTAAATAAAGGAGTGTCGCCTTGATAAAGCTTAACACGGCTCATAAAGTCAGGACGAAAACGCTCAATGTGCGCTTTAGCTTCTTCAAAAACACGTGGTTTATCAATTAAAATTTCGCCAATATCGCGACGTAAATAATCGCGTATTGCGCGGAAAATCACGTTGCTTTCTTGGTGAATTAAAAACGGTGCTTTAGCACTGTCAGCTGCTTGTTTAATTGCATCCCAATGTACTAATAATGCTTTTAAGTCGTAGTTAAGTTCTTCAAATGACTTACCAACACCCGCTGTACGAACAATTAAGCCCATACCTTTAGGAAGTTCTAAACGACCTAATGCTTCTTTTAGTTCAGTACGCTCATCACCTTCAATACGACGAGAAATACCGCCAGCACGAGGATTGTTAGGCATAAGAACTAAATAGCTACCAGCAACACTGATA
Source organism: Pseudoalteromonas sp. AS84 (assembly GCF_038900255.1). Classification (NCBI taxonomy): domain Bacteria; kingdom Pseudomonadati; phylum Pseudomonadota; class Gammaproteobacteria; order Alteromonadales; family Pseudoalteromonadaceae; genus Pseudoalteromonas; species Pseudoalteromonas sp. AS84. Next base: position 15,869 of record NZ_JBBMQY010000019.1, on the reverse strand, counting down.
AAAGTAGTTAACGCTGCGCCTTTTTGGCCACGTTCTTCTTTATCAACTTGTACTATAACTTCTTGACCTTCTTTTATTACGTCGCGGATGTTTGGGCGACCATGAAAAGTGTAACCTGCAGGGAAGTAAGTACGTGCAATTTCTTTTAAAGGAAGGAAACCATGACGGTCAGCACCGTAATCAACAAATGCTGCTTCAAGAGATGGTTCAATGCGAGTGATTTTGCCTTTATAAATATTGGCTTTTTTCTGTTCGTGACCTGGGCTTTCGATATCTAAATCATAAAGGCGCTGGCCATCAACCAGTGCTACGCGCATTTCTTCTTGCTGCGTTGCATTGATTAGCATACGTTTCATATTGTTACTCTACTTATTTATGTCGCTGACATGACGATGTTTTTCTCGCCTGTTCAGTTGTCCCTATTTTTAGAATGTGCAGCCTCACGACTGGGTCTTTAACGGAACGGCTCTGTTTCCCGTATGCAGTATTTTAAATGCTGGCAAACAATAGCGATTATTATCGCTATTAAATTCTTAATGGTGCTAAAACTGTCGGCTTTTCAGCTACGTTTACAAGTTTTACCCAGAAGTCGGCCTGTCATATTAATCTTACTAAATATCATTCATATTAGGCGCGTAGGGCTCATTAAGTTGGTGAGCAATACATACTGATGTATCGCTAATATCCGTTTTAAGAGCAAAAATCGCTGCCGATGTTAATGAACGCTTATTTATTAGATTTTTTTAGTTCTAAATAAGCTGCTATACGGTACTACAATAATTGAGCTAGTGCTGAACGACGTTTTTTACGTCGTCACTATCAGACAAATTATCTGTTCATTGCTTTCTCTAGCACGTTAAAAATCGCTTCATGTTCAAACTTAACCAGCAATATATTACGCGCATTGCCGTTAATTGATCGCACGTGTTAACTGAGGAGGCATAAAAGCTTTGGAAAACTTAACTCGGATCTGTATGATCGGCTACCCAGAATGTGCATCACGAATGTTTTAATGTGTTAAAAAGCACCGTTGTTATTTGCAAATACTAAATATTTGCGCTGCTGATTATCCCACTATTATTACAGTGTTAGCAACTAAATTATTTTACTTAAATTAGTGATTAGGCAATGTCAGAAAAAAACGACTTACAAGTAACTTATGTCACGATCAACGAAGACCATTTAGGTCAGCGTATTGATAACTTTCTTATTACCCATTTAAAAGGGGTGCCTAAAAGCGCTATTTATAAACTTTTGCGCAAAGGTGAGGTACGCGTTAATAAAAAGCGTATTAAGCCTGTATATAAACTGCAGCTTGACGATGTACTGCGTATTGCACCTATCAGAGTTGCTGAGCGTGAAGAGTTTGTACCATCAAAGTTAGACAAAGTAACTCGCCTAGAAAACGATATTTTATTTGAAGATAAATACCTTATCGTCATAAATAAACCTTCAGGTATGGCTGTTCATGGTGGCAGTGGTTTAAGTTATGGTTTAATTGAAGCACTACGCGCACTTCGCCCAGAAGAGCGCAGCCTTGAGCTAGTTCATAGGCTTGACCGTGATACATCGGGTTGTTTACTTATAGCGAAGCGCCGTTCGGTGTTAACAGCATTGCATGAACAACTTCGTGAAAAAACAATGGAAAAAAATTACTGGGCACTTGTAGAAGGGCAGTGGGACTCTAAAACTAAAAACGTAACCGAAGGGCTACGTAAAAATACACTTAAGTCGGGCGAGCGCGTAGTACGTGTAGATAACACTGAGGGAAAACCTTCACATACTCGTTTTAAAGTACTTGAACGTTTTAACGATTGCTCACTTGTACAAGCATCGCCTGTTACAGGGCGCACGCACCAAATTCGTGTGCATACGCAGTGTAAAGGTCACCCAATAGCATGCGATGATAAATACGGCGATCAGGGTTTTGATGAATCTATGCGTAAAGTTGGTTTAAATCGATTATTTTTACACGCACACGATTTAACTTTCTATCACCCTAAAAACGAAACAACCATGCGTATTGAAGCACCGCTAGATAAAACGCTTAAAAATACACTACTAAAACTACGAGATGCGAAACTGTGATAAAAGTAGCCCCAATTAAAAAATATAAGCTCGTCATTTTTGATTGGGACGGCACTGTTATGGATTCAGTGACTAAAATAGTTAACTGTATTCGTAGTAGCGCAGAGTCACTTAATATAGTGCCACCTAGTGATGAAGCCATTAAAAACATTATTGGTATGTCGCTTGAAAAAGCAATTGACGTTTTATTTCCTGATAATGTAGCGCAGCACCAAGCGTTAATTTCAGGTTATAAATATCAATACAGTGTGGATACTACTCCCACGCCTGTATTTGCTAATGTTATCGGCGTTTTAAATGCCTTAAAAGAGCAGGGCATTGTTTTAGCGGTTGCAACAGGTAAAGGTAGAGGTGGGTTAGAGCGTTTGCTTGATCAAAGCCAACTTAGACATTTTTTTAGTGCAACACGTACAAGCGATGAGGCACTGTCTAAACCGTCTCCAGATATGTTGTATCAATTGCTTGAAGAACTTGGCATAAGCGCTCAAGACGCTGTAATGATTGGTGACACTCAAATAGACATGACCATGGCAAAAGCTGCTGGCATGGATAGAATTGGTGTAACAATGGGTGTACATAACGCACAGCAGCTAAATAAGCTTAGCCCTGTTGTAACAGTAGATAACTATCTGCAGCTGCAACAGGTTTTGCTTGGCTAATTTATTTAACTAAAACTTGTTTTGAGCAGTAAGTACATCAATACCAAACTCAGTCAGTAGCTGGCTGAGTTTAATTAATGGTAATCCAATTAAGCTATTAGGATCGTCTCCGCTTAGTTTTTCAAATAAACAGATGCCTAACCCTTCACTTTTAAAGCTGCCAGCACAATTATAAGGCTGCTCAGCATCGCAATAAGCACTAATTTGTACATCACTAAGGATTTTAAAAGTAACATCAAAGGGTTCAACACACGTTTTTTTAGTGCCAGTTACAATATCGTAAACACAAAGCCCAGTTAAAAATGTTACAGTATTACCGCTAAATAAATTTAGTTGTTTTACGGCATTTTGTTTATTATGTGGTTTACCTAAAATTTGATTATTAAACACAGCGACTTGGTCTGATCCAATAGCTAACCCTTTGTTAAAGTGTTTATTAGCCGCTGAGGCTTTTAATTCACTTAAACGCTTAACCAGTTCGGTAGGTGTTTCGCATTCAAGTGCTGATTCGTCAATGTCTGGTGAAAACGTATCAAATGGTAAATTAAATTTTTGTAATAAAGACTGCCTAAAAGGCGAGCTTGACGCTAAAATGAGTGGATGCTTCACGGACTGTTTTCCTACGATAATTCAGATTGAGTTAGGATAAATCAGATCCGAGAGTAAAACACGTTAAAAACAAAGTAAAAATGGTTTTTTACTTTGACTAACAAACTAACTATCTATATGATGCAGCCCCTATGCAAAAGGTGAAAATTCCCATCACTCTTCATCCAGGCAAAGCAGCGCAGCACCGTTTAAAGTATGACGGAATTGTACCGCTTGAAAAACTTACTCGTTTAGAGAAAGTTGTGCAGGAAGAAGTAGGTGAAATAGCGGTAAAAATACATTGCAAAAACGATGATCAAGGTTTCGCTGTGATTAGAGGCAATTTGTCCACACACGTTACTGTCATTTGTCAACGTTGTAATGGTGATTTAGGGTTGGATTTGGTTCAAGACTTTGCATACTCACCAGTAGGTGAAGATACAGAGTTAGATATTTTTCCAGAAGACTACGATGAAGTAGCGCTTGATGAAAATGGTGAAGTTAACGTTTTTGATTTAATTGAAGACGAGCTAATTTTAGCAATTCCATTAGTGGCTACCCACAACGAAGCTTCATGCAGTTATTCAGCAAAGCCTGCCAGCTTTGGTGTATTAAAGGCGGAAGATGATAAACCTAATCCATTTGATATTTTGAAACAACTTAAGAAAGATTCTTAGGAGAAGACTATGGCTGTACAAAAAAGCAAAAAGTCTCGTGCAAGACGCGGCATGCGCCGTTCACACGATGCGATCAGTGGTCCAACTTTAACTGTAGATCAAACATCTGGTGAGACTCATCGTCGTCACCATGTGACTGCAGATGGTTACTACAAAGGCGTTCAAGTAATTTCTAAATAAGAGATTACTTATATGCTGAAAGATCTAACCATAGCGTTAGATATGATGGGGGGCGATTACGGCCCCCGTTCATCTATTCCTGCTGCCGTTTGTGCGGTAAATGCTCATGCCAATTTAACTCTCATTTTGTGTGGCAATGAACACGTTATATCTAAAGAACTCGAATCCCTCGATTCTCTACCTCATCCTAGACTCATAATTCGTCACTGTAGTGAAATAGTCACTAATGCCTGCGAACCTGCAATTGCTGTGCGTTCAAAAAAAGACTCATCTATGCGTGTTGCCCTAGATTTAGTCAAATCGGGCGAGGCTCAAGCATGTGTTAGCTCAGGCAATACCGGTGCTCTATTTTTTATGGCTCACTATGTATTAAAAATGCTGCCAGGTGTTAAACGTGCCGCACTTATTTCAGCTGTTCCTACAGAAAGCCAAAACCCAGTATATTTACTCGACTTAGGTGCCAATGTGCATTGTGATGCGCAAATGCTCTATCAGTTTGGCATTATGGGCTCTATTGTTGCCGGACAAGCACTTGGTTTGGACAATCCTCGCGTTAGTTTATTAAACATTGGTGCTGAGGACATTAAAGGCCACGACGACATTAAACAAGCTGCACAACTAATGCAGCAAAGCCCACATATAAATTATATTGGTTACAGCGAAGGTAGTGATATTTTTTCGGGTAAAGCTGATGTTATTGTATGCGAAGGATTTGTTGGCAACGTGGCACTTAAAACATGCGAAGGCATTGCCAAGCTTATTATGAATAAGTTTACAACCGCACTCGAAAAGCATCTTTTATATAAATGTATGGCGTTTATGTTGCGTCCAATAATAAAAAAACTCTATAAAAGGGTGAACCCCGACCAGTATAACGGTGCTTCTCTGGTAGGATTGCGCGGTATTGTCGTTAAAAGTCATGGAAATGCGTCAGCTAAAGCATTTCAAGCAGCTATTGATGAAGCGGTAAAAGAGGTTGAACGTCAACTTCCTGATAAAATAGCCGCTATTTTCGAAAACACACATTCTAAAGACACGGCGGTTAATCAATAATTGATGTGCCGTGTATTTCATTATTTATTTGTTTAATTAAAAAGAGCAAAGTATGGCACAAAAAATTGCACTTCTATTCCCAGGTCAAGGTTCGCAAAGCGTTGGTATGTTACAAGAACTACTAGAGAGTTCTGACATTGTTAAAGCAACATTTGCAGAAGCGTCAAATGCACTGGGTTACGACTTAGCAGAGCTAGTTCTTAATGGCCCAGAAGAAAAATTAAATCAAACCCACCGCACACAACCTGCATTACTAACTGCAAGTGTTGCTATTTACCGTGATTGGTTAGCAGCTAACCCAGATGCCGACGTTGTTATGGCGGGTCACAGCTTAGGTGAATACTCAGCGCTAGTATGTAGCGACGTATTAAGCTTGAGCGAAGCCGTAAAGCTTGTTGAAAACCGTGGTTTATACATGCAAGAAGCCGTGCCAGCAGGCGTAGGTTCAATGGCCGCTATTATTGGCCTAGGCGATGAAGAAATTAAAGCGGCTTGTGCTGCCTCAGCGCAAGGTGAGGTTGTATCGCCAGTTAACTACAACTCTCCTGGTCAAGTTGTTATTGCAGGGCATAAAGCGGCAGTAGATAGAGCATCGCAAGCATGTAAAGATGCCGGTGCTAAACGTGCATTACCACTTTCGGTTAGCGTACCTTCACATTGTGAGTTAATGAAGCCAGCAGCTGAAAAGCTTGCAGCAGATTTAGCCGCTTTAACATTTAATACACCTAAATGTGATGTAATTAATAATGTTGATGTAAAAGCTGAAACGTCAGCTGATACAATTAAAGATGCATTAGTGCGCCAGCTTTACAGCCCAGTTCGCTGGACAGAAACAGTACAAGCCCTGGTTGCGCAAGATGTAACACAAAGCTACGAATTTGGTCCTGGTAAAGTATTAACAGGACTTGCTAAACGAATTGATAAAGCAATGATCTGTGGCTCAGTAAACGACGCCGCTTCAATTGATGCAGCTAAATAAGAGTATATAAAATGTCTAATTTATTTTCATTAGAGGGCAAAGTTGTCCTAATTACTGGCGCCAGCCGTGGTATTGGTAAAGCAATTGCAACAACATTAGTTGCACAAGGTGCAAAAGTTGCAGGTACTGCGACAAGTGAGTCAGGCGCTGCTAAAATCAGTGAGTACCTAGGTGACAGTGGTAAAGGTTATGCATTAAACGTAACCGATCCTGCATCTATTGAAGCAACACTTGCTGCAATAAAAGCTGATTTAGGCGATATTGACGTACTTGTAAATAACGCAGGTATTACACGTGATAACTTATTAATGCGTATGAAAGAGACTGAGTGGGACGATATTATCGACACTAATTTAAGCTCAGTTTTCCGTTTATCTAAAGCGGTACTTCGTCCAATGATGAAGAAAAAGAAAGGCCGTATTATTAACATTGGCTCAGTAGTGGGTACTATGGGTAATGCAGGTCAGGCTAATTATGCAGCGGCTAAAGCGGGTGTAATTGGTTTTTCTAAGTCACTAGCGCGCGAAGTTGCATCACGTGGTATTACCGTTAACGTAATTGCACCTGGTTTTATTCAAACAGACATGACTGATAATTTAACTGACGAGCAAAAAGCAGCAACACTTGCAAATGTTCCAGCAGGGCGTTTAGGTCAACCTGACGAAATTGCGGCTGCAGTATGTTATTTAGCATCTGACGCGGCTGCGTATGTATCAGGCGAAACTTTGCATGTAAATGGCGCGATGTACATGGTTTAATAACCATAGTACCTAAATTACTGCTTGATAAAGTTAAGTAAGTTACCTCAAAAACATTGAATTATTTGTGAACTTGCTTTAAACATACTTGAAATCGCTGCGAAAATAAGCGATAAAAGACAAAACACACACTCAGAGGTTTGACCAGACAATTATTTATGGTCAAATCATTGAATCAGAGAATTATGCCGCGTAAACTACGCGGCAATCTGAAAATAACGCATCGGCGTTTTTAATAAAGGAAAGAAGAATGAGCGATATCCAAGAACGCGTAAAGAAAATTATCATTGAACAACTAGGTGTTAAAGAAGAAGAAGTTAAAAATGAATCTTCTTTCGTAGATGACCTAGGTGCAGATTCTCTTGATACTGTTGAACTAGTAATGGCTCTTGAAGAAGAGTTTGATACTGAGATCCCAGATGAAGAAGCTGAGAAGATCACTACAGTACAAACTGCTATCGATTACGTTACAGCACACGCTGAGTAATTAATCGCACGTTAAAGGCAGCATCCGCTGCCTTTAATTTTTTATATCCAAACCACCTCAAAGTTCATGATTCAAAACTTAAATCTCGATGCTCAATTTTAGCTAAAAATTAATTTTGATTGTGTTATGCGTTTTTAATCTATTTTGGGACTAGCACTTTGAGGTAGCTTGGGTATGATCACCCCCTTGTAAAATATCCCTTATTGGAGGCAAACCGTGGCTAAACGTCGAGTCGTCGTAACTGGCTTAGGAATGTTGACGCCGCTAGGTAATGATGTTCAATCAACCTGGCAAGGCTTATTAGATGGTAAAAGTGGCATTCAAACAATAACGCACTTTGATACATCAAAATTTGGTACTAAGTTCGCGGGTTTAATAAATGACTTTGATGCAACTGCATACATGTCAGCGAAAGATACTAAAAAAATGGACTTGTTTATTCAGTACGGCATTGCAGCGGGTGTTCAAGCCTTTAAAGATTCAGGCCTTGAAATCACCGAGCAAAATGCAGCACGCATTGGTGTAGCTGTAGGTTCAGGTATTGGTGGGCTTACGTTAATTGAAGAAAACCACATTAAGCTATTAAATAGTGGTCCGCGCAAGTTATCGCCATTTTATGTGCCGTCTACCATTATTAATATGATCTCAGGTCATTTATCAATGATGCATGGGCTTCGTGGTCCAAATATTTCAATTGTAACTGCCTGTACTACTGGTTTGCATAATATTGGCCATGCAGCGCGCATGATTGCCTACGGTGATGCAGATGCAATGGTTGCTGGCGGTGCAGAAAAAGCGTGTACCCCAATTGGTATGGGTGGCTTTAATGCTGCACGTGCACTTTCAACACGTAACGACGATCCACAAGCGGCTTCTCGCCCTTGGGATAAAGACCGCGATGGCTTTGTGCTTTCTGACGGTGCTGGTGTTGTTGTAGTTGAAGAGTACGAACATGCTAAAGCACGTGGAGCTAAGATTTATGCTGAGCTTGTAGGCTTTGGTATGAGCGGCGATGCGTACCACATGACATCCCCTCCAGAAGATGGTGCGGGCGCTGCACTTGCAATGCAAAACGCACTAAACGATGCGCAAGTGAACGCTGAGCAAATTGGTTACATTAACGCACACGGCACATCTACAAATGCAGGCGATAAAGCAGAAACAGCCGCTGTTAAGTCTATATTTGGTAATTCAGCTAAAGATGTAATGGTAGGCTCGTCTAAATCTATGATGGGTCACTTGTTAGGTGCTGCCGGTTCGGTTGAATCTATTATTTCGATTTTATCACTGACAGATCAAAAAGTGTCGCCAACTATCAACCTTGATAACCCAGACGAAGGGTGTGATTTAGATTATATTGCGCACACTGCACGTGATGCAAAGTTAGACTTTGCACTGTGTAACTCGTTCGGTTTTGGTGGTACTAATGGCTCGTTGCTATTTAAAAAGGTATAATCTTTTTTAACAACGAATCAAATTATAAGAGCTCAGTTGTTTAACTGGGCTTTTTTTATATGCCAAACAAAATGCAAACAATAATAGCAGTAGATCAAAACAGCACTTTAAGCACGCGTGACAGGGGCTTAAATTACGGTGACGGCTTTTTTACAACGGCTAAGGTTGTTAATGGGGAAGTACAGTATTGGGCTCATCATAAAGCACGTTTGATTGAATGCGCACAGCGCTTGGGGTTTCCTGAGCTAGACTTTAATAGCCTTGAAAATCAAATTGCTTGGCATATTAAAGCTGCACCACTGAATGTGCTTAAAATACTTGTAACGCGAGGCGAAGGCGGACGTGGTTATGGGTTGCCAAGTGAGTGCAATGTTACTATTTTATTGAGTGTATTAGATTACCCTAGTAATTACGAAGCGCTTGCTAAAAAGGGTGTAACTCTCGAAATAAGCCCCATTAAATTAGCAGCACAGCCATATTTAGCGGGTCTTAAAACATTAAACCGACTTGAACAAGTGCTAATTAAAAAAGCGATGCAAACGCAAAACTGCGACGATGTGTTAGTGCTTGATTACAGTAACAATGTAATTGAAGCTTCAGCAGCTAATATTTTTGCGATTAAAAATAAGTGTGTGTATACGCCATTGCTTGATGAGTGCGGAATAAAGGGCGTTTATCTACAATCGTTATGTGATAAATTGCCTGTTGAATTTAAACGCGTAAAAGTAGAAGATTTAACCCAAGCAGACGCCGTATTTGTGTGTAATAGCTTAATGGGAGCAGTACCTGTTAAAAGTATTGAGCAACAGGTATTTAATACAGATAACAGCCACGCATTATTAACTAAATTATTAGCCAAGGAGGCTGAGTGTTAAAAGTTATTTTATCGGTACTTTTTTTAGCTGTTATAACCACTGCTATTGGTTACCAGCAATTACAAGCAACAATAAATAGCCCGCTAAAAGTAGCCCAAAACACACAATTTGAAGTTAAGCATGGCACTGGCTTTAATAAGTTATGTCAGCAATGGCAAGCTAATAACTGGGTAGAAAGTTGCTGGCGTTATCAAGTCATTGCAAAATTAGATCCTACACTTACCGACTTAAAAGCGGGGCTTTACGAGCTAACGGCCGATAGCGTTATTAATAACGTAAAAAAAATTAACCAAGGCCAGCAAATCAATTTTAGTTTTACAATAATTGAAGGGCAAAACTTACGTGAAGTACTAAGTGCTATTAATAAAGCCGATAAGTTACAAAACGATTTAAAAACTGATGAACTAAGTACACAAATACTGGGTAATAATACGCACCTAGAGGGCTGGTTATTCCCCGACACTTACCATTACCATAATAACGATACTGCGAGCAGTTTATTAAAACGTGCAGCGCAAAAAATGCAGCAAACGTTAGACGACGCTTGGCAGCAGCGCGCTGTTAATTTGCCCTACAAAACAGCATACGAAGCACTTATAATGGCTTCAATCATTGAAAAAGAAACAGGCCTTGCCAGCGAGCGTCCGTTAATTGCATCGGCGTTTGTTAACCGATTAAACACCAATATGCGCCTGCAAACCGATCCTACCGTAATATACGGGCTAGGCGCCGATTTTGATGGCGATATTAAATACAAAGATTTACGCGATTATACGCCTTACAATACGTATCGTATTAATGGCTTACCGCCAACACCGATTGCTATGCCATCTAAAGCCGCTATTTTAGCTGCAGTTAATCCGCCGCAAAGTGAATACGTTTACTTTGTATCAAAAGGCGATGGTAGCCACCAATTTTCAACCACGTTAAAGCAGCATAACGCGGCAGTTAAAACGTATATATTAAATAAAAAGAATTAAGTTTTTATGAAATCAAAATTTATAGTAATAGAAGGGCTAGAAGGCGCGGGTAAATCAACCGCTATTTCATTATGCCAAGACTTTTTAAACAAACAAAAAATAGACTTTATTAATGTCCGCGAACCTGGCGGCACGCCACTGGCTGAATCGCTTCGTACGCTTGTAAAAGCAGAGCATGAAGAAGAAATTGCCTTTGAAACCGAGTTGCTTATTATGTACGCAGCTCGCTCGCAGCTAATGCACAATGTTATTACCCCAGCGCTTGATAAAGGCCAATGGGTACTTGCCGATCGTCATGACTTATCGTCCCAGGCGTATCAAGGTGGCGGGCGTGGTATTAGCTCAAATACATTAGCTTCACTTTCGTCAATGGTATTAAAGGGCTTAAAGCCTGATTTAACTATTTACCTTGATATTGACCCAGTGATAGGCCTTGAACGTGCAAAAGGGCGTGGTGAGCTAGACCGTATTGAGCAAGAAGCCATTGAATTTTTTCAACGTACACGTATGCGTTATGTTGAACTAGCTAATGACGACAACACCATTAAAACGGTCGATGCAAACCAAAGTATTGATAAAGTACATCGCGATATAACCAATGTACTGCATTCATTTTTTGAAGGCCTAAAATAATATGCCATTGCCTTGGCTACATGATACTCAAGCACGTTTAGCGCAAAGTTATCGTGCAGAGCGTTTTCATCATGCGCAATTATTTTGTGGGCCTGTTGGCGTAGGTAAATTTGAGTTAAGTGATGAGCTTGGCAATGCTTTGTTATGCCAAAATATAGCTAAGCAAGTAGCTGCGAAAAACAGTATGCTAACACCTTGCGGACAGTGTAAAAGCTGCTTACTTACTCTTGCGGGTACTCATCCCGACAAGCGCTTAACGCAAGTTGATGGACAAAGTATTGGTGTAGACGATATACGTGGTATTAGTGATTTTATGAATCACTCTGCAGCGCAAAATGGCAATAAAGTAGCAATAATCGAAAATTGCGAAAAAATGACCACAGCAGCAGCTAACGCATTATTAAAAACACTTGAAGAGCCAACTAATAGCCGCTTTTTAATATTAACTACAAGCCAACCAGAACAGCTCCCTGCAACTATTTTAAGTAGATGCGCTAAAAGTGACGTAAAAATAACTAATACAGCACTTGCCCAGCAATGGTTAGAAACATTAGATATACCTAACTATAGTTGGCTGGCACTTTTTTATAACCAACCGCTGCAAGTAAAGCATTGGCAACAGCAAGACCAGCTAAAAAATATTGATACACTTTATAAGTTTGCAACTGAGTTTAAACAAAGCCATAATTTCAAAGCGTTAGTCGATATAATAAATAAACAGCCTGAGCTTGTTCGTATATTTACTTTGTTTTTAAGCGTGCAACTAAAGCAGCAATTACTGCAAGGTATGAGTTTTGACGCTTATCAAAGTGCGCAAAATGCATTAGGCGAATTTTTACAAAATAACACACAAGTACTTGGCCTTAATTTACCGCTTGCTGTATCACGATTAGCATACACATTGCGAAATTCTTAAAAGGATTAATCATGCAAGAATTACTAGTAGACATAGACGATTTAGACGAGTTATACCGTTGTTATATGCCTTACTTAAAAAAAGGTGGCTTATTTGTACGTACTAATATGCGTTACGAAGCAGGGCATTCATTAGCACTTAGAGTTACCTTGCCCGATGCCTTAGAAGATGATGTAGTAACAGGTAAAGTGTCGTGGATCACGCCACAAGGGGCACAAAGCTCTAACCCTCCAGGTATTGGTATTAGCTTTTTAGACGATAAAACAAACCTAAACGCTAAAATCGAAAAGCTACTTGGGACTATGTTAAACTCAGGCGATCAAACATATACCATGTAGTTATAGGGTCGGTTTTTCATTGAGATTAACACCGCCCTATATTGGGTTCTTTTAATTGCTAACATAATAAATTAAACGAACAAATTTAAACCCTGAACATAATACAGGCCTTATAGTGATTGTAGATTCTCATTGCCATTTAGACCGTCTTGATTTTGATAAACTAGACTTAAACCTTGACCAAGTTCTTGATAAAGCGCGTGCAAAGCAAATAGAGCACTTTTTATGTGTAAGCGTAACGCTTGATCAGTTCCCAAGCATGCTTGATAAAATTAAGCATTACGACGATGTATCAGCCTCATGCGGTGTACATCCACTTGATCAAAAAGACGCCCTTAATAAACAGCAACTAATCGACTTAGCCTCACACGAAAAAGTTGTTGCCATTGGCGAAACGGGTCTTGATTACTATTATTCAAAAGATACTCACGCAGTGCAGCAAGCCAGCTTTGTTGGGCATATTGAAGTGGCTAACGAATTACAAAAACCGTTAATTATTCATACTCGTGATGCCCGCGCCGACACAATTAACTTAATGCGTGAGCACAAGGCCGAAAACTGCGGTGGTGTATTACATTGCTTTACCGAAGACTGGGATATGGCAAAAAAAGCCATAGACATGGGCTTTTATATATCTATATCGGGTATTGTTACCTTTAAAAATGCTATTGAATTAAAAGAAGTAGTAAAACAAATACCGCTAGATAGATTATTAATAGAAACCGACTCGCCTTATTTAGCGCCGGTACCGCATCGTGGGCAAACAAATCAGCCAGCGTACGTAGAAGATGTTGCTTATTACATTAGCGAACTTAAAGGCATTAGCTTTAATGAACTTGCTAAAGCGACTACCGAGAACTTTTATTCTTTATTTAAATTAGCAGCTAAAGGCTAAATACATGATTACTTACACGGCAAACCTTCCTATTTTACTAATGGGGCCAATGGTGCGCCGTGCAGAGCAAACTGGAGTCTGCATTCAGTTTGCTACCTCCAAGCCTGCAAACTGCCAAATAAACTTATTAAATGTTGAGTGTTATAGCGATCAACACACTGTTTCTTTAGGGGAACATTTGTACCTGCATTTCGTGATTATAAAGCCAGTAGATAATAAACTTCCTGTAGATAGCTTATTAAGCTATGAACTCATAATTGACGATACAGCAATCGATTTATCGCCGTGGTGCTATAGCAATCAAACAACGCCTGCATTTGTAATTCCCAATAAACTCAGTGATATTTTGCATGGCTCGTGCCGTAATGCACATCATCCAGCAAAAGACAGCTTAGTGTCTGCAAGCCATTGGCAAAATACTCAGCGTGGTAATAATAATCAAGGCGCGCAATTGCTATTACTCAGTGGTGATCAGGTTTATGCCGACGACGTAGCTGGCCCCATGTTATTAGCTGTTCATCAGTTAATTAAAGCCCTAGGTATTTATAAAGAGCAACCACTTGCCATTGAGCTACCCGACGATATAAATGAGCAACTTTATAATCGCCATTTGTTTTTACCAAAAACGCCGTGGCAAAAACGCTCAAAGTTAGGTGTAGGTTATTGGCTAAAAAAAGACGAACCTCACTTTTCAAGTGTAAAAGCGTATAACCACCTTATCCACTTTGAAGAATATATAGCGCTTTATTTATTAAACTTTAGCGCCGCTGCTTGGCAATGCGTTGATATACAAAACGCAACGTATTTAGGTCAAAGCGAGCAAAACAAAACTATTTTTAACGCTGAAAAAACAGCATTAATTGATTATGCAAAAGGCTTGAGTGAAGTAGAGCGGTTGTTTGCCAATGTATCGACATTAATGATGTTTGACGATCACGATGTCACCGACGATTGGAACCTAACCGCTGGGTGGGAGCAAGCTATAAATGAAAACCCAAGTAGTAAACGAATCATTAATAACGGCTTAATTAGTTATTGGCTATTCCAAGGAATGGGGAACGATGCACTAAATAAAACGGGCGAGCTACTAACACCTTTTAAGCAAAGCCGTACTGCTAATAATTTATGGCAGTTTAAAGCATTTGATAAACCACTAAACGATTTTAGCTTTTGGCATTACGAACTTACTACAATACCCAAAGTAGTGGTGCTAGATACACGTACGCACCGCTGGCGAAATGAGCAAAACTTTAATGAGCCTTCAGGTCTACTTGATTGGGAACGCCTCACAGAGCTTGAAGAAAGCCTATTAAGCCACGACCAGGTTATTATTGTATCGCCAGCCCCCGTGTTTGGTGTTAAATCAATAGAAGCCATTCAAGCCATGTTTAACATATGTGGCCAACCACTCATGGTAGACGTAGAAAACTGGATGGCGCACGAAGGCTCAGCCAAAAAGCTACTCGATACTTTTAGACGAACCGACACCCCAAACGAAACGCTTATTTTATCGGGAGACGTGCACTACTCATTTTGCTTTTCGGTGCAAAAGCGTTTTGGCGATCATCCCAATCGAATTTGGCAACTTACCGCCAGTGGTATTAAAAACGAGTTCCCGCGTAAGTTAATAAACATACTCGATAAGCTCGACTCAATTTTATACGGCCCAAAAAGTCCCTTAAACTTTTTTACCAAACGTTGGCATATGGAAGTAGATAAGCACCAAACCATAGGTAAAGGGCAAAAATACTTAGTGAGCGACTCAGCTATTAGTTTAATAACACTAGAGCAAGGAAATTTAGCCCGCTATCAACTTATACATGGTGAAGGTCATTTAACTGAGTTTGATTTAGAAGAACCGTAATTCTTAATCAATAATTAAATAAATTAAAGGCCTATTTGCACAAAGAGAAGCGAAAGAGGAGTAAATGAGAAGACACAATGCCAATCAGAATACAGTTTCGGTGTTTATTTTCTTCTCTAAAAGCGCAGCGCCTCATACTCTCTTAGTGAATAAATTACTAATTACGGAGTAAGGTTGTTACGAAAGCAATGCTTGAAATTATTTAATCTATTCACCAATAAATCAATTAAAGATCTATTTGCACAAAGAGAAGCTAAAGAGGAGTAAATGAGAAAACATAATACTAATAAAAAACGCGTTTGGTGTTTATTTCCTTCTCTAAAAGCGCAGCGCCTCTTAAGCTCTTAGTGCATAAATCACTTATAACGGTACGCTTGTTACGAAAGTCACGCTTAAATTATTTAATCCATTCACCAATAAATCAATTAAAGATCTATTTGCACA